>CAYQZD010000016.1:0-44187 GCA_964421875.1 uncultured bacterium
ATAAATCCTAATCAATTGTCTTTATTAGACTAAAAGTTGGGACAGTAGTGATATCTGGTTATAAAATGAGACTTTTTATTATAGCATTCATAATTCACCATTCATAATTCACAATTCATCATTCAGGAGTCGTTATGTCAAGTCAATTCATCGTGGACAACGAAGGCGTGGGCGCCTCGGGTCTGCTGACTATGGCGGTGGACGCGTCCGCCGGCAAAGATTTCAATCAGACCGACCTGGACAACAATTTCACCGCCTGCGTCATCTCCGGCAACAATGAGGTCGGGATGGGCGCTGACGGAGATAAGCTGTTCGGCAAGGTCATCGCCGTGTCGGAGGAGCTGCAGTCCGGCACTTCCATCCCCGCCTATTGCACCGTTCAAGCCCGAGGCGTGGCGCGGTTTAATTATGACGCGGACGCCGCCCCCGCCCTAAACGGTATGGTCGAGGTCGAAGGCGCGGGCGAAGTGAAGAAAGCCACCGCTTCGGACAGCATCCCCGCCGGAGGACACCTCTGCCGCGGCCAGGTCATAGCCCTGGATGCCGAAAACGAGACCTGCGACGTGTGGCTGGGATAGGAAGTCCGCAAGTCAACAAGTCTGCAAGTCAGAAAGTCCGCCGCACAATCTGTTTGAAATCAGTAAGACTGAGTTTGTCATTGCGAACGAAGTGAAGCAATCGGGTGGATACTTAAGAAGAAACCGATTGCTTCGTCCGCCTGCGGCGTCCTCGCAATGACATTTTAAGGCTTACTGTCAAGCGGACAAACCAGCAACGAGTAACGAGTAACGAGTAACCAGCAACGAGTAACCAGCAACGAGTAACCAGCAACGAGTAACCAGCAACCAATAAACCAGAATATAGGAGAATTTTTAATGAATCTGGATTTATCACGCGCCAACAGCCTGAAAGACAAGGTGTCGGAACTCTCCCGCACCGGGTCTTTAGCTTGGTATCGGGAAGCGCAGGAACGGGGAGTTTCCCTGTCGGAATATTTAGAGGAGCTGGACCCCAGCCCCCGGAACGAGCGGGGCGATGTCGCTGCGCCGCTGGACGCCTTCGAGAGACTGCTTTATGTCCTCGACCTCCCGGTGTCGGGAGCCAACGCCATCACCGTAGACGAATTTTTCGTAAGCAGGGGGATGATTCTTTCGGCGGAACTGCTGATGCGCGAAATCCGCCGCGGCTACAAAATGGTGCAGGACCCCGAAGAAATCATCGCCGTCTCCGCCCCCGCCAGCGGGCCTTCGGTGAGGCCGGTCTATTTCAAAACCACCGAAGCGCAAAAATCGCTGGCGTTGAAGGAAGAAGCCGCCGCCTATCCTGCGGTCAAACTTGCTTACCGCGACAAGGAACTGATCATCAAGGATAAAGGCAGACGCTTCGACTTCACCTATAAAGTGGTGAAAAACCAGCGCCTCACCGAGTTCAAAAACTTCCTCTGGTGGGTGGGCGCGCAAATCGCCTACGATGAAATCGACGACATCTACGACCTCATCGTCAATGGCGACGGCACTTCCCCCGGAGCCACCGACGTTTTCACCGGCACTCCCGGAACCCTGGCGTTCTCCGACCTGGTGCACTTGGCGGCTTCCTTTCAGGTCCCGGCGCAGATGACCCACATCCTGGCGAAAAAGAGCGATGTCGAAGTCATCCTCAATATGAGCCAGTTCCAGGACCCGCTGAGCTGGCGCGAATCGGAACTGTTCGCCCGCACCGGCGATTACCGCGCCTTCCGCCCGGTGAACGCGAAAATGGTGGTAGCGCCTCACGCCGAGGAGAATATTCTGGCGGCGCTGGATAAGCGTTTCGCTATCCGGGAATCAGTGAGCCAGCCCTTGATGATTGAAGCGGAAAAGGTGATTTCCCAGAAGCTGGAATCCGCCATCGTCTCCAAGGAATCGGTCTTCTCCATCCTGGTGGACGAAGCCGTCGCCCTCAGCGATTACGCCAGTGAAGGATAACGAGGCTGATAAAACCGTGGTGTCGAGTCCCCGCACCCGACACCAAATAATTGTTATTATGGAATATGCTGTAGGGATTTGATTAATCAAATCCCTACAGAGATGCTGCTATGCTGTCGACTCTCCGCTATCGACTGCAGCCAATTGATTTATAGGCATATGGCGCAGGGTGCGGAGACCCTGCGCCACGACAGATAATCGTCAATACAGCTTAATCTATCAAACTGGATTGATACAAATGACCGTAAATCAAACCCTGAATTACCTTAAAAGCCGGCAGTCGCTGATTGCGCTCTGCTTCAGCGACACGGTGACCACCTCAAGCGGCTACCTCAAGGGCGCAGGCGGCGTGGGAGGGGACGGATACCCTATGCTTTACGACGGGCAACTCCTGGGTCTGCAGGTTTTCGACGGCGCCAGTATGCACGAAGCGACCGGAGCTATAACCTTCAGCGCCGGAGACCGGCTGGCGGTTTACGCCAATTATTATCCCGCCTCCGGCACTTACAATGTTTACGTGCGCCGCAACGGCGTGAATCAAACTATTTTAGTGCAGAACGTCCAGCCCAACACCAATCTCTTAGCCAGTGTGGTCTGCCGCTTGACGGAGTAGCTGGGGGCTGGGTTCTGGGGGCTTGTGCAAAAGTGTCGCAGAGTCTGCTGCAGGTAATTCACAAAACAGTTTATCTCTAAATGTATAGAGATAACAGTCGATATGACTCACTAATGATGGAAAAAACATAATCCCCCTAAATCCCCCTTTAAGAAAGGGGGACTTAACGCTTTCCACCCTTTTCTAAAGGGGGGCAGGGGGGATTATAAAACTATTTATCATTATCCCAGAGTCCCCGCACTCTGCGGTATCCCTGTTATTCATCATTCATAATTCATCCTTGAGGAACTATGTCCTGGACCGACGCAAATACCGTAAAAACGCACCTGATGCAGTCCGAAATAGCCGCCGGAACGGTGGAGAACGAGGAGCACACCTTGTGGGGGACAGACGCAGTTCAACTGCATTCCACGCTGATAACCTCCGGCTCGGAAGAAGTGAAGACCATCGACCTCGGTTCCCCCTACAGTCAGGGCGCGCTCACCCTCACCGGCTCCAACTGGGCGAATTTCGACCACAGCGACATCGTCCCGGAATCGGTGACCGCCGCCGCCGACCCTCATCGCGCCACCGTCTATGTCGAAGGGACTGATTATATAGTGGACTATGAAAACGGCCGGGTGCGCCGCGCCGCCGGCTCTGCTATCGGGGACGGAGCTTCCGTCTATTTCTGGTACCTGTATTACACGGTGCATATCAAAGACACCGACTACACCATCGACTACGACGCCGGAACCATAATCCGCATCGATGCGGCGGGTATCGCCAACGGAGGCATAGTTTACATCGACTATGAAACCACCGCCTCCACCGCCTCCGACGCCCTGATTGCCGACGCCATCACCCAGGCTGAGGATAAAATCCTGGCGCGCCTTTCCGCCGAATACGGCGCGGATTCGGGCGACCAGGGTTTGAAAACCGGCGCCACCGAACTCGCCGTCGCCATCGTCTGCAACGCCAAGGCGATGGATATTATGAACCGGGTGCATTCCGGCGCCTCGGACGATATGGCGAAGCAATGGCGGGAATTGTCGCAGCGCTACGAAGTTCAAGCCTGGCGGACTCTGGCGCCCTTCCTGGCGAAACCGGCGGTGCGGGGCGGCAGAACCAAAGTAAATCCGGACCTGAGATGGATTTAAAACTTAATCTTTTCCCCGCCGATTCGCCCCTGCTCGATTTTAATGACGAAAAGCAGGATGCGGCTGCTGAATTCGAACGGGCAAAGGAGCTTCTGCGCCAGGGACTGGTCCCCACCGCTTTCAGGCTGGTGGAGGAGGCAAAAAAGGGCAACTTTCAGGCGGCGAAATTCCTCTACCCCTATCTCCCCGGCATATTGAATCCGGCGGAGGAGACACCAGACATCTGGGAAGAACTCGATGCGGAATATGAAGAATAGACCCGAACGCTTCATCCCCTTCCTCAAGAGATGGACGGTGACCCTCCACCCGCTTCAGGGACCAAGGCTCTTCCCTCGCTATCAGTTCCTGACTGAACTGGCGCGCTTCCTGCTGGAGAACCGGCTGGCGCTGGCGCCCAAATCCCGGCAGATGATGGTCTCCTGGACGCTGTGCGCCTTGACGCTGTTCCGGGCGCTGGAGGGGGGCTTGCACCTGCTGTTGTCCAAGAATCAGTTCAGTTCCGATGAGCTGATGCGGCGGATTCAATTCCTTTTCGACCACCTGCCGGACCGGCTGCGTCTGCGGGCTTCCATCAGGAACCGCAGCGAGCTGGAAATCGCGGAGCGGGGGCGGATTATCAGCCTCCCCGCCACTGAAGATGCGCCGAGAATGCACTCGCCCGCCTCGGTCTTTTGGGACGAGATGGCTTTCACCCCCGGGGCGGACAAGATTTGGGCGGCGCTGAAACCGGCGCTGGACAATGGAGCGAGCTTTACCGGAGTGTCCACTCCCAACGGCGCGGAGGGTGTTTTTGCCCGGCTGGTGGAAGGCGCTCCGGAAAACGGTTTCGCCGTCCACCGCATTCATTGGCGGCAGCATCCGATGCGCGGCGAAAGCTGGGCGGCGGAGGCTAAGAGAGGATTGTCCGAAATCGAATGGCGCCGGGAATATGAAATCTCCTTTGAAGGTTCATCCGACCTGGTTTACCCCGAATTCACCGGCGCCAATATTCTTTCGCGAGAGTTCGCCTGCGATGGAATAGGGCCCCTCTACCGGGCGGTGGATTTTGGCTACCGGCATCCCTTCGTGCTCTGGATAGCGGAAATCGCCGGTAACAAATTGGTCGTGTTCGATGAATGGGAAGGACGGGACGCCACTGTAGAGCAGATGATTCGCGCCATCCGCGAAATCGACCATAGGAACGGTGTGAGCGAGCCCGGAGTCGCCTTCACCGCCTGCGACCCAGCTGGAGCCGCGGTCGATGCTCAGGGCGTTTCCCCCATCGAACGGATGAAGAGGGCGGGATTCAAAATGCGCTGCCGCCCCAGCCGGGTGGTCACCGGGATTGAGATGGTCAAAGCGCTGCTGCGGGACGCAAACGGTGAAATCAGGCTTTTCCTTTCTCCCGGTTTGACCAAACTCCCCGCGGACCTGCGCCGCTACCGCTGGAAAAGCGGCGATGAGCCGGAGAAGGACGGGATTTGCGACCATTCGCTGGACGCTTTGCGCTACTTTGCGGTAAACTATTTATTCCGTCCTCCGCAGGGGGCTTTCCAGCCCCGGGTCAAGGGATTTTATTAAAGAAACGCTTTCAAGTAGGTCGGCTTATTCAAAGCCGACAATTGAACTGTAACTATTATGAACTCTGGCGGGTCTGAATGACCCGCCTTAAATGCTAAGACCATCATTCTATCAAGCGCAGCGCCGACAGAATCCTTCTTCCCGGAGGGATTCCGGCTTTACCGGAATGACGATGCAGGGATTGTTCTTTCTGCGGCGCAGGGCCTTCCTGCCCCGCCATACATAACTGTAATTCTGGAGAATCAATGTTGAAAAGCATATTGGATAAACTGTTCATCCGAAAAACCGAATCGGCGGTTATACCGGCAGCGAGGAGCGTCCCTTCGGGTCAATCGGGAATTCCCCTCCCCGCCAGCCCGCTGTCGAACCTGAAGAGTAACTGGGCTCCCAGGGGAACGGAGGGGGGATTCATCTATACCGGAACTAACCGGGCGGACTTCTACCGCTTCCTGCGGGACAGCATCCCCATCGTCTCCGCCGCCATCTGGACCTGGAAAAACCTCTGCGCCACTCCGCAGACTTATATCCTGGATGGGAGCGAATCCGAAACGGCGCAGGCTCGGAAAATCCTAAAAGCGCTGGAAAAGCGGATTCATCCCAACCGTTTCCTGCGAGGGAAAGGGGTGAACCGCCTCTCCGAGGATTTCTTTCTTGAACTTTTCACCACCGGGGCTTACGCTGGAGTCATCGTCCCCTTCGCAGATGGGTCAGGTATCGACTATTTCCATCAAATCGACGCCTCGAAAATTTTCTGGGAAGGCGAGGGGCGGCTGAAACCGTATATTGAGGACGCTCGGGGCGATAAAATATACCTTCCCAGGGACACCTTCTTTTTCTCCGCGCTAGGCGCCGATATCAGGAATCCCGGCGGCATCGAGCCTCTCGCTTCCATTCCCTTCGTGGTGGCGGTGGAGCAGTTGATGCTGGAGGATATGGCGCGCTCTTCCCACAACGCCGGCAATCCCCGTATTCACGTCAAGATAGCTCCGCCGCCCCGTTTTGAATCCGAGGGTGACAGCGAGTATGTCGAGCGGGTGAACAGCTATTTCGACGAGACCGTGAACCAGTTCACACGGCTGGAGCCGGATGAAAACCTTTTCACCTGGTCCGACGTGGAAGTTAAGATTGTGGGAGCGGAGCCGGGCCGGAATTACATCTGGAAAATCAACCGGGAACAGGTGGTGGAGGATGTCATCACCGGCTTGAAACTGTTCCCCTGGGCGCTGGGCAGGTCTCACGGCACCACTAAAAACTGGGTGCAGGCGCAGTTCAACATCCTGATGCAGATTGTGGACGCCATTCAAGAAGCGGGAGCCGCCTTCGCCGATTGGCTGAGGACTACTGAACTGCGGATGAAGGACAATTTAGCTCTGCCCAAACACCGTTTCGCCCCTAACCAGGACCCCTTCCTGCTGGAGCGGCGGCAGGCTCAGCAGGTTCACTTCAAGACCGTTCATTCTATGTTCCAGGAAGGTTATCTCACAAAAGAGCAGGCGATGCAGGAACTGAGTCTGAAACCGCATGTTTAACCATCATCCGATGGTCTCGCCGTGATTTCGCGCTGCGAAGCAAGAAAATAATACCCCGCGAGTGAGCGGTTGAGTTATCATCGAGGAAGAATACAGCGGGAAAAATGGGGGTCCATCAACTATTAACATTCGGGAGAATGAAATGTCAGCATTAGCAGAAATCCTAACCGCGCCCGCAGGCACCCAGATCAGAACTTCGGAATCTGCAAGCTGGGAAACTGCCAAAGTGGGCGATAAAATGTATCTCGGCTATCAAGCGCGCAACACACAGGAAAACAAATTCAAGGTGCAGTTGTTTTCCGACGCTCAAATCAAACTCGATAATCCTGCGCCGACTTATGTGTACGACATCTCCGGTGATGTTTACATCAAAAACGCCAACGATGAGTGGATACAAATCGATGAGGAGGGCGAATATACGATAAAAGCCGTTCAAGCTGAAGGTGAGATGAGCACCTGTGCCGAAGAGCTGAGAAGCGAAGCGAACAAAATCGAATCCGACGGCGTCGACGTCAGAACCTAAACCCTCATGCGAGGATTTCTTTCGCGACCTTGCGCAACTTAAGATGAAAATTTACGGCTCGCGGGATGCGCTGCCGCTATTTTCAAGGTAAACAAAAACCACCACGACTCATACACTGACTTAGCTTAAATCTGTCAGGATTCCCATTTTTCCCAACCTTTAAAGTTCCCCAACCGGATGCGAAAAACCGGTGGGGGAACGTTCACAGGAGAACACCAAAATGATAGAACAGAACCTGTCCGGCAGGGTGCTCACGGACGAGTCCCCGGCCGGCAAGAAGGATCTTGAACTCATTAAATCCCTGAAAAATCCCCCGCTGATGGACCTGTCGCCCGACGATATCATCGTGCGCAAAGTGCGCCTGGCGGGGGACAAGGTGGACGCTTACGGAGGCCGCTTTCACCGCCAAGACCTGCCGCGCCTGCTGGAGATGATTCAGGGTCTGCCCCTGCTTATCGGCCATCGCAAGGACACTGTCGGGGTCGCCAGGTTTTTCAACGGCGGAATCGAAGATTACGAGGGAGCAAGTTACGTCGTCCCCCGCTTCTACTGGTTGAAGCGCCATTCAGGGGCGGAGGATTTGCGCGTCTCCATCGACGGGGGGCTGGTGAACGAGGCTTCGCTCTCCTTTACCTTCAGAAAGCCGACCTGCTCGGTCTGCGGCGAGGATATCAGGACCTGTCTGCATCAGGTGGGCAAAAGATACCTGAACGCTGCGGAGCCGTGCTTTTATTACTACGACGACATCGTACGGATCAACGAAGGTTCTTTAGTTTACCGCGGCGCGGAGCCCGGCACCGGAATCGAGCTGGACCGCAAGTCCACCGGCTTCGCTGCAACCGGCAAGTTCAAGCTGAAACTGGGGGAACGACACTATCTTGCGGCGCCGATGGTGCAGGAGCCGTAATCCGCGAATCCGAAGTCCGCAGCCATTGCTTTTCCGTTGCAGCGGTAGGAACAGATTGAATAATCGTTGAGGATTTTCGACATAACCGAAGGATTATAATCCCTCGGACTCTGCCTTCGGAAAGGGGGACTTCACACTGACCTGCTTTCGATGAACGCTTCCTCTTCAATCCTTCACTTTCTAAAAGGGCTGCTATATATTTTTCCCCATTCATAGAGGGGAAGCAGGGGGATTTTCGACCTTTTTTCGACCTTTAGGGATTCTCAACAGCAATATATAGCAATTATGAAAGGGCGTGTTGCCGAAATCTCATTACCGTGATGTCGGGTCTCCGCACCCGACACCAAGCAACTATTATTATTGAATATGCTATCGACTGCGGAGAGTCGACAGCACGTATGAACCGTTTGGGAAACACGCCCTTCAAGAATGACTATAATAATCCTCAAAAAAACTGAAACTAACCAAAGGGGATAAAATAATGAGAAAACTGCCGATTCTCTTGATTGCCTTAATCCTGCCGGGATTGCTCTTCGCTCAGACTATGCCTTCCGAACAGTTTGTGCTTTGGAAGGTGTGGTCCAGCGATTCCGCCGCCCTGAAGAATCTGGGTTACGGCGACAATACCTTCTCCCTTCGAGACACAGTGGTGCTTGAAGGCAGCGACACCGACACCGTCACCATCGCGGTTTCCGACGCTCGGGGATATTTCAGTGTCTGGCTGGTGCCGGACACCGCTAATTTCGAGGTGGACGGTGAACAGTTAAATCATCAGATTGGCGACAGCGACAGCCTGAGCCTTTCGTACCGGCCCAAAGTTGCGCTCGATTATGCAGTGGGAAACGACTCCACTCAGCTCGACTTCCTGAACCAACTCGATTGGGAGGCGGAAAAGGCGTATTATGAATCGTTCTATCCGGCGCTGTCGGATTCTTTAGTGTTCTACATAACTCATACCGGCGAGACGGACACTTCCGCCGTGATAATCGAAATCAAATGGCAGTGAGGGAGGGAAGATGAAGAAATTGTTAATTCTATTCGCTCTTGTTCCGGCGCTGTGCTGGGGGCAGTGGAATTCCCTGGCGAATGTCGCCTATATCGATAAAGATATAACCATCATCGGAGACTGGACCTTCACCGGAACCGCAACTTTCGATGTGGTGGTTGTGGATTCTATGACGATCGAGTATATTGACGCGACCTATCTTGATGCGGACAGTGTGATTATAGGGAGCGGCGCGCCGGGGATAAAATTCGGCGATGGCGACACCTGGATTTATGAAAAGAGTGATGATAATTTAGTAATAAAGATTGCCGGTAATGAAAGAGTTAGTATTAGTAGTACCGCTATGATAGCTGG
This sequence comes from uncultured bacterium, assembly GCA_964421875.1. Taxonomy (GTDB): domain Bacteria; phylum Electryoneota; class Tariuqbacteria; order Tariuqbacterales; family Tariuqbacteraceae; genus CAYQZD01. The sequence goes on from CAYQZD010000016.1 coordinate 9,596, forward strand.
TGGTGTTGGAAATATTGGATGGGGATTAGCGTTAGGAACCGGATCCAGCGCAACTTCTCCCAGTATCCGACCGGTTAATACAGACAATAATACAGGCATTGGAAGGGCGGCTGAGGATTCATTATCACTGATTGCCGGGGGGATTGAGGCGGCTCGTTATGAGGAGTCCGGCGGATTCGTGACAATGCTTCGAGACAGCCTCCGATTCCACCAGGAAGCGTCCGCCGTCGAGGACGATGGGGAGATAACGCTGGCGACAGGGATTTCCGGCTGGGGAGAAGTGATGGCGGGGGACAGCGAGGAGTGGGCTCATTTCCGTTTCAAGACTGATGGAACGGTGGTTCTGATTTCCAATTCGACCAATGTGGCAAGCACCGATTCGGACGGGAATCTTTGCATCTATGACGCGGGAAGCGGGATTGCGGTTAAGAACAGATTGGGAGCGGCTAAGACGCTGGCTCTGAACATAGATTATTTCACACCGTAGGGGGTGGATTATGAAAAGGATTGTACTGATACTGGCGTTGCTGCTGCCGGCGGCGGGGCAGGGTCAGTTGAACTTTCAGGCGAAGGTAACCACTCATAAAAAGCCGGATATGACCGTCCGCCGCTATATGTACGGGCCGGTGGAAGCGGATACATCCTACATTGGCGAATCCGGTTACCTGCTTCCCCGCTATGAACAGCCGGCGCATTCGGCGGATTCAAAAGTCTATTGGGCGGAGAAACTGCTCTATCTGCTCAACAGCGGCGACACCCTGCAGTATTCCAATCGGGACGACAGCTTGTCCGCGGTTGTGTTTCCGGGGACTGCAGGAGAGAATATTGCAACGGCGGGTTCGCTGGCGGATTCACTTAAGTATGACCCGCACAGCATTGTGTTGGACAATGGGGGGAACGCGGTTTACCAACTACCGGAGGCGGGACAGTGAGCGCTGATGATGGATGGAGCGAGAACCGGAAGCTGGTCGAGTTTCAATTGCAGCGCCTATCTGAGGTAGTGGATAAACTTGAGCGGGCGGTCGACGCTTTGAATTTTAAAATCACCCGGCTCGAAGTCAAAGCCGGAATCTGGGGCGCGATCGGTTCAGCGCTGGTGGCGGTGCCGACAGCAATCGCGCTCTGGCTGAGTATAAGGTGATTAAGGTGGCTGTCGCTATGAAAACACTGGTCATAGTCATAATCGCAGCCGCCCTCACCGCCGCAGGCATGATATTCTATTTGAATATGGTTATCGCGGCTAAAGAGGCTGAAATCACCGAACAGGCGGCGTTCATCGAAGCCCTGGTCGACGCCCCGCCGGACACTGTGCCGGGCGATACGGTTTGGTTGAAGGAGGAGCCAGCGACGGTGGACACGGGGGCGATAGAAGCGGGACTAAGAGGGCGGTTGTTGGCGGAACTGCCCGATGCGGCGCCGGATACGGTGTATTTGGAGGGGGATACGGTATTGGTCCCGGCGGAGCCGGTGTTGGCGCCGGATAGTATGACTTACGCGGAATTGGACACTTCAACTTCATTCTGCCGGATTTGGGCGCGGCTGTGGCTGGAATCGCTGCTGTGGGAGGTGAAAATCGATGAATACTTCATCCCCCCGGTCATTAAAACCGTTGACAAACCGTTGTATCCTAAACTAAAGTTTACCGCGGGTTCGTATTACGGAGGGGCGGGCAATTTCGGCAGCCGCGCCGGACTGCAAATCAAGCAGTTCGGGCTGGATTTTTACATCACTGACCGAGGCCCCGCCGGGGGCTTAAGCTATAGTGTGAGGTTGAAATGAACAATTTTCTCAAGGATAAAAACGGCGACCTCTCTTCCACCAGGCTGGGATTCCTGATGTGGGTCGTAGGGGTTCTGGCGGTATGGGTGGCGGTGAGCGTATTTGAATCGGCGCTGCAGCCGCTGCCGGAGAGCGTGATTCTGGTGATTTTCGCTCTGATGAGCGGGAAAGTGGTGCAGAGATTCGGGGAGAAATGATTCGGTTCAAGCATACCGCTTTGCAGGGTGAATTTGAGGAAGCGCCGAATGAAGACGGAGCGAAGCTCAGCTCCGGACTGAGGCTAATCGTCTTTGCGCTGGCGGGATTCGCCGATTATCATTTTGGCAAGGATGTCGTCATTACCCATATCCTGCGTTCTCAGGCGCAGCAGGACGAGTTTTACCGCGAAAATCCCCGTTATAAGGGTAAGCCTTGGAAAAGCGTGCATCAATTAGGCCGGGGCATCGACATCCGCTCCAGCCTTTTCAACCGGGGGGAAATCGACCGCATCATCGGTTATCTGAACCTGCATTTTCTCTACGGCGGCGGAAAGCCGACCGCCCTCTATCACAACATCGGCCGGGGAGCGCATCTGCACCTCCAGGTTGCGGGGAATGAAATAATATCCGGCTTGAGCTAATACAATGAGTCTGCAAGTCAACAAGTCTTCAGGTCGAAGACGATATTCCTAATGATTTTGGTAGGGGCGAAGCATTTTTTGCAAGTGTATGATATTAATATATATAATCTAAAATGCTTCGCCCCTACATGTGAGTTTAAGACTTGCTAACTTATTCTTCAATGTCGGTTTTCCGCTTCGCAAAAGACCTGACATAACCGTAATGCCTTGACCATGTTTCTTTAATGGAATCCCCGTTTTTTTGATTTTGTGCTCCCCGGTAGTTAAATTTTAGCGATGGATTGGAACCGGGAACAATTAGCGGTAATAAACCACAGAGGCGATGCGTTTCGCGTCTTCGGCGGTCCCGGCAGCGGTAAAACCCGCCTCGCCGCCGCCCTCGCCTGCGATTCAGCTCGTAATCAGGGGATGGGGGAGGAGACCATAATCGTGGTTAAATCCTCCGCCGGCGCCGCCGCGATGGAGGAGGAAATCTATCGGCTGACAGGCGAAAATCCGGTGAGGATTACTACCTTTGCGGGACTCGCCCGGCAGATCACACTTAAAGCGTCACGGACAGTATCCGGTTTCCAAATCCGCGCCCTCCTCGCCGACATATTGGCGAACCTTCCGGGAATTCCCCTTCTGAAACGCGCCGCCTGGAGCGAGCAGTTGGCCACCGAAATCGGCGGCCTTCTGAATCTGTTGAGGGTGAACCTGGTCACACCTGATAAACTCCCCTCCGGCAGAGATAATCCTCTTCTGAAAGAAATGAAAACGGTTTACGCTGCCCTGGAGCAGCGGATCGCCGGAGCCGGGCTCATCACCGAGCCGGAATTGATGCGGGAAGCCTCCATATCGGCGCGAATCAAATGCCGCGCTCTGATTGTTGAAGACGCTCAGGACATTACCCCGGCGGAATATCGACTGCTGTATTCCCTCTCTCAAGGAGGGAAGGCGAAATTCGCGCTATTCGGCGATATTTACCGTAATATTCACCGTTTCGAGGGAACCGACCCCGACCTCCTGCGCCGCCGGGTTGAAACCGATTTTACAAGCGGTTTGGCCACGGTGTATCTTAAAAGTTCCTATACGTTAGGTTCCGGGCGAATCGAGGCTGCCCGCAGTATTTTCGGCTTGGAAGCGAAACCTCATCTTCCCATCGATGGATTGCATAGCGGGGAGCGCCTATTCTATTCCGAGTTCGATTCCGCTTTCGATGAAGCGGTGGCGGTGTCTTGCGCCGTAGAGGAACTGATTCGCCATCGAGGAATTACTCCGGAAAAAATCGCTGTGGTTCTTCGTTCCCCGTCAGTCGACGGACCCCGCTTTCGGCGGGCGCTAAAATTGAAAGGGATACCGGTGAACGGAGGGACCTCTCCTTTCCTGCCGCCGCCGGTAAGGGATTTGCTGAACCGCATCGCTGAACTCGACGCCGCGGCTGAAATCCCGGACAGCATCCGTAAAACCGCCCTCCAAACCGCCGCCGGCGAAGCGGATGAAGATTCACTGCAGGCGCTTGCCTTCGCCGCCGGTATGGCTGCGGAAGCGGCTGCCGTTCTTCCGCGGAAGTCCCCTGCTGAAATCGCGGAACTCGTCAAAGTTGAATTCATCAATAGTAATCCTTCCCGGCAGACGGGGGGGGTGTCCATCACCTCGGTTCACGCCGCTAAAGGGAGGAGTTTCGAAGCGGTTTTCCTCCCTGCGCTGCTGGAAAACGGTTTCCCCTCGGAGGTGAACCGCTGGTTCATTTTCACCCCAGGTTGGATGGAGAACCTGCGAAGCCGGGTTGAAGGATTGTTGTCTTACATTGAGAGAGCAGATTTGGAACGGCACCTGAACGAGGAACGCCGCCTTTTCTACACCGCGCTCTGCTTGCCTGCGCCGGAAATTTACCTTTCACGGCCCCTGAGCGTCCGCGGCGAACCAGTGAATCCCTCACTCTTTCTCTTCGAAACGGGGATTCTACCGACTGAAAAAAACCATCTGACCAAGCCCTGGCCTTCTCTTATACATACTCCCCTCCCGCTGGAGGACGCGCTTATGGCTGAAAGAGCGCGCCTTGCGGTAAAGCCGGACGCTGAAAGAATCCTCGGCTCCGCCGCAGACTCCGGAATACCGCCGCAAACTGACCTGGCAGTTGAAGCGAAGGGCATTCCACATATCAGCGCCGGAGCGGTGAACACCTATCTGTTCTGCCCGCGGAAATTCTATTATCAACATCATCTAAGGCTTCCTATACCATACACTCCGGCGATGCTTTCCGGTAAAACCCTCCATCAGGCGCTGGAGGAAATCCATTCAGAACGCGGCCGGCTCGACCCGGACTCCGCTAGAGAAAACTTGGATGCGGTTCTAAGTAAGGTAATCGCCGCCGCGCCTGAGATTGAAGCCGATTCCGCCGAAGCGGCGGTTATGGAACGATACCTCCGGGCGCGCCTGGAGGAATACCTCTCCGATTCCGATTTTTATGGGGGGAATGTGCTCAAATTGGAGGAGATCTTCGAATGGGAGCCTGAGCCGGGGCTGAAGTTTATCGGCAGGATAGACCGTATCGACGAAACCTCCGGCGGGGTGGAACTCATCGACTATAAGAAGCGCGGGAAGCATATGCACAAGGCGCTGCATTCCCGGTTCTGCGACATCGGTCATCAGGAAGCCGACCTCCAGCTTCCGATTTACTTCTTCGCTGCGGAGGAAGCGTTGAGTTTGAAAGTAGAGCGGTTTACACTCCTCCCCCTGGACTTTAAAGACAGCGGTCCGCGGCGGATAAGTTTTACTGTTTCCGCGGAGGAGGTTAAGTCTGTCGACAGTATCTCGAAAAACCGCCTGGGGGAAATCCGGGAAGAATTTATGAGCCTGGCGCGGGCGATACTCCAAACCGCTGAATTTGGGCGGGGGCCTCACACAAGGTGCAGAGATGTCTATTCCGGGGTGGTCTGCCCCTTCATTCAGATTTGCGAAATTGCGGAGTGATTTCATAGTGAACGACATTGAATTTTGTCCGTTTGGTAGAGGCGTTCAATTGAACGCCCCTTCAGAGAACTAATGTCGCTCATTATAGATTGATTGTTCTCCTATTTCTTTATCATTTATCCTTCAGAAGTTGAATTTAATTCGGAGAAAAACTGTGCATTACTTCCTATCCTACACCTATGTAGATGACTTTCTTGAGAAACGCGCTCCTTTCCGCGAGGAACATCTAAGTCTGGCTCGGGCGGTTCACCAGGGCGGGGCATTGAAGCTGGCGGGAGCTTTCATCGAAGCGCCTTACGGGGCAGTTTTGATTTTCAGCGGTGAAGAACCCTCTGCCCCAGAGGAATTCGTTAAGAACGACCCCTATGTTAAGAACGGGCTGGTCAAAGAATGGGAAATTCGTCCTTTGAAGGTGGTTTTTGGGGGAGAATAAAAACCCCGCAGGCGTCCATAGCGTATATTTACCGAGAAATAAATCAATAAGAAAGAAATCAGACGACAATGACAACTAAGTCCGGTATTAAGAGGATTTTAACTGTCGGCGAAAGAGTGAATTACATCGCTGCCGCCGTTTTGCTAATAATCTTTATTTGGAAATTCCTGCCTCCGTTTTCATCGCTTCTGGAAGTAACCCTGATGAATCAGACATTCAGGATTTTCGCCGGACTGTTCTTTATCCTGTATGGATTGCTGTTTTCCTATCGATTCAGGTATGGGAGGATTGTCGAGCTGGTTTTATTGTCGGTTTCTCTGCTTATGATTTGGGATTCCCACCCAATCGCTGTCACCAAAGCTGTTAAGTACCCATGCTACAATCCTGATTCAACCATTACCATCTATTCCCACAATATCAGGGGCAGATGTCCTCAGGATAACGGGCTGATAGATATCGTCAGCCGTCTTGAACCGGATTTAGTTGTTTTACAGGAGATAAGCGAGAGCCGTTTTATAGAGATAACAGCATCGATGGCGGCGATGGGCTATCTAGGTTTTCATGCGCCGTCGGAACGCATCACTTTGACCTATGCCCTATTCAGCCGCCTGCCCGTTCGGAATCAGCGGGTTGAAATCATCCCGGGCACCGACTGGAGTCCTGTATGGCCGGTTCAGGCGGCGGAGTTCCAATTTTTAGGACGCTGGATAAAAGTTTTCAGCCTTCATCTGAACGCGGTGTTTTATCCCAATGAAAGACTTTACCGGAGGCTATCCAAGCAATCTGCGACCGGGAAACAGTTGGAGGCAGTTCTTTCAATGGCTTCAGCCGATACCCTGCCCACACTCATTTGCGGCGATTTCAACCAGACGCCGACCTCGAAATACCTCAGACCACTGCGAAAAAACTATACCGACGCCTGGAGGGCTGGGGGGAGGGGTTTCGGAGCCACTTGGCACAACCGTTTCCCCTGGTTCCGTATCGATTTTGTTTACTGCAGTAGAGAATTTGAAGTGTTGTCATGTTCAGTGGTGAAAAACAAATTTTCCGACCATCGAGGACTTCTCACCGTTATTGCGTTCAAATAAATTGCTTTTTTGCGCACAGCTTCATAATATATAATTTCTTTAATCCACTATATCGCGATGGAACAATAGCCACTCCTTCGGAGGATGCGATGCCCAAAGTGCATATTCTCGATGTGATGCCGAGGATCCCGGAAAAACTTCACAAACTGTACACCCTCGCCTTTAATCTTAGGTGGGCTTGGGACCATCAAACCATTGAACTTTTTCGCAGGCTTGATCCTGACCTGCTGGAGGAATTAAGCAACAATCCCGTGGCGCTGCTGGGAAGAATCGACCAAGAACGATATTGGGCGTTGGAGGAAGACGACGCTTTTATGAATCACCTGGAAAGATGCGTGCTGGGCTTAGAGGTTTATCTGAGGGAGCGGAAGTGGTTTCAGAAGGCATACCCCGGTAAAGAAAACCTGAAAATCGCCTATTTCTCCGCTGAATTCGGACTACACGAGTGTATGCCTGTTTACTCCGGTGGACTTGGGGTGTTGGCGGGAGACCACCTCAAATCCAACAGCGACCTGGGTATTCCTATTATCGGAGTGGGACTCCTCTACCAGCGGGGGTATTTCCAGCAATACCTGAATCCTGACGGTTGGCAGCAGGAGCGGTACAAGGTTATCGACTTTGCTAACACCCCCATCACAACAGTGAAGGACGAATCCGGCGAACCGGTGATGGTGAAGGTGGAAATGCCCGGCAGGGAGGTTTATATTCAATGCTGGCAGGTCGATGTGGGCAGGGTTCCGTTGTTCTTGCTTGACACCAACCTGGAGAAAAACTCCTCCGAAGACCGGAACATCACCGATGAACTCTACGGCGGCGACCAGGAGAAGCGCATCAAGCAGGAAATCATCCTGGGGATAGGCGGTTACCGGATGCTGAAAACTCTGAACTTGAGTCCCGAAGTTATCCATATGAACGAGGGCCATTCCGCCTTCGCCGCGCTGGAGCGGATGCGGATTCTGCGGGAAGAGTGCGGTTTGGCTTTCGAAGAAGCCCGAGAAGCGGCTGTCGCCGGTAATGTCTTCACCACGCACACTCCGGTTCCCGCCGGTAACGATGTGTTCCCTCCGGAGCTGATGAAGCGTTATTTCACCGACTATCTGGCTAAACTGGGATTGACCCTGCCGGAATTTATGAAGATGGGGGAAAATGTCACCGGGGACGGCCGCGAGGGATTCTGTATGACCGTGTTAGCCATCAAGCTGTCCGCCAAAACCAACGGAGTCAGCGTGCTGCATCGGGAGATATCATCGCAGATGTGGAGAAACCTCTGGCCCGGAATGCACCTGAACGAAATCCCCATCATACCTATCACCAACGGCGTCCACCCCGCCACCTGGATTTCGCCGGAGATGCAGAACCTGCTTACCCGCTACCTTGGTCCCCAATGGCAGGAAAAACCCCACGACACCGAGGTCTGGCAACGAATCGACCGCATCTCCGACGAAGAACTATGGCGTACCCAGGAGCGGGGGAGGGAACGGCTGGTGGCTTTTGTCCGCAGGCGCTTGAGAATGCAGTTGACCGACCGGGGCGCCAGCGAGTCGGAAATCAGGGTTGCCGAGGATGTGCTGAATCCGGAGTGTTTGACTATCGGCTTCGCCCGCAGGTTTGCCACTTATAAAAGAGCTGTGCTGCTGCTAAAAGATCCCGACCATTTGAAGCGAATCATACTCGACCACGACCGCCCCGTGCAGTTCATCTTCGCCGGGAAAGCCCATCCTCAGGACGAGCCCGGCAAGGAATTCATTCGCCGCATCATACATTTCATCCGCGAAGAGGATATCCGACGCCGCGTGGTTTTCCTGGAAAACTACGACATCGGAGTCGCTCGCCAGATGGTGAGGGGGGTAGATGTGTGGCTGAACACTCCCCGTAGGCCTCTGGAGGCTTGCGGCACCAGCGGGATGAAAGCCGCCTTCAACGGCGCTTTGAACCTCAGCACGCTCGACGGCTGGTGGGACGAAGGTTTCCGCCCCAATCTGGGATGGGCTATCGGCAAGGGCGAGGAATACGAGGATAATGCACTTCAAGATGAGATAGAATCCCACGCGCTCTACGACCTGTTGGAACAGGAGATTATCCCCATATTCTACCGCATCGGCGCCAGCGGTATCCCCCGCGATTGGGTGAGATACATCAAGGAATCGATGAAAGCGCTCTGTCCCGAATTTTCCACCAACCGGATGACCTTCGAATACAACGATAAGTTCTATCTTCTCGCGGCGGAAGCTTTCGCAGATTTAGCTGCCGACAATTTCAGCCGCGCTAAGGAACTGGCGGGTTGGAAAAAGAAACTGGCGGCGGGGTGGTCGAAGGTGAAAATTCTCGATGTCACCGCCGAGGGCGAGGAGGGCTTGCAGGTGAACGATTATTACAAGGTGTCGGTGAAGGCGCAGCTGGGGACTCTTAATCCCGAAGATGTTTCGATTGAGTTATACTACGGCAGGGTGGACGAGAACCGGGAAATTGTGGCGGGAGAAGCCCGCCCCCTCGATTTCGTCTCCGCCGAGGAAGGGGGGAAAGCCCTTTTCAGCGGGATGATTCCGCTGAAACACAGCGGGCAGTACGGCTTCAGCGCTCGCGTCGTCCCCAATCACCGCAAACTGTCCTCGCGCATTGAGCCGGGGTATATTGTGTGGGAGTGATGGGGGGGGTAGGGTTTAGGGGTATGGTATTGTGCTGTCGACTCGCCGCAGTCGACAGCAACTAACTGATTTACAAGTATATTGCGCAGGGTGCGAAAACCCCGCGCCACAAAATATAATCAGGTCTCCCAGCTTGGCTAAAGACTAAGTTTAACTTAGAATACTTAACCTTATATTTTAATAACGTTTTACGTAACCATGTATTTCTAAATCGCCTTCATCGTATAGTGTGATACCAGCAACTATACCCGTTACTTTATCTATCACGCCTGTAGATATGTTATTCCCAGGAACATCATGTAGACCGTATTTCATTGATTTACTATCAACATACCTACCATCAATATGTATTGTTATTTTAATTTCCCCTTTTGGTTGTAAGAAACCTTTTTTGTGTTTCGCTGAGTATGATATCCTAACATGATGAGATTGCCTATCTTTGCCTACTAAATAAAAATCCTTTAATCCAGAATCCTCTCCGTGTTTGATATTACCTAATGAATAACTTACCTTATTGTTAGCCCATAATTTTCTTTCTTCATCTTCCTTAATTTTCTTTAGCTTTTCTTCAACATTAACTTTCTCATCGTATGCTTTGACAGCGAATTCTGTTCCGTCATATTTATTTAAGATATATTCTAACAATTCCTTAGCACCTTTATAATCTTCTCGTTTAATTAATAAAACTGCTTTATTATATATTTCTTCAACTTTATCTCCGTTTCCCTCTGTCTTTATTTTCCCGGTCAAAATAACTAAATATGTCCCATCTGTCTGATAACCAATATCCATTATCTGAAATCCAGGTAATAATATTCCTTCTGATTTACTCTCAACGGCGTCATATTTCATTTTGAAGTTTTGTATCTTGGTTATTGAAGTTATTTCAGCGCCAGCCTGCTCAATGGCTTGCATTTTTGCATTCATAACCGCTTCGGCGTGGTCTTGTTGTTTGTTTGTCTTTACACCGTCGTCCATACCTTTGATTGTTACGGATATTTCGCCTGCTATTAAAACTTGGACTACAAATAAAACTGCTAATATTGATAATAACCTCATTATCAATACCCTCCATAATTGGGTAATGGTTCTACATGCAATGTCTTTCGATGCTATCATAATAAAAAAATCCTTGAAAGTCAAGGATTTTTCGTATATTTACCAGCCCCCATCACCCAGAACCCAGCTCCCCCCCCTACACCACCGCTTTCTCCATCATCGGAAGCGCCCGCCGCGCGCTCGTCCGCTGTCCGTCCAGCAGTTCCCTGTAGATACCCTGAATCCGCTCCGCGGTCCGCGCCCAGCTCCGCTGGCGGACTAATTCCGCCTGCTTTTCCGCTAAGAATTTCCGCAGGTTTTCGTTCATATGCAGCAGCCACAAGACATTGGAAAGCGGGGTCTGCCCGGTGATGCGCAAAGCCGCCTCTCCCAAATCGGCGAAGGGAGGCGCGGAGCTGACCACCAGCGGACGGCCCGAACTTAAAGCCAGCGCAGTCGCCCCGGAAGCCTCGTATTTGTTCGAACTGTAGTTCATTATCACCGCGTCGGCGGCGTTAAGCAGGGTCCAGACATTTTCGAAGGGCTGGTAACCGGTGATGAATTGAACCTGTTCCTGCAAACCGCAGTTCACCGCAATCTCCATACAGCGCTGGATATATTCGTCCCCTGCCGGATTGCGGGGGTGCGCCCCGCCTATCACCACATAATGGAAGGGGAAGCGCCCCTTGATGTCTTTCAACGTTTCGATGTTCTCCGCAATCCCCTTGTGCGGTTCGATGAAGCCGAAGGAGACATAGAGCCTGAGATTCGGCGGGACCTCCAGCATACGGCGGATTTCCTCCCGGTTCACCGGGGGGAACACCGGCGCGCCGTGAGGAATGACCTTCACCTTGCCGGAGTCGCATCCCAGCGCCGCCCATTTGACCTTGTTATATTCCAAATGGACAAAAACGACATCCGCCGCTTCGTTCAACTTATGATAGACCGGATTCAATCCCTCGGTGGTGTGCATACTGACGGCGATTTTCACCCCTTCCGCCTTGAGGCGGTCCAGCCCGTCGTAAAACGATTGAAACTGGAAGAAGTGAGGGTAGTTGTTGATATGAACCACCTCTGCCCCGAAGTCCCGGATATTCCCGAAGAGTGCGGAATAGTCTTCCGAGTCCCTGTGCCAGCAGCGTATCACATTCGACTCATCCGTTCCCTCCCGGTCGTCGTTTGAAGCTTCAGCCAGTATCAACGTCAGCTCCGGGTCGTAGTGTTCCAGCAGGTATCCCGCGTAGGTGGCGAGGCCGCATTTTTGATTGAAAGTGGTTATCACCGCGGTTCTAACCGGCGCTTTGGGAGCGGTGAATGCCGGGGATTGAACGCTTGGGATGTTAGAGTCGGGTTCAACGGTAGAGGAGAAGACCACCTGCGCGGGTGGTTTAGTTTCCGTTCGCCGCAACCCTTGGATTATATCCAGCAGCTTATCCGCCGCGGCGTCCCAGGTGTGTCCGGCTAAAATCCGCTTGCGCCCGGCTATACCCATCTCCCGCAGTTTCTCCGGGTGGGACAGCATTTCGATTATGCCCTGAGCTAATGCATCTACGCTGTCGTCCGGCAATACTCGCCCGGTGACGCCGTCCACAATTCCTTCCGGCAGTCCGCCGCAGGGAGTCACCAGCGCCGGGCATTCGCAGGCCTGCGCGTCCAGCGGCACCAAGGGGTAAGGTTCCTGCCGTTCCAGCAGGGAAGGAACCACCAGCAGCGCCGCCCAAGAAAACGCCTCCGCTACTTTTTCCTGAGGAGCTTTGCCCCGGAAGTGAATCCCGGTTGTTACCGGGTCGTAGTCATCCGGGCGGAGATAATCCCCTTCGCTCCACATATCTGCGCTGCCGAATATATCTAATTTCGCCTCCGGGAAACGCTCCCGCACTTTGGCAAAAGCCGCTATTAAATTGTGCGCCCCTTTCGAAGGCACCAGCGCCCCGGCGAAAACCACCCGATACGGTTCCCGCTCCACCGGGCGGGGATAGAAAATCTCCGGGTCAGCGCCGTTGTGAATAACCTGGATAAAAGCGGGATTCAGTCCCTGCCGCGCCATCATTTTCCGGTGCGCTTCGGAGACGCAGAGGGCGGCGTCGCAAATCCTCTCTATCTGCTGCGGAGTTCTCCTAACAACAGACAAAACATCCACGTGAAGCCAGAGCAGCCTCAGCTTGAAGTTGGAGTATCCCTGCGTCTCCTCCAGCACATCGGCCCGCGCCGACGAAATCACCGCTTCGAAGTCTTTTCCCCGCTCTGCCAGGAATTCACGATAACGATAGTCGGCCCCGATGTCCGCGTATTCCACTCCCTCGATATTCCCGGCTCCCCCCTTTAGATTGCCCGCCACTGTCACCCGGCAGCCCTTCTTCGCCAGTGACCGCGCCATATGAATCAGAGCCATCTCCGCTCCCCCGTTGACTCCGACCGGATTCAGCGGTTTCTCATAGTGAAAAAAGAGTATTGCAGGAAAATCTTCCGCTGAAACGCCTTCCGAAGCAACGATAATCCGCCGCGCCCGTTCCAAGGTTTCAGGAGCGAACAGTTTGGGATGATTCAACGCCAGCCGCGCTCGGGACCAGGCGTCGTGTTCGGCGTAAGCCTTCTGCAGCATATTCACCCCGTGCTTGCGGTAAAGGAACAGCGGTTCCCGCAGCAGCTTGCCATACCACCCCTTCTCCCCCAGACTTATCCAGAAATCCCAGTCTTCGAAACCGTACTTCATATTGGGATTATAACCGCCAGCCTCCTCCCACGCCTTCCGCCGGAACAGCGTGGCGCAGGCCATAAGGTTTTCCCTTAGCAGACGCTGAAAGTCGAATTCCCCTCCGCTCCAGGTGCGGTGCTCGTCCTGGAAACAGTCAACTACTACGTAAACATACCCCAATTCGGGATTTTCCCGCAGGATGGGGACGGCACGTTCCAGATATAGCGGATGAAGCAGGTCATCGGCGTCAAGGGTGAGGATGAATTCTCCCGCCGCGGCCGCTATCCCGGTGTTGCGAGCCGCCGCCAGACCGGAATTGGACTGCCGAATCAGTTTCCATCGCTTGTCGGGGAATTTAGCGAACAGCTCCTGAGCCGCCGCCTCGGTCGCATCGGTTGAACCGTCGTTCACCACGATGACTTCCCAGTCATCGAAGGTCTGTCCCAGCACGCTGAGTAGAGCCGACTGTAGGAATTCACTCTGATTGTAGCAGGGGATAATTACCGATACTGTCGGTTTAATGTTCGAATTCAGCATTAAAACGCTGTGTTTTGGTATCATTATAGTATTGTAGAGTTATCCGGTGAATGAAAACGCAAGTAATGTGCCAGGGATAATATCCCTATTCTAGTCATTCTTTCAAGGGATTGTAATTCTAATGGTTCATTCGTGCTGTCGACTCTTCTCAGTCAACAGCATATACAATAATAATAAATAGTTGGTCTAGGGTACGGGTGTCGAGCCTGAAAATAAAGAATAACAGTTTTCAAAAGTGGCGCAGGGTCTCTGCACCCTGCTCTATTAGATTAATACACAAATACTTGCAAAAGGGTGCGGAGACCCTGTTGCACTAGTAAACTACGATTATTAATATTATCGAACAGACTGCGAGGAATCAACACCACGATGATTATATATAAAAGGAAGGATTTAAGTAGTCAGTTAGGAAGGCAATAATTACCCAGTAAGGTATAGTGTTAAAGGAAGGAAATGTACTATTACGCTGTAATTTCAAATTCCTATTCTGCATCCTTATACAGCCTTTTGATTATCTTGATGAATTTAGCGGCGGATTCCGACGATGGAGGCGCGTTGCGCAGGAATATCTCGTTGTTTGCGGTGGACAGAGCGTTGCCCAGAGTATCCTGGTTGGAAATTTCCTCCACAACATTCCGGTAAGCCTCCTCGTCGCCCTTGAAGAGACTGCCGGTGAAGTACGCTATGTTTTCTTCTTTCAACAGCAGACTACGGAGCGCGCTCGCAGGTTCCTCCAATTTCTCCACCGTCTCCTGGACCTCGACCGCTTCCGGAGTCGAGTCGATTACAGTTTCGTTTTCAGCGCCGTTTTCCCCTCCCAGGAGTGAAGCGGCGGCTCTAAGCGTATCATCAATTTCCTCCACCGCTGGTTCAACTACAGGTTCCTCCGCAACCCGCGGTTCTTCCGCCTCGGGGATTGTTTCCGGCGCCAGCACTTCCGGGGCTTCAAGTGTAACCTCAGGCTCTTCGAGTTCTTCCGGTTCTTCAGGCTGCTCCGGCTCTATAGATTCTTCGATTTCCTCATGTTCTACAGGCTTATCAAGCTTTGCGAATTCTTCAAGCTCAGGGTGAGGGATTTCCGCCGGCTCCGGCTTTTCAGGGGATTCCTCCAGGTCTGCTTCAGGCGGAACCGTTTCCTCCTCTTCCGCCGCTTCAGCCTCAGGTTCAGCCTCACCAAGAATGTAATCCTGCAGTAAAAGCGTCCGGCGTATAATGTGGGTGAATTGAATAATATCCAGCTTCTTCATCCCCAGCGATTTTTCGATTTTCACTGCGTTCCCAATAAGGGGAAGCCCGCTGGTATGGCAAATCAACGCTATCATCTCCAACCCAAACTTATCGCCTTCAGCGCTGCTGCTCGACAATAGCGACGCGCGATTGAATACCTCAGCCGCCGCTTTCTCTGGCTCGTTTCCCTCGATACTCTGTTTTAAAGAGTCGGTTACCCATTTATCGAAAAGAGCGCTATAGGTCGCCGTGACAATCTCCCGCACCTTCTCGCCGGAGAACACAACATGACCTTTAATAGTCTCCAAAACCTCTTTAATAATGCCGGCCGCATCAGCTTCCTCAGCGGTAATAATAAAATACGGGCTATCGAATAGAATGTTGATTTGGCTTGTTATAAGCTCTTCAATACGGCTGGTAAAATCCCGTCGTATCGTCTCCGGCATCTCTATGGAATATAGTCTTTCCAAAGGAACCGAATCGGCCCCTTGAAGTATCCTATCAGTCCAAAAACTGGCAATACTGTTGATGAATTGCTGGCGCATCCCTGACTCCTCTGCAATAAATGAATAGCATATGGACGAATCCCACACCACTTTTAATATATATCGGCAGGAAGTGGCGATGTCTTTATAGATACTCGTTTTTCACTATCAGTAAACGTTGTCACTAATTAATCTCAATTTTAAATATTATACCCTGGTTCTCTTATGTCAAATATTATAAGGGACATAATCAATTGAATCCGACACAACAGCAGCACTTTACCTATATGAAGCTGGCTGCAACCTTGCTGCCATTCCAGCTCGTCTGGAATCTGACAGCAGGAACATTTTAGTACAGATTCCCGACGCGTTCACTTCGTTCACTTTCGGGAATGACAAATTTGGCCGGCGCTTTATAAATCTAAAATGATATGCATAACATTATAGGTTCATCTCTAAATTAGTTGCAAAATTTCTTGCTTTTCGGATTAATGCTCGTTGCTCTGGTGATTAATTCCCAAAACGTTGTCACTTTCGCGAAAGCGGGAGTCCAGAAAAATCTCCTTAAAGATTAAAAACCTGGATTCCGGCTTCCGCTCGGAATGACAAGCAAGCTTTCCTTTGACTGATATCCCAGCTTTGATCTGTGCTGGATACTTGCAACTAAAATGGAGAAGAGCCACATTATTCCTTTGTCACTATAATCTTAGAAAATGCAAACGATGCTATCCGAGGGATGAAAGCGGTCTGGGAGTTCCGGGAGTCATAGGGGGGTGAGAAATCCTGTCAAGGCTCATCTCGCAGGAAAAGAATTGAGTAGAATCTCGATAATGTCATTGATATTTAACGGTTTAAAAAGCAGCCTATTGGGTTTATGTTTCGAAGCCTCAACCTTATATTTGTTTAAAGGATCCCCCGTGAACAGTATAACCGGAATCTCCCTATCCCGCGCGCGAATTTCTTCCAATAAGCCGATTCCATCCAGCAGCGGCATTTGAATATCGCTGAAAACTATGTCCGGTTTTTCCTTATCAAACAGCTTCAATGCGGATTCGCCGTTTAAAGCGGTGGATGATTCCACTCCCAGCTTTTCCATCAAGTTGCGAAGCAAGTACAGAATAGAATCGTCATCGTCGACCAAAAGAACCTTTATCGGTCTTCTGTTTTCATCTTCATTAGACATTTTTTTACGAAAGGTATTATCGTCCTTATTATTTATAAATGTTGCTCTGGGGTTTTTTCTATTGAATTCCGGTTATTCCCAGATTGACCTTCAGGGTGAACCGATGTGTCCTCCCACCGGTAGAGTTTGCCGCCTCCAAATCGGGATGGCTGGGTTCTTGCGCAACGCTTTCAGCAGAGCGTTTGTCCACCCTTATCGGTATCCATTGCTGAAAGTAATAACCGAACTCGGCCGACTCCCAGGGGATGATGAACCCTATCCTGCACAGCAACGCTTGAATCCGCCGAATTCTCAAGGTTGATATTCTCTCATCGGTTTTGCCGAATACCAGCCATTCAGGCTGCCAGGAACTGAATTCCCCTTCGGTGAACAAATCTACAAAATGCGCCGCCGGATGAAATTGGAGATTTTTAAACAGCCGGAAATCGGTCGAAACGGATAAACGCTGACCCTTCAATTCCCCCTCCCCCTTGAAATACCGGCGGTAGCCCAGAAGATCCACCAGCGCCGGCGTGAAGGGCCATAACTCGACATGACCCCTGAGTTTTCCCCCGGCCTCCACCCATTCCCATTCCAAGGTCAGTTTCCGGGTGGAAGGGAGCGTCAATTCCGCCCTCGCTGCAGGCCCCCGAAAATCCGCCTCGACCGTAGTGAATTTGCCATAGGAAACAGCGTAATGAAGCAGCCGCGCCCCGCCGTCGAGGGAAAACCGGCTCCACCCCAAGCCCAATTCACACGCTCTGCTGACCGGAAAGCTGAACATCACCTGAAACCGGAAGAGCCGTACCCAGGGATTGAGACGGAAATCCGCGCCCTGAGTATAATCTTTCCCCAGCCAGGTGTATTTACACGCACTCTTGAAGCTTATACCCTGTCCCAATGAGAGCTTCGCGGTGTAAATATCCGAGGAAGCATTGAAAGCGAAGGGCACATCCACCGGCTCACCCCGGTAATTGTAATGAAGCCGGTAATAGTTAGGACTGCTGCGGTGCGTAAAACCCAGTCGAAGGCAGTCCCAGGGTTTCACCGTGAAACCAAGCCGCCATTGAGACTGATTGACGCCGCGCAGCCCCGCTCCCATAAAAAGCCGCCCCCTGAGCGCCGGGGAATCCAATTCATAGTGGACTCCCCCTTCCAGGATTTCAGACTTGAATTCGGAATTCTGGTCCGGAGTGGTAAAATACTCATAACCCAGGCTGGACCGGCTCGCCGAAACTCCCCATCTGTCGTTCAACGATGTGAAAGCAGCGGGGGTTGTCTCCGAAAATTCCACTCGGTCCGCACGCAGCAGGTTTACCTCCCCCGTTTTAAGCTGTTCCCTCAGCAGGTCGCTAAAACCTATATTCATTTGCAGCAGGCTTGCGTTACAGGAACTCTCCACCCGGACAGCCTCCGCTCCGGGAAAAATCCACTCCAGATACCCTTCTCCCCGGCAGCGAAGCGTGCCTATCATAAGGAGCCCTATCGCCAAGAATACTCGGAACAACACGGGAGAATTCAAACTGAAAGATCCCATATTTGTCTAAACGGATGCTGAATCCGTCCGCTATCCTCCGATACTGATAGTCTTTTGCCAGTCGTCTTCGTCCAAACCGAAGAAACTCTTAAAATGGGCGTCATTAGTGATTTCCGGCAGAATCTCCCCCATCGTCGGATCGGGCAAAATCCATTCCGCGAAGCTATTCGCATCCCAGGTAAGCGCCGGCAGCCAGATTCCTAATTCAGAGACTGTCAGGTCATAGTAAATGTACAGGGTGGCGGAGACGATGGTGGAACCTGCCGGCAGGTAGTTATACCAATATATATTAGCATTGAAATACTCCAGGTCCTGCCGGTTCTGATATTCGTTCCAGACCGAATCGACCGCGGCATCGAAACCGGGCGCGGAAACATTGCCCCACTGTTCGTATTCGGGCTGGCCGCTGCCGTAGTAGGTGATGCTGTAATAATACTCATACCACCCCTCGTCTATCACGTTGACTTCAGCGTCCAGCGAATGATAATTATGGTAACTCTCCACCCGGGAAAACAATTCATATTCGACCGAAATCGAGTAAGGCGGCAGCAAAGCCTTGAAATTGCTTATCCCGCCGTTGAAATACGCAGGAAGGTATATGGTCAAATCCTGGTCCGGTGTAACAGGATCGACGTCGAAATCCGCGGTAAACACATAAGCGTCGTTTAAAGCCTGCCGGAAGTCATCGAGATAGGATAGTATCGTGTCCAAATCAGCCTGGTGAAGCTCGTCCTCATCGACTACAATGGCGTCGTCGCTCTGGTCGTCAGTCTCGCTGCAAAGGAAGTTTATCCCTTCCTCCAGATAGTCCCCCGCCGATAAAAAGTCCGACCTGGAGTTTGAAAGCTGCGAAGCACCGTCGCTGACCAATCTCATAAAAGAGCCGTTTTGACTTAGAGAAGACACCATATCTGAGCTGTCGGTAGGGTCGATGTCCCAATCATAAGCAATACTGTTCCGCAGCAGTCCCCGCGTGAGATACAGCGGAACCAGCGCTGCGCAAACCTCGGTCTTGTCGATCTCAATCGGATCTTCGCCGGGGTCGCCCTGCATCATCGGCGTCACTATGAAAACATAGTTGTCATTCTCAGCGACATAACTCAATCGCTCGAGGGCATAGCCCAGCCTGGGAATAATGACATTCCTTATCAGGTTTTGAAAGCGCCCGATGGAGGGGAATTCATTCTGCTGGACTAAGCAAAGCCCTCTTACAGTTTCAGGAATCAAATCCACGGGCAGGCCATAGCTTTCTGCGGAAAAAGGAATTCCGATTTGAGGAGGATTTTCGCCTTCCGGGTCAAGCAAATCCATCCATTCCTCCCATACATCCTGAAATTCCTGGTTCTGGCTGAGCATCATCATCCCGCAGAGCCCCGCTCCGAAATTTGCGTCAAGATTTTCGGCGTCCTTTTCCAGCGCCTGGCGGTAGAGATTATAAGGCACAGAGAAATCCACATCGCTGATTTCTTCCGGCTCGTTGTTTATCAGCTCGTAGAGCAGTGTATCCATCGCAGCGTTGGCTTCATCGACAAGCTGCTCAGCTCCCTGCGGATCGGGAGTCACCACGCCCTCATCTTCCTCGCAGCCGGTGAGGAACATCAATCCTATGATGACGAATACAGGCAGTATTAAGCTAAGGATGTTTTGTTTTACGCGCATTACTCCTCCGTGATTCGTGTAACTGTTTGTGGCAAATGTTTCTCGATTGACTAAATTAAACGCTTATTATCGCCATTACACTGTAATGGATAATCCCTCGTAACTTAAGTATATCTTCAGCGCTTCACTCGACCTGTAGTTGATTAGATACTCATTCGATTTGGAATATATTTCCCAGATTTTCTCATCGCTGTAGGTCGGTTCATGATGAACGAAGGCGATGTTTTTCACGCCCGACTCAATCGCCAGGTCGATGCCGATGAAGGCGCTGCTATGTCCCCAATCTTCCTTCTCCATCGTGTCTAAAAGTGTGTACTGCGCGTCGAATATCAGCAGGTCCGCCTCTTTGAAGAATTCGATGACCGGTTCCAGTGAATCGATAGAAGTGTCTTTGTACTCTCCATCGGTGGCATAGACCACACACTTACCGCCGCGCTCGATTCTGAAGGAGTAGCAGCCGCCGGGATGTTCCAGCGGCATCGAATTTATGGTAAAATCACCCACCTTGAACGGTTTTCCCACTTCTAATTGAACAAATTTTATATCCGCAGCCATCTTATCCAGCGGCACCGGGAAGAAATCCTCCTTCTGCTGCCATTTGAAACGGTCCTCCAAATCCTGGTGCCCGCCATAAAGAGTCACCTTGTTGCCGGGGATATAAGCCGGAACGAAGAAAGGGAATCCCGAAATATGGTCCCAGTGGGTATGACTTATCAGTATGTGAGCTTCTACCGGTTTTCCCCCGCTTTCGCGCATTATGTTCATTCCCAGCGGCCTGATACCGGTTCCGGCGTCGACAATTAGCTTCTGGTTGTCTGCGGAAATCTCCACACACGAGGTATCCCCGCCCACAGTGCCGTTTATGTGCCAGGGGAGGCTGCCTATGAAACGGGAAAGCTGGGATTCTTTACGAATGTTAGCCTGAAAAGCCAGTTTCAACGCCGCTTCGATTTTTCCGCGCAAAACCTGGTTGCTCAAAGGAGTCGCGATGGAACCCCGCACTCCCCAAAAATGTATTTTCATATAGGATTCCTTGAATTATCTCTTATTTATATGATTAATATATTTATAATCATAATTTCCTAACCACTAAATAAAACCATTTTTGCACAAAACGCAAATAAAGTGAGACTGATGTGGTTGAAGACTATATAAAAACCAATGCGGCTTATCCCATCCTCCCTGCAATCCAACCACCGACTATCAACCACTAATCACTAACTACTGAGTTCATCGCGGATTCACTTCAACGAAGTCGGCGGCGAATTTTTCCACCAGCTCCGTTATATCGCTCTGGAGTTCTTTCAATCGGTATTTTTTCGTCCAACCGGTCTTGCGGTCGCTCCAGGTACTAGCATACACGGTAAGCGAGGGGTCGCGCACCAGCGTCACCTTCTGCCTGAATTCAACCAGAATGTCATAGACCAAATACTTACCTTTCCCCACGGGAGAGACATCGGTGTAAACATAAAGGTAGGGCCAGCCGGAAAGCATAGGCTGCGACAGCGCGT
This sequence comes from uncultured bacterium, assembly GCA_964421875.1. GTDB lineage: Bacteria > Electryoneota > Tariuqbacteria > Tariuqbacterales > Tariuqbacteraceae > CAYQZD01. Next base: position 30,966 of record CAYQZD010000016.1, read on the forward strand.
CGGACTCGCTTAAAACGCGGATCCCCGCTTTTCGGAGCAGAGCCTCTACTTCGTTATTAACCGTTTCCTGCCGGGTGTGAGACCGGTCTATGATTCTGGGAAGGGTCTCCACGACCACGTTAAACCCGCTGATGCCGCGCAGCGTTTCCTTGGAATCCACCGCCAGCCCGCGGCTGAACAATCCCCAGAAAACAAATAAAACCAATACCAGCGCCTCTCTGCTAAAACTACGCATAACAATTCTCCAAAACGATTAATTTTTTTTGCCAGTTGGTTGGTTTTCCACCGCGCTTAAACCGGCTATGCGGTAATTGAACTCGAAGGTCAATACCCGGTCCCACTTCACACCTCCCAGAGCCCGGCTCCGCGTTCCCTCCAGCGGGCCTACAGGCTTGCCATAAGTGTAGAACCAGTTCACAATCGGGCTTCCCGAATATTTCAAGACTATCCAGTAACGCCCCGGCGTCAATCCGATACCCATCCCGCTAAAATCGAACTCGACCCAGTCGTATCCGCGCGGCGTGACAATGTTTCGCACCGATGATTTAGGACTGACCGCCGCCGTCGCTCCGGGATTTCCCTCAGAGTCTTCCAATATTTCCAGCCATATTTCCCCTTCTCCTCCGAAATTGTGCAGAGCTAACCCGGCTTTCTGCAGCACAATCGGCTCCTCCAAGACGAAACACTGGGTGAATTCACGCCGGCTGGTGACGTATTCCGCCGTTTCCACCAGGAAACTGCGCCTGATTTCGCCCTTAGTCGCTAAATCGCCCCCTCCGGCGTAACGCGCCTCTAAAAAATTGACGTTGCGGGGAAAATCGAGGTTGCCCATAGTGAACGGAACACTATATGTCAGCTTGGAATAATCCACCGGAGGGGCAGAAGGCTTTTCCGGCTGAGGCAGTGCGGGTGCGGATTTCTTTACAGCCGGAGGTTCCTCAGTGGTTGATTTTTTAGCGGGAAGCTCTTTTTTCTTAACAGCTTTTGCAGCTACCAGCTGCGGCATTAATAACAGATTGCGCGGACCGGAAACGCTTTCAAGCCGCTGAAAGTCGACTTTATCGACGGTAAATGCGGCTTCGAAAGCTTCCTCGACTTTGGGCGAGCCGGGAGCGCTGCCTTGACTGCCGCTCCACCGCACCAAACCGTCGTTGCCCGTCTCCTCGTTGTCCAGACCCGTTTCGATACGCAGATAACGGTTGTGGACGAAAAGAACCGTCTGCTGCGGATCGAAAGGAACCCATCCGGCGTCGGGGAAATAGACCTCTATCCAGGAATGCCGCCCTTGAGCCATCTCGAAGCTGTATTCGAAGTCGCCGGCGGTGATGTTATAGGCTTTCTTCAAGGTGATGCCGTTGACGACTCGAGTGGGAATACCCGCCGCGCGTAGCAGCGCCGCCGCCAGGTGGGAGTAATTCTGGCAATTGCCCTTACCGGTTTTAAGGGAATAGACCGCGTCGTAACTCTCGGGTGTGAGAGTATAGCGCATATGGTCCACAACGAACCTCAGGGTAGCAAGCGCGGCGCTGAAGTAATCCGGCGCGTTCCCGGTGAGTTTGGCGGCGGTCTCCTTAATAAGAGGATTTCCTGATTGCGCCATTGGAGTGGATTTGAGGTATTCCCTGATTTCAGGCGCAAAATCGCGCCGGGGATAACCGGCGGAACTGAGGAAAGGGGCGAGCTGAACCCGATTGACCGCCTTGAGGGAAACCCGGCAGGTGATAGGCTCGGCGGGGGCGTTCCAATAATAGGTGCGGAGGCGGTTCCCCCTGATATCCATGCTATTTTCAACCTTGGCGGGTGGGAGTGAAAAGTCGAATTTCAAGTCGGATATTTTCTGGCTGAAAGTGGGGGAAGTGAAATCGGAGGGCTCCACAAAGCTGACCGTGAGCAGTTTGAGTCCGGGGAAGGGCGAAATCCGGTGTTCAAGCCGGTATTGGATGACCGATTCCTGCGTCCCCTTCAGGATGAATTCATCGCTGGATACAATACCTGTGAAAAGGGCGGAAAAGACAAGGAGATATGAAATTCTTCGCATTTGAAAAGTCCGAACAGACTGATAAATCAAAAAAAGAAAATAAGAAAAAAGGGGGAAAGAAGCAAAAGATAAGTGAAAGTAAGAAAAGAACAGTATAACCGGCGGGAAAAACAAACCACAGTGGAAATTGAAAAACAGTATAATCTTAAACCTACATAAAGAAAATGGTAATCTTAAGTCGCCACCCCTGCATAATACAGCGCCTTCTCCCCAAACCGGTCCTTAATCGAATCCGCCGCCCGGAGCACACGGTGTTTCTTGGTTCCCACCTCCCCCTTGAACAAATCCCCCTGAAAGGTGGAGTAACTGTCGCTGGTCTTCCTTAAGTGCGATACCCTCACCCCGATTAACCGCACCTCCCGCCCGGCGACATATGCTTCGTCCCAGCATTTCAGCGCCACCCGGTAGATTTCTCCCTCGTCGTTGGTGAAGTAATTCATTGTGGCTTGGTGGGTGAATGTGGAAAAATCCCCGTAGCGGATTTTCACCGTGACCCGCCGCCCCTCGTAATTCCCCTGCCGCAAACGCCGCGCCGCCAGGCTGGATAGCTCCAACAGCGTTGCCGCCATCGTCCCCGAATCGCTCACATCCTGCCGGTAAGTCCGCTCATGCCCCACCGATTTATCCTCCGGCTGCTGTTCGAAGGGCCGGGCGACCCTGCCGTCGTATTCCCCGTTTGCCATTTCCTTCAATCGAGGACCGTTGACGCCGAACCTCGCCTCCAGAATCTTCTCCGGGAATTTCTGAAGCTGTCCTATGGTGCGGATTCCCAGCGAGTTCAAAGCCTTCTCCGTCGAATCCCCCACCCCGATGAGCTTCGAGACCGGTCTCGGAGCAAAAACCTCCCGGTATCCCTCGATATCCAGGATGGTCAGCCCGTCGGGCTTGTTTTCTCCCGTACTCATCTTCGCCACATACTTGTTGGGTCCAATTCCCACCGAACAGGTCAGACCCACCTTGTCCCACACCCCCCGTTTCACCGCCATCCCCATCTCGGAGAGGCTGGAATAGAGCCCCCGGTGCCGGCTCATATCCAGGTAAGCCTCGTCGATGGAACTCATCTCCACCGAGTCGCAAATCGACCGCAGAACCTCCAGCACCTGCAGGCTGACGTATGAATATTTCCTTCCATTGGTGCGCAGGAATACCCCCTTGGGGCACAGCCTGACGCACTCGGTGAGGGACATCCCCGAATGCACTCCGTACTTCCGCGCCCGGTAGTTGCAGGTTGAAGCCACCCCCCTGTGCCCCGGAAGCCCTCCGATTATCACCGGCTTACCCTTGAGCCAGGGATGGTCCCGCTCCTCCACCTGAGCGAAAAAGGCGTCCATATCTATGTGGAGGATGATGTTATTCCAGTTGCACCGTTCCATTATTACCCGCAGCGTTTTCTTTTTTCAGCATTCATCATTCAGTATTCATCATTTAATCTGAAAATAGCGGTAGCGTAAATACGCGAGCCGATTTTTTCATTCTTCGTTGAGCAATGGTTCGCGAAGAGAATCCATCGAATGATGGTTCACCCCTCCATACACACCCGGTCCAGCGCCCAGCTGAACCGCTCCGGGTTGTAGCTGATTTCGTACACATCGGGTCCTTCCGCCATCACCGAAAAGTGGTGGAACCGCGCTGCCCCCTCGTCCGATTTCCAGCTTCCGTTGACCCGCTGGATACGGTAAACCCGCCCCTTCCAGCGGAAGCGCAGCGGCTTCAGCTTCCCCGCCTGGAAAACGGCGATGACCTCGATGTTTTCGCTAATGTCTTCGAAACGCATAGTAGAACGGATGAAAGATGGCGGTTATTATGTTCCCCTGGCGATTAACTCGACGTAGTCGTTGAAAATAAACCGTTTGTTTCTTTTATTCCCAGTGATTTCACGCAGTATCTCATTTTCCTCAAACTTTGCGATCAGCGCTCGAGCGGTTATATCTGTAATATGTAATCTGTCGCTGACCATCCGCGCATCGATTACAGGCGCATTGAAAAGGAGATCAAGCAATGGAAGGGCGTGTTTGCTGCTGATTTCATCGTAGATTCTTTTGCTCAAATTGTCCCGAAGTAGAATTATTTCACCGACAGTTTTGGAGGCTTCATCTGAAGTGTCGATCACTCCTTTCAGGAAAAATTTTACCCAGCTTTCAAAATCACCTTCTCCCCTTGTCAAATTAAGCAAATCATAATAATCGCTTCTATGCTTTTTGAAATAATAACTTAAGTATAGAATCGGTTTGGACAATGTTTTTTTCCAAACCAGGAAGAAAGTTATCAGCAGTCTTCCTATTCTGCCGTTGCCGTCTAAGAAAGGATGAATTGTTTCAAATTGGGTATGAATCAAAGCCGCTTTCACCAAAGGCGGGGTGTCATTTTCCCTATGAATAAATTTTTCCAGTTCGCTCATTACATCATAAACTTGGGCGGGAGGCGGGGGAATAAATATTGCTTCGTGAATAGAAGCGCCCGCAGGACCTATCCAATTCTGGGTTCTTTTAAATTCACCGGGAGCGCTGTGCTGTCCCCTTGTGTCTTTAAGTAGAATCTTGTGCATTTCTCTTATTAATCTGTTGGATAGGGGTATCCGTTGTAATCTCTCCAGCCCGTGATTCAAGGCGGTGATGTAGTTAATTACCTCTTTGACCTGATTGATGTCATCCTTTGGCTTGTAGTCGGCTTCAAATTCCAATATCCCCTGCAGCGAAGCTTGTGTCCCTTCAATTTGAGAACTGAGCAGAGCTTCCTTTTTCACATACATTGTGATGAATAAATCTGGATTTGGCATCACTGTGGCGATGCCGTCCAGTCGCGCCAACGACCGGTCCGCTTCCGACAACAATGACCGCATTTCCCCATCGTATTCTATTGGCGGAGTCGGAGGAAGGGGATGCGGATAGAACGCCGAATATCCCCCCGGATGCTTTATTAAACTGCCGGCTTCTCGCACTACCATTGAGCGCCCCTTTAACTTTCTTCAATTGGATGAAAATTTATTTTTTGTATAGTAACCTGAAATAAAATAAGCAAAATTATGTAAGAATTCAACAATAGCGTGTTAGATAAGTAAAATTATGTAAGGAAAGAGAAAGTCGTTGTTAAATAAACAGATTTATGTAAGAACACGCTCAGTCATTGTAACCTAAGTGGAGTTATGTAAGTCGCCTTTGAGCCTTTAATGCAAATAGGATTATTGGGGGTTCCGTACATAATATAATCAAAACTGAACAATTGTGCAAGTATTTGGCAGTATTTTTTTCACTTTTTTTGGGGGAAAGTTCTCTTTCCTTTCTCCAAGCGCATTTATCCGGTTCCATAGCTTGATTTGCTTATTTTACTGAAATATATTAACTTTATACGTATAATTTGAAAATAGCGGCCGCGTATCCCGCGTGCCGTGAATTTTCACTATTCATTGCGCGATGATTCGCGAGGAGAATCCATCGAATGATGGTTTAAAATTGAACCTATTTGGAGATATTGAGTTGATTGATTTAAACGAAGAAATGACAGTATGCCGCGACCGCGTGAATAAGCTTCGAGGGTATCTTTGACCTGGACGCCAAGCGTAAAGAAGTTGAATCGCTGGAAAAGAAAACGGTAAAGGACGATTTCTGGGAAAACCAGGAGGAAGCTCAGCAAATACTAAAGCAGATTAACCGAATCAACGAATGGATTGAAGCCTGGGAAAGACTGAACCGGGAAATCTCCGACCTCGAACTGCTCTACGAAATGTCGCTGGAGGAAGACGACAGCCGCGCCCTCAGCGAAATCGAGGAATCCCTGACTGAGTTATACAGAGAAATCGATTCGCTGGAAATGAAAAAAATGTTGGGCGGCGAAGACGACCGCAGGGACGCCTTCCTCACCATCCACCCCGGCGCCGGAGGCACCGAATCCGCCGATTGGGCGGAGATGCTGCTCAGAATGTACTTCCGCTATTTCGAACGCGCCGGATTCAAACATCACATCCTCGACCTGCTGAACGACCCTCTGGCTGGTATCAAGTCAGCCACAATCGAAGTCAAAGGAGAATACGCCTACGGCTATCTGAAGTCGGAAAACGGCATCCACCGCCTGGTGAGAATCTCTCCCTTCGACAACCAGGGCAAACGCCATACCTCCTTCGCCTCTGTCTTTGTCATACCGATGATTGAAAACGACATCAAGGTTGTGATTAATCCCACCGACCTCCGAATCGACACCTTCCGCGCCTCCGGAGCCGGTGGGCAGCACGTGAATAAAACCGATTCCGCAGTGCGGGTGACACATCTCCCCACCGGAATTGTGGTTTCCTGCCAATCCGAAAGGTCTCAGCATCGCAACAAGGATAACGCCTTGAAAATTCTGACCGCCCGCCTCTACCAGCGCATGAAGGAAGAAGAGCAAGCCAAGGTCGAAGAGATGCACCGCAGTAAAAAAGACATCGCCTGGGGAAGCCAAATCCGCTCCTACGTCTTCCACCCCTACAATATGGTCAAAGACCACCGCACCCTCACCGAAACCGGTAATATCAACGCGGTGATGGACGGCGATATCGATAAGTTCATCTACGCCTATCTGCTTAAAGAAGGCTCCGGCGACGAATATGCGAAGGAAACCTTGTAACGGAGAATAGCTTATCGTGGCGCAGGGTCTCCGCACCCTGCGACAAATGGTTATAAATCAAGCAAATGCTGTCGATTGCAGAGAATCGATAGCGAAATAACACATACAAGCATTTAAGCTGTTTTGGTTGGAGATGAGCGTTGATTTCATCATAGTGTTCTGCACTACTCCCGGAAAAGATTCCGCGGAGAAAATCGCCCGATCCCTGGTGGAAAAGCGCCTCGCCGCCTGCGCCAATATTGTCGATAATATCACATCGATATACCGCTGGAAAGGGGAAATCTGCCGCGACGATGAAGCGATGCTGCTGATTAAAACCACCGCCGACGCCTATGAAGCCCTCGAAAAGGAGATTAAAGCGCGTCATCCCTATGATACGCCGGAAATCGTTGCCCTGCCGCTGCTGAAAGGTTCTGCCGAATACCTGAAATGGATTGGAGAATCCCTAAAATCAGACAGTCTTCCAGAACAAGATAGATGAGAAAGAGTCTATTAATATGAGGACGCTGTCCCTGTCCCTGACGCTCCTCTGGATCGCGGTTCACGCTTCATCGGCGCAAATTCAACTGGTGAACACTGTGACCGGCGCCCCTTCCGTAAGCGAAATCGCCTCCTTCAGTCAAGGCGATTTCACCTACATCGACATCGAAGCGCTGGCAAAGGCGCTGGAAATCAACACCTACCGCGACGACGCCAAGGGAAAGATTGTCCTTTACCTTGACGGCGGACGCTTGAAACTCACCGGCGGTAACCACTTCGCCGTCACTGAGCGGGAAATCCTCCAACTCCCAGCTGACGTGAAAATAACGGAGGGGACATTCTTCATCCCCCTTCAGCCCTTTCTGGAGCTGTTTGAAGATTACTTCCCCGGCGATTTTGAATATCTTGGTGGGAGACTGGTTTACAGCTCCCGAAAATCAAACATCCTCGACCTTTATTCCACCTATGAAGGGGACCGGGGAGTTTTCGATATCGTAACCGGCGCGAGCCTGCCGTTCTCCTCCGCCCGCGAGCCCGGCGGCAGATTGATTCTCACCTTCCCGGATGCGGCGGCGGACCCGGACCGTTTCCGGGAAATGACAATTCCCGAGGGATTGGATTCCCTCAGAGCCCTCCGGCTCAGAGGTGAAGTCAAGTTGATACTGGTCTTTGAAAAGGGGATTAAGGTCGATACCGTCTTCGTTCTGACCAATCCTCACGGCGTGAGAATCGAAACCTCCGGTTTCGCCTCCAGAAACTCGGAAACTATAAACCACACGCTTCAGAAATTCCGTAAAGACTGGCGCTTCGACACCATTGTCATTGACCCCGGTCACGGCGGTGAAGACCCCGGAGCCATCGGCCGTTCGAAGCTGCGTGAGAAAGAGGTGACGCTCGACGTTTCCAAGAGGCTGGCGAGGCTGCTGAAGGAGAGGATGGGGATAAAAGTCGTCCTCACCCGCGACAAGGACGTTTTTATACCCCTGGCGGAAAGGGGCAAAATCGCCAACAGGGCAGGGGGGAAGCTGTTCGTCTCCATCCACTGCAACGCCTGCAAAAACCGCCGCGCCCACGGCGTTGAAACCTTTTTCTTGAAACCTGCACGCAACAAAAACGCCCTCGATGTCGCGATGCGGGAGAACGCCTCGGTCAAATACGAAAAGGACCAGAGTATATACCAGGATTTGACCGACGAAAACTACATCCTCTTAGCAATGGCGCAATCAAACTACGCCCGGGAAAGCGAATCTTTCGCCGGGGTCATACAGGAACAGTTCGGCTCCCGCACCAGCCTGAAAAACCGGGGTGTGGACCAAGCCGGATTCTATGTGCTCTACGGCGCTAATATGCCCGCGGTGCTGGTGGAATTGGGTTTCATCAGCAACAAAAACGAGGAAAGACTGCTCCGCACCAAACAGTTCCGGCAGAAAGCCGCGGAAATAATGTTTCACAGCGTAAAAGGCTTCTGCGAATTGAAAGAAAAAGAGCTGTGAGATTTGTAATGTGCGGCATTGATTCTCTGTAGGGGCGTTCAATTGAACGCCCGGAAATTGTAGGGGGGAATCTTATTCCGCCGACCTACTAATACTATGTTAGGTAGTTCTTTGTCGGTTTGAAATCTTAGCGCTGAAAATAATCCCCCCTGCCCCCCTTTAGGAAAGGGGGGAAAGGAGCAAGTCCCCCTTTTTTAAAGGGGGATTTAGGGGGATTACTGGTATTGAATCATGTTTCCTGTCAATATGAAAATGAAATTCTTCATACTTAACAAAGTAGTGATAGGGTATGGGCGTTGAATCAAATGGGAAGTTTGTTTTTGTAGGTGCGAAGCATTCATGTATAAATCTTTAAAAATATTGTTGATGAATCAAAAAATGCTTCGCCCCTGCCGAACTTAACCAGATAGAACCAAGCGCATAAAACCAGCAACCAGTAACCAGCAACGAGGAATCCATACACGGGTTTTGAATTATTCATAGCCTGGAGATACCTCCGGTCGAAACGGCGCACCGCCTTCATCTCCATCATCACATACCTCTCCACAGCGGGAGTGGTGATTGGCAGCGCGGCGCTGGTAATCGTCCTCTCCGTGATGAACGGCTTCGAACACGAAGTCAGACGCCGTATCATCAACGCCGACGCCCATATCCGGCTAGCGCAGTTCCACCAAAAGCCCTTCGCCGACTATGATCAATTAGCGGAAAAAATCGGTGAAGTTCCACACGTTGTCGGAACCTCGCCCTTAATTGAAGAAAAAGGGCTGCTGGTTTCACCCTCCGGCAGTGGAGGGGTGGCGGTGCGGGGCGTAGAGCCGGAGATGCTGAAAGCCGTAACCAGCCTCGACTCGATTCTATACGAAGGGAGCTTCTTTGAGAAGCGGGACGATGGACTTCCCGGAATTGTAGTGGGATTGTTTCTAAAAGATAACCTGGCGCTTCAAATTGGAGACACGGTGACCCTGATTTCGCCCTCCGGGCTCTTCAGCGGATTTTCCCTGCCCCGGACTCTCCGCTTCAGAGTGGACGGAATTTTTGAAACCGGCTTGATGGAATACGATAACCTCTACTGTTACATCCCTTTGGAAGCAGCCCAAGGGCTCTTTAATATGATGGGAGAAGTTACCGGAATCGACGTCAAGCTGGACAACCTCTATCTCGCCGATCAGGTGAAGCTTGAACTTATTGAAATGCTGGGTCCCTACCCCTTTCATCCCTTCACCTGGTTTGAAATGAAACCCAATCTTTACAATTGGATGAAGATTGAAAAATGGATGATGTTCATCGTCCTCTCCCTCATCATAATGGTCGCCGCCTTCAATATCACCTCTTCGCTGATAATGATGGTTTTGGAGAAAAAGCGAGATATCGGAATCCTGAAATCGATGGGCGCCACCGCGAATAACATTAAACGAATTTTCACCTTCGAAGGTTTGGTTGTCGGCTTCATCGGGGGAACCGTCGGCTTGTTAATAGGGTTCATCGTCTGCTTTCTGCAGTATAAATATCATTTCCTGAATCTGCCGGGGGATGTTTATATCATCAACTTTTTCCCTATCCTGATAAAGCCTTTAGACTTCCTGCTGGTATGGCTTGCAGCCATCGCGCTCTCGCTATTAGCGGCTTACTACCCCGCTTTATGGGCGGCGAAACTTCACCCGGCGGAGGCCATCCGCTATGAGTGAAAAACTGATTGAGGTCGAAAATCTTCGTAAAAGCTATTACCTCGACGGCCGCGAAATCCCGGTGTTGAAGGGTGTGAATGTCGAATTCCGGGCGGGCGAAATCGCCGCAGTAGTCGGACCCTCCGGCGTGGGAAAAACCACCCTGCTGAATCTGCTCGGAGCCCTAGACCGGCCCACCGGCGGTGAAATCGCCTTCAAAGGCAGGGCTTACCGGGAGATGTCCGAGGCCCAGCTCGCCCGCTTCAGAAACCGTTCCATTGGCTTCGTGTTCCAATTCCATCATCTCCTGGGTGAATTCACCGCTCTGGAAAATACCATTATGCCCCTGCTTATCGATGGAGTTCCCCGCTCCCAGGCTCTGGAAACCGGCCGCGCTACCCTGCAGGAGATGGGCCTTGAAGACCGCTTGGAACACAAACCCTCGGAGCTTTCCGGAGGTGAACAGCAGCGGGTCGCCGTAGCCCGCGCCGTTGTCAACCAGCCCCAACTGATACTGGCCGACGAACCCTCCGGCAACCTGGATGAAAAGACCGGCAGAGCCCTCACCGAACTGCTCTGGAAACTATGCCGGGAAAAAGGATATGGTTTCATCATTGTGACCCACAACAAAGAGCTGGCGGCGGCGGCTGACAAAGTTGTCGAAATGCGCGAGGGGAGGATAGCGTAGGTCGGCTTATTCAAAGCCGACGAAATTACTAAGTTGTTTGAGCAAACTCAAATTCGGTCATTCTGGCGAAGCCAGAATCCTTCTTTTATTCTCTTGAAAACGGTAAAACAAAGAAAGATTCTGTCTGCGCTACGCTTGACAGAATGACGATTTTTTATTATTGCTCATATAACTATAAGGAACAAGCCGACAATCGCACTGATACGGTTGATTTGACTAGTTGTAGGGCGGAATCTTATTCTGCCAAAAATATTGTTTCATCCATTATTCAGTATTCATAATTCATCATTCATAATTCCTGCTTTTGGTTCCCGGCTCTTCCGGATTAGGATGGATTGCCTTGAATTGTCAGAAGTGTCATATTAAACCCGCCTCGGTGATGATGACCCAGATAGTCAACGGTGTGCGCACCGATATCGCGCTCTGTCACCATTGCGCGGTCGATTTAGGAATGGATAATCCTTTCTCGGATATACCCTCCGAAATCGCTAAGCTTATCGCTCAAGCCGCTCAAGAGAGCGGAGCGGACTTCGAAAACGCGCCGGATTTGACCTGTGGTGAATGCGGGCTTGAGCTGAAATCATTTTTGGAAAGCGGACTACTGGGATGTCCGCAATGTTACCTTGATTTCGAGGATTTCCTGAAAACGCTGCTCCGCCGCTATCACGGCACTACACGGCGCTTGACCTCAAGAAAAACCGGAACTCCCTCCCCGAAAATTGAGGAGATGAACCGCCTGAAAGGGGAATTGGAAAGAGCCATCGGTCTCGAAGACTTCGAAGCGGCGGCTAAAATTAGAGACAGGATTAAATCTTTGGAAAATAGTGGTTCATAGTGGGCGTGGTGAAAATATCTATCGAAAATAATCCCGCCATCACTGCCCGCCGCCGCCCGGTCTGGCTCAAGCCGGAAGGGAGGGCGGCTGACATCGTGCTTTCCACCAGAATTACTCTCTCCCGCAACCTCTCCGGATTTCGATTTCCCCACCGAGCCGGGACAAATGACCTGGATAAAGTCTTGAATCTGATCCTTAAGCGATTCGCTGAGGCAGAGCTTCGAGCGGCGCCTTCATTCTATGACCTTCGGACCACCGCGGAAGCCGCCCGCGGCATACTGGTTGAACGCGGCTTGCTCAGCCCTGAACTCGCTCAAACCGAACGACCGGCGGGGGCGCTGGTGTTTCGAGGGGAGAAGAACTCGGTAGCGATTAATGACGATGACCATCTCCGATTTCAATCGGCGCTTTCAGGATTTGAAGCTGCCAAGGCATGGAAAAACCTCGGAGGACTGTATGAAAAACTGTCCCGGAATCTCAAATTCGCCCGCAGCTCTAAATTGGGATTCCTCACCAGTTCCCCCACCAATGTCGGATCGGGATTGAAAGTATCCTTCACCTGTCATCTGCCGGGGATGGCGCTGACTAAAAACCTGGATAAAGTCTTCGACCGCATCGCCCCCGCAGGCATCGACATCAAAGGGATTATGGGGCAGGGCGCAGGCAATATGAGCAGTGTCTTCAGAATCTCTAACCAAGCCACTCTGGGATTCACCGAAAGCGAGATTATTAGTCGAACCAAAACCGTTCTGAAAGAAGTGTTGGAGGCTGAACGGATAGCGAGACGGGAAATTAGAACTGAAGGGGAAGTGTTAGCCGCTGACTATGTCTTCCGCTCTTTAGCAGTGTTGAGCAGCGCCCGGCTGATGAGCGCGGAGGAGAGCTTCGGATTCCTCGCCGGAGTCCGCTTTGGCGTCGCTATGGGCTGGATTGCCGGGATTGATTTGTATGAAGTCAATCGATTGATGCTGCAATCTCAACCCGGCCATCTCGCCGCGATGATTAAGGGAAACCTTTCAGACCTGGAAAAGGACCAATTCCGCGCGGATTTCCTGCGCCGGAGAATGAAAATTGTCAAATCGGTTTGATATTTACCGCTATCCTGTCGATATATATACTAAACAAGCGAAGCTCTTTGAATTGTCAGAGATTAAAAGCCTGCCGTTGACAGTAGATGCTGAAAGTGGTAGGGGCGAAGCATTTTACATTTAACACCAATATATATAAAGACTTCATATAAAATGCTTCGCCCTTACTTATCCTAAACCGCGACTCTATTGCCCATACAATTCAGCGAAGAGCCATAAATAGGAGAGTGTTGACAACTAATTTTAGCTGTAGCTTAATATTTCTATTTTCAAACACTTAGTTACGTCATCCTGAACGAAGTGAAGGATCTCCATTTTTCAATAAGTATATAATTAACAA
>CAYQZD010000017.1:0-43638 GCA_964421875.1 uncultured bacterium
CTTCAGTTAATGCGTCTCTTAAGCTAGACTATCAGGAATCAGTGGCAGTGGTTAAGAATAACTTGTTTTACATCGATCCACCTTCAACAGGCAATCCAATTAACGGCCCCTTTAAACAAGTCTGTATTGGTAATGATGGTTTATCACTTCCAACATCCATAGTAGTTTGTAACAATACTTTTTATTGCGCTGACAGAACAGTAGATCACCCAATCTACGGAGTCGGACTTTATGAAGCAGAAGGTGAATATACTGGTATTGATATTCGTAATAACATCTTCTACGATTTAGACACCGGACTCCATTTTAGTATTCCTCCCGATGTGAGTAGTCCAAATGTGGAATATAACGATATATTCTCTTGTGATCAACCGTATTATCAGTATATTCCACCAGTTCCTGATCCTAATATTTACGATGATCCACTGTTTTTCAGCATAGCCGACTATCATATTCACGGCGATTCACCTTGCGCCAATAAAGGGGATCCGACTATCAATGATTTAAACGAGACACGGAGCGATATGGGAGCTTTCGGAGGACCGGATATTGCGCTTTGTGAACTTACAAACATAGATGTTGAGATCACATCGACCAATATAAGTAACTACTTGATCCGTTCACCCTATCTCATCTCCAGCGATGAAACGGTTTCCCATGTAGTTGACATTGATGCCGGAGTGGAAATTTACTTCGATGATGATCATCAGCTTGAATTCAACGGCGATATCGACGCTATCGGCACCGCAAACGATTCCATCAGATTCCTTGGTCTTGATGGAGTAAATTGGACCGGTATTAAAGTAAATCCCACCGGGGAACCCACTTGTCAATTTCAATACTGCATTATCCGGGACGCTGATGAAGGAATCAATGCGTATGAGATTGACGAGCAGTCGTGGCTCAACATAGAAGACTGCTTGTTTAAGGATAACGATGTTGCCATCGCATTATATAACTCGAATCCGACAGTAGTCGATAATTATATTTATGTAGGAGACGATTATGGGATTTATATTTACGGCGGTTCCGATTTCTCGATAGAGAATAATTACTTAACAAACAGTGTTACCGGTAATGTCGGTATTTACGTCAGCAACGACGGCAGTGGTGATATACTGAATGATACTATCAAATTTGTGTACGATGGAGTTGTGCTCGATAACAGCAGTCCCGTAATGTTTGGAAATATTATCGATAGTTGCAGTCATTACGGTATGCATCTTGTAAGCGGCAGTCAGCCGGTGATGCGAGATGAAGTGGAGGACGCTGCGAACCGCATTGCAGACTGTGACGATTATGAAATCAATATCACCGGATATTTGTATCCGTTAATCAACAGCGGACATAATGATATTATCGATGCGGATATTGAACTTGAAGACTACCTAATCAATGGTGGATACAATCCCAACGGTTCGTATTCATATAATTGCACTCACAATTATTGGGGCGATCTTGAAGAAGTAAGAGACTATATTAATCCGGAAAATGACCCACCAAGCTTTGTTATTACTGTTGGGACTGTCGATAATGAGAGCAACACAGGTTATGAGATAGAATCAATTCAGGAAGATACTCTATACGCTGCTTTGGATTTGGAAATGGATGGATACTATTCCCAAGCCTGCAGCGCTTATGCAAATATTGTAGCAAGTTTTCCCAACGATCCTTTGACCATCACTGCTTTCACCCGGATGTTCTATTGCACGGAGCATCAGGGTGGCAGTTTCAGCGACCTCTATAGTTACTACAACCAAACCGCATCTTCAATCACAAATACCAGTAATCTGTTCTATCTGCAGAGGATGCAGGGGCGGTCGTTAAGGAAGATGGAATCGTTCCAAGATGCCCTCGACTTGTACAACAACCTCCTCACCAGTGTGGCCGATACCACCGATTCTATCTTTGTGTTGGTCGATATCGAGAATACTCAGTACGAGATGAGTATGAGCGGCAGGGGAACAAGCGCTCTAAAGGAATATTCCGATCCCTCCACTGCGGATATTGTCCACAGACAACGCGTGAACGACCTCTACGCGATTCTGGATGGGAAGATTCCGGAAAGACCCGGCAGAGGCGATGAGGAAATACCTGATAGTCATAAGCTATTGTCCTTCTATCCGAATCCGTTCAACTCATCCGCCAACATAGAGTTTATGGTTTCCGAGGTGTCGAAGACCTCAGCAAAAATCTATAGCGTAAGCGGGCAGGAGGTGTGCACATTGGTCGATGGGATTCGTTGTCCTGGCAAGGTTAAAGTTGCGTGGGATGCGAGGAACTATGCCAGCGGAGTGTATTTCTTACGGCTAAATATCGATCCGCTAAATGGTGGGAGTGCAATATCGAGAATTGAAAAGTTAATGCTGATTAAATGATCGGTTATCCAGTTAGTTCAGCATAAGTTATAGTAGTTGTTAAAATACAGCGATTTATCAGTTTATCGAAGATATTTTCCAGTTTCCATCGCCGATTGAACCTGAAGACGAATTCGTCCAAATAACGCTGAATGTGTTTTTCCGGGTAGCGGTTGAAGGTTCCGCGTAACCACATCTTTAGATTAGCGATTACTATATGAACCTTCGGTAGCAATTCCCCTTTCTTCTTATGTTCTTTAAATATAATCTTATCATGCTGATAATCAGCTTCTAAGCAGGAATAAGAAGGCAGACCGTCGGTGATTACCACCGTTCCGGGCGAGACCCTCTGGCGGACAAAAGAACCCAGTTCCTTCATACTAGGGCTGTCGATCTTCTGCAAATAGCTTCTTCCCATAGTGTCTTTTTCAGGGTCGACTTCCACCACAGCGGCAACCAGGCTCTTGCCGGCCGCCCCCCGCCCGGCTTTGCCTTCTTTATGACCGCCAATGTAGGTTTCATCCGCTTCCACCATTGTTTTCAGCGGAAACTGCCCGCTGGAAGTCATCGCTTTGCGCAGTTTATGTAATAGCAGCCAGGCGGTTTGATAACTCTTGAGCCCAAGCTTGCGCTGAAGTTCCTGAGCGGATATTCCTTTCTTGCTGACAGCGATAAGATAGACCGCCCAGAATAGTCTTTGCAGCGGATGGCGCAGTTTATGAAAGACCGTTCCGGCGGTCACTGAAGTCTGATGACCGCACTTTCTGCATTGAAAGAGCTTGTTTCTCTGTATCTTATAATAATGATTATGCCCGCATTTGGGACAGACAAATCCTTGCGGCCATTTAGCTTTAACCAAATAATCGAAGCAAGTTTGTTCATCCGGAAACTGCTTCTGAAAATCGAATAACGATAAAATATCGCACATGACTGAACCCTATTATACTGATTGTTAGTTCAGTATAATATACATAAGTTCAGTGTTATTGTCAAGTTTTTCCTGAATAAACTGGATAACCGATTTAAATGATGTTTCCTTGATTTTTCCTCTGCAGGCGGGGGGATTGTCTCCCCGCCTTTTAAATTGTTCGAGAGTTCTTTCTATGTCTTTATGTATAATATTCAACGGATAGAATAGAGCACAACAAGCATCTATAGAATCAAATATTTTATAGCGCCGATACTCGGAGCATTAACCGCGCCAGGGGAGTTTTACTTCCACCGAGTTCGGTATCAAATGCCCGTAGTTCTTTTCTGTAACTTTCACTGAACTGTGCCCCAGCCAGCGGCTGACGATGAAGATGTTGACGCTGGACATCAGCAGGTGGGAAGCGTAAGTGTGGCGGAGCGTGTGGAAAGAGCGTGTACCGGAATTCGTTTTCCATAGATTGAGTTTCTGCAGAAGCCTTCGGAAATCGGCCGAGGCTTTATTTCTGTCCTTGTACTGGAACACTTCATCATCCGTCCCAATTTTCCATTTCCTGATTTTCTCTACCGCCTGTGGTCTGAGCGGCACAAAGCGGCGCTGACCGGTTTTAGTGGATATTCCTCTAAAGAAAACCTGCCTGTTTTCCATATCGATATCATCGCCGGTCAAGGCGAGCAATTCTGAAATCCTTCCTCCGGTTTCTAATGCCAGATATACCAGCCTCCACAGCATGCAGTTCTCTTCCTTCAAAGTATTCAATATCAACTCCACCTCTTCCAGGGAAAAATAGTCTTCCGGATCGGAATCGGCAACCTTGAAAGGTTTGATTTCAGCGTTCAGGAAAGGATTCATCGGGATGATATTTCGTTTATGTGCCCAGTTGAACATCGCCTTGATTGCGCGGAAGTACATATTGATGGTAGTCTTGGATATTTTCTGGCTCGCCATCCAGGCTTCGATTTTTTCCGGAGTGATAGTGTCTATCGGAGGATTTCCCAGATTAGATTTCAATTTCTTGAAGGCTTGCTGTTTGATTCCGATGGTGTTCGGACGATTGGAAATCGAGCAGTATTTAAGGTAAGCTTCGGTCAAGTCGAGGAGTTTTAATCGAGGCGTTTCTTCGTTTTTCCGGGTCTGCTCTTCAAAATAGTCGTTGGGGTCAATGCCCTGAATGACCATTGCCCGGATGCGTTCGGTGATTTCCTTCGCCCGGCGGTTGGAAACGGGACCGATGGTGAACCTTTTCTCATCTTTGCTGCATTGTCCCGGCAGATAATACCGGACATAGTAGAAGACCTGGTTCTTGGAATTCTTGGAATGGTAGAGTTTGGCGAAGGCCATATTTCACCTGGAATTGTTCATGGTTGGTTGTCATATGATAACAACCAACTTCTTTATAATCAAGTATCACAGCAGTAAAAGTCCCCTTTCCCCTTTTTCGTTTAAATTTAGTGAGTTAGCTCAAGCTACCGTACAGCCGCTTTTGGGATGTTGCAGGCAATTTGATTTCGAGGCCCGGGAAGAACTTTCTCATCTTCCCGAAATTCATCATCAATCAACTACATATTCTTCAAAAGTTTATTCCTCAATTATTGAGTCAAATATTTCAGGTAAAAATTTAAAATCGTCATTCCAGGTTTCGCCGAATTTCAAGTGATTATTTAGCTAAACAGAGAAAATTAGAGTTTCAAACCGCAGCTATTTTTTACCGATTTTTTGCTTGACAGAAAAAGGAAGTATTTTATCTTTAATCCAAAGAAGCGTACCTCCGATTCCCTCCGAACGCCTCCATGCTGCCTACAGGGGCAGACTAACTATGTAATTGATGAGACCTCTAACTTGTGGGCAGCTTGCGAACCTGCCCCAAAGTTTCATTTTCGTCTTTCTTCAAATTCAGGTGATGATTCCCCTGATATTTGGCATATACTGCTCAGATGTTTGTATTCACAAAAAAATAATAGGCGGACTATAAAAGCCCGCCTATGTCTATAATCCGCACCCAATGGCGCTCAAGGCTAGCAACCAGACACCACAGGGCGGAGACTGATGAAGGGATTGCCGTCCCTTCGTTAATAATATACAGACCAAAATTCAATTTGTCAACATTTTTTCCACAATAACTCTTGAATTGCGGTTTTGTCTCCAGTCTTCGCTCTTGATCCCACCTATGCTTGACCACCAACAGGGCGCAAAACCCTGAGGTTATTTTCAAGCCCTCCAATTTCTTAAGAGAAAGTCTTTTTCCTCACCCTCAGCGAATCCATTTCCCCGATCGGCACATAGGCTAATTGAAATTTCTGTTGTCATTAATCACCGGCGCCGATGGGGGATTTGTGTTTTCTGAGCGTATGGCGCCGGCATTCTCTTTTCTGTCGCAAGATGAATTTTTCCAATACGCTGAGGAAAGTACGCCCTTCCTACGCCCGGCTGGAGGTCATTCATGGGCGTACTCGATGCACTTAAGGCGGAAGTCTATTCCATCAAATCTTTAAAAACTTACGAGTCAATTAGAGCCACTGAGCCTCTTCTAAAACCCTACCCCACCCTCGAATCCTTTCTTATAGCATTGGATCGCCGCGGACGAAAAGCAGGGCGTTTCCAAGATAAAATCCTCCTCAAGCTAATTCAGCTGGTACAGGAAAACGAGCAGGCAGAAATGGTGCAGGCGTGGCTGGTTTATCGATTCACACCCAAGCTGAAAAAACTCCAGGCGAAATACCCCAGCGTGGATGACAGCGATCTTTTCTGGTCGACATTACAAGCAATCAACTCTTTTAAGCAATGGGAGGGCCGGCAGTTTGTCGCTTCCGCGCTGGTTAAGAATATTGAAAACAACCTTAAATCATCCTGCAAGATAGCGGCGGTAAAGGAAGAGATAAAATCTATCAGTCTGGAAAAGGTAAAATCCATCGATGAACCGCATGTCATGCCGAATACAGAATTCGAACAGGAAAAATCGGAAACAGAGGTCTTGATCGACTTGATGGATAGGTTCTGCGTGTCCGATGAACTCCGATTCATTTTAATCAGGCAATATGAAGGATGCAGCCTCAAGGAGATTGCCGGAATGCTTGGTATGAATTACGACACCATCAGGCAACGATTCTCTCGTGAGAAGAGGAGACTCCGGAAAAAAATTCAAAAAAAGTGAAAAAAATTACGAAAAGTGTCACACTCGCCGTTTTTCATTTACAGTTCTGTTATAGGAGGGTCAATAGCGAGATGAAAATCGGCGATGGAAAGACTACTCACACCGGCGCAGGCTGCAGAGCTACTGGAAATCCATGTGCAAACCGTTCGCAAGTTATACAGGGATGGCGTTCTCAAGGGCGCCAAGTTAGGTTACAGAACGGTGAGGATATATGAATCGAGCGTCATCGCCTATGTTAAAAACGGCGAATCTCAAAAATCAAAGGATGTGCCCGGCAATGAACCATCCACCTGTAATTTCCCAATCCCACCTCCAGCAGGCTTTTGAGCATTTGGGCTTGAGCCTGTGGGCGGTGTTTTACCAGTATGGTGTTCCCGATGAGGTGATTTGGGAAGCATCGAAATATGTTCATAAGGCGTATGTGCAGATTGAGGAGAAGCTACTTCCCCAGGCGCATCCCCAGGAAGACGCTGAACTACATCCTGCGGTCAGGGAGCTGCTGCGAAAGATAAGGAAATCCTAATTTATCGATACTGTCTGATAATAACTCAGAGTCCTAAACAACTACTCAATTCTTTAATTATCAAGGAGTCAAGCAATGTCAAAACAGAGCAAATCGTCCGGGATCTATGACAACCTGGACAAGGAGATGGAAAAATCCAGCGACGAGCGGTTTCTGCGGCTGGAGGAAGACGGAGACAAGGAGCAGGT
The DNA here is from genome assembly GCA_964421875.1 of uncultured bacterium. Lineage (GTDB taxonomy): Bacteria > Electryoneota > Tariuqbacteria > Tariuqbacterales > Tariuqbacteraceae > CAYQZD01. The sequence continues at coordinate 7,148 of CAYQZD010000017.1, forward strand.
ATTCTTCGCCGGCGCCCCTTATTCCCGCTATGTCTACTGGGACGGCAAGCAGACCCGCGAGTGGACTGAAGGGTGCGGGCAGAAGAAGACCTTGCGGGTGACGCAGAACGTGGTCTTGTGCGAGACCGCGGATGACAAGCTGAAAATCAAGGGGGTGAAGGTAGTGGAGCAGGGGAAGCGCTTCTTCCAGCTGGTTTCCAAGCGGGACAAGAAGTACGGCATCCACAATTGGGTCTTCGAGCTGGAGCGTTCCGGGGACAAGGGGGACACCGACACCACCTACAACATCGACCCCGAATACGAGCTTTCCGACAAGGATAGGGAGAAGCTGAAGTCGGTGGAGCTTATCGACCTGGAAGAGCTCTACGCTGAACTCGGAAGCGGAAACGATGACAGAAAGAAGCGTTCCAAGCCTGCGAAGGATGAAGAGGCGGAGGAGTCCGAGGATGACGACAATGTTATCAGCGATGAGCAGCGGAGGGAACTGGTGGATATGTTCAAGACGCTGGACGACCCGGAGGGCGAGGGGAAGAAGTTCTGCCAGAAATTCGGGATCGACAAGGTGCGGGAGCTGCCGAAGTCGAAGTTCAAGCGGGCGCTGAAGTATATCGACAAGCTGGTGGCAAAGTCGGGAAACGGCGACGACGATGAGGATGACGATTCGCCGTTTTAATCCACCCGGCTAAAAAGTGACAGGTCCGGCGGCCGGGTGAGTCCGCTGTGGCGGATTCACCCGCTCCGGTTCGACTCCGGGGGTGTCACCTATGAAGTTTCTTGTTAACACGCATATTCACATTCCGCGCAACGAGGTCGACCGGGATTTGCTCAAGCGATTGAAGCGGGAATTGACCTTCGACAATCCCGAATATCTCACCAGGGTGCGAATGGGAAAATCGACCTGGAATGTGGCGGAGAAGATCGAGGCTTATAGAATCACCGGGGAAGAGCTCATCATCCCCCGCGGCTGCAACCGGATTGTAAAGAATATATTTGGGGCGGTTGAATATGACGATTGCCGTTCGCCCGGTGTGTCTTTGCCGGTAATTCCCAAGTTACCGTTCAAGCTCCGTGATTATCAAAATGAGGCGGCTCATCTGATGAAGCGGAAGCATCAGGGAGTAGTAATCATCCCCTGCGGCGGCGGGAAGACGGTGGTGGCGGTGGACGCCATCAAACAGGTGGGGACCACCACTATTGTGATGGTGCATACGTTGGACTTGCTTTCACAGTGGAAAGAGGTCTTAAAGACTGCCGGTGTCGAAGCCGGAGAAATCGGGAATGGCAGGTTTGAAGTGAAGCCAGTCACCATCGCCACGGTGCAGACCTTGTCAAAGATGTTGAATAAACTTGGGAAGGGATGGTTTGAGCAGTGGGGATGTGTGATACATGACGAAGTTCACCGCACCCCCGCTAAGACCTTTTACCGCGCCATCAGTCATTTCCCGGCGAAATATCGCTTCGGTTTGACCGCCACCCCTGAAAGGGAAGACGGGCTTACTCCCCTACTCTACTTCCTCTTCGGCGACCCCATCTTCGAAATCGACCGCAAGACCTTGGTCAAGAAAGGATACCTCACCGCGGTCTCAGTCCAACCGATATTCACCGCTTTCAATTACCCCTATTACGGACCTGACGACCGGAATGCGATGCTTGATACCCTGGTCAACGACGCTGACCGGAATATGCACATCGCCGCCGAAGTCGCCGGGGCGGTGGAAGGCGGACATATCTGCTTGGTCTTAACCGGGAGAGTGGAGCATGCGGAAATACTGACCGCGAAAATCCAGCGGCTGGGTATCCGGGCGGAGTCGCTGCTGGGAAAGATTAAAAAGCCGGAAAGGGATGCTATCCGTAAAAGAATGCTGTCCGGCAAACTCAAGGTGATAGTCGCCACTTCGGTGGCGGACGAAGGTTTGGATTTACCAAACCTGTCGGCGGTCTTTTTCATCTTCCCTTCGAAGGCGCTGGCGCGAATATTACAGCGGTCGGGAAGGGTTATGCGCCCGCTTGACGGCAAGCCGGAACCGGTGATTTACGATTATGTCGATGTCAATATTCGGACTTTGAAACAGCAGTATTACCAGCGCCGCCGGGCCTATCATCAGCTAAGAGCGACCATTTTAAAACCTAAAACCGTCACAGACGGCTTTGATCGCGTTCAATAGCAATCGGATTAACCACAAACCTCCTCGCGAACAACGTAATTTCTAAATCAAAATAATATGGAGAAAAGATGAATCAAAATGATTTCGTCATCGGACTGGATGTGGACGGCGTCCTGCGCAACTGGGTGCAGACCATCCTGCAGCAGGTGAACTTGAGCTACGACATCCGCCTCTTCAACAAGGACATCACCGCCTACGACTTCGTCCCCATCATCCGGGAGAGGATTCCCGGATTCAGCCGGGAGGCGCTGGAGGGCATCCACAAGCGCTACGCTGAGACCGGCAGGCTGGCGGAAGCTACTGCCTACAAGGACGGATTGACCCTGTTTCACACCATCTATGAAGCAGGTTTTCCCATTCGTTTGATAACCTGCCAGCCTGACTTCGCCAAGGAATCTTTCTATCAGTGGATTACTGTCAACCATCTGGCAGACCGGATAGTTGGCATCGATTTCCTGGAACCCGAAGCCAAGGCGCTCGCCAATGTGCAGCTGTTCATCGATGACAATCCGCAGGTAATCGAAGCGGCGGCGCAAAGGCTGAAGCCCTCCATTTTATGGCTGCGGACCTGGAACCGGGAGTGGCATTATCAAGGCAGTGACATCCCTAAAGACCTTATCTGCTATACGGTGTTACCGAAGAAAGCCCTCCAATTCATCGAGTATTGGGAAGAAAAACTGACCGAGGAGAACTGAATATGGGATTAGCGAAGATTGTGCGCCTGGAGGCGGAAAACATCAAGGGCATCAAGGCGGTGGACATCACCGCGCCTTCCGTCAATGTCATCCGCATCACCGGCGCCAACGAGCAGGGGAAGACCTCGGCGCTTGACGCCATCACCATGGCGGTGGGCGGGGCGAGCTGTATCCCGCCCGATCCCATCCGCCACGGCGCTAAAATCGCGCATATCACCCTGGACTGCGGGGAATTCATCGTAGAGCGCAAGTGGAACGACCCGGCGGATCTTTCCAAAACCTATTTGACAGTGAAGGCGCGGGACGGGAAGAGGTATAGCTCGCCGCAGGCGCTGCTGAATTCCTGGATTGGTTCCCTCAGTTTCGATCCGCTGGAATTCGCCGGGATGGAAGCGAAAAGGCAGATGGAGGAATTGTCCCGACTGGTCGGGATCGACCTCGACTTGGACGAGTGGGAGATTCAGCAGAAGGGGATTTACGATGAGCGCACCCTAGTCAATCGGCGCATCCGTGAGCTGCAAGGCCAGCTGAAGGGCTTGACCAAGCCGAAAGATGACCTTCCCGCCGATCCAATCAGCTTAACCACCTTGACCGACCAGCTAAATGAAGGGCTGGAAGTCATCCGGACGAACGAGGGTAAGCGGCACCAGTTGGAGAAGCTCCGTGATGAGCGGGAAAGGGTAATGGAGAGAATCCAGGCGAAAAAGAGGGAGATTGAGCGCCTGCAAGCGGAACTAACGGAACTGGAGGCGGGGAAGGACGACATTGATAATCGCGGTATCGCCTTGAAAAAAGAGGTGGAAAATTTGATCGACCCGGACACAGCGGCGCTGCGGGAAGCCATCAAGAACGCCGAGTCGACCAATCAGCAGATCCGGGAGTCCCGGTTGTATCAGGAAAAGGTGAAGATGTTGAAGGCGGAGGAGAGCGCCAGTGAAGACCTCAGCGACCAGCTTGAGGCGCAGGCCCGGCGGAAACGGAAAGCGATTCAAAAGGCGAAGTATCCCATTGAAGGGCTGTCCCTGAGCGATGAACATGTCACTTATCGGGGTATCCCGTTCGAGCAGCTGTCAGGAGCGGAGACGCTGAAGATCTCCATGTCTGTGGCAATGGCGGTCAATCCCAAGTTAAGGGTCATCCGCATCAAGGACGGGTCGCTGCTCGATTCCAAAAACCTGGCTATCATCGACCGGATGGCGGACGATAACAACTTCAAAATCTGGATGGAGAGCGTGGACGAAACCGGTGAGATAGGAATTGTCATAGAAGCCGGAGAAGTGATAAAAAATAACTACTCGTCGAGCGCTGCAGAAAAAGCTGAAAGTGTCCTGGAATAGTGAAACCGGTGGAATTTCGAAATAAGATTTTCTTAGGCCATAACCTTGACTGGCTTGGTCAGATTCCGGATCGGTCGGTTCATAGTGTCATCACCAGTCCCTCCTATCTCGGTCTGAGGGATTATGGGATACCACCTTCCATTTGGGGCGGCAGCGCGGATTGCGAGCACGAATGGGGCGCTGAGATTCCATCGAAATTTGCCAGCCATTGGGAGACCATTGAGTGGAAGGATGGTCGTCCCCAGGAGGCTTCACAGGGCTGGAAAGACAGGGTGCGAACTTCGAAGATAGTTTCATGCGGAGTGTTTTGCCGAAAATGCGGCGCCTGGCGAGGATGTTTTGGCCAGGAACCGGAGATTGAGATGTATCTGGAACATTCCTTGCAAATCTACACCGAGATATACCGCATCCTGCGGGACGACGGCGCTTTCTGGCTTAACATCGGCGATTCCTATTGGGGCAGCGGCAATGCCGCGGGGCATACGCCTGAAACCGTGAATTTCGGCAAGGTGACTGATATTTACGGCGCTACGAAAGGACATACTCAGAAAAAACATAAGGTATTGAAGTCGAAGGATCAGTGTTTGATTCCGCATCGCCTGGCGCTAAGCCTTCAGGGATTCACCATCGTCCCTTCAGACGCACTCTGGCAGACGGCGGATACCTTGAAGGATGCGCGGGAAAGCGGTGATTGGGAGTCGGTTAAGTTGGTGGAGGAAATGCTGCGGCGCTGGGCTTTCGCTTCCCAGATGGTCAATCCCGCGGGATGGATCCTCCGCTCTACCATCATCTGGTTGAAGGGAAATGTGCAGCCCGAAAGCGTCACCGACCGTCCCACCAACGATTTCGAATATATCTTTCTTCTGGCCAAGTCGAACAAGCCGCAATTTTGGACGCATCCTGTGAAGCGCGGTGTCAGAAAGCATCCTAAGCCAGACCACCGATGGGAACACCGCAGGACTGGAACTGTAGTCTCCTACCCTCCCTTGACTAATCGAGTTCTGCTGAAGAGACTCTGGAAGCGCAAGAATCTCTGGAGGGCGCACGACTACTATTTCGACATGGAAGCCATCAAGGAGCCGCAGAAGGAGAATTCCCTACACCGGGCATTTTCAATCAATCATCTGAAACGACGGAAAGATGAGGGAAAGAAGATATATGCTATGTCCTCAGAGGCCCAATCTAAGGCTTATGAGAAGCTCAGGGAAGCGATAAGCAGCGGGGCTGCTATTCGCCGGAATAAGCGCGCAGTCTGGTCCATTCCCACGGACAATTTTCGCGAAGATCATTTCGCCACCTTTCCCAAACAGCTTATTTCACCGATGATTCTTGCTGGGACCTCTCCCAAGGTCTGCGCCGAATGCGGCGCTCCCTATTACCGGACAGGGGCTGAGGACTGGCGGCCGACCTGCAATTGTAATGCAGAAAGCGCTAAAGCAATCGTATTCGATCCCTTCATGGGAGCGGGCACGGTGGCTGTGGCAGCGACGGAGTTGGGAAGGGATTTTTCCGGGATTGAAATCGGGGAAAAGTATATCGAAATGGCGAAGCGGCGGCTAAAAGGAATAATGCTGCCGTTAGGCGAATCGATTCAAAGATACCTGTAAACAAAATCGAAGGAGATTGTCATGCAGTGCGTTAATTCCAAGTGTCATCTCCACCGGTCGGATGATACCTGCTCCGCCCCTGAATTCTTCACTGACCGGCCTTGTTATGAGCGAATATTTTCCCCGGAACCGCAATCTGAAGAGGAGTCTGAAGAATGATCCTGGCTTTAGATATTTCCCTTTCTGAATTCGGCATTTCGGTTTTCGATCCTTATGGTCGGCTGATTTATGGTGAATGCATCATCACCAAGCCTGTTAAAAAGAAACTGAATACCCGCGTGATCGACAGCGACCACCTACGAGTGAAGGAAATCAGCCTGCGTCTGAAAGCCTTGCATGAACAATACGGCTTCAAGGGAATTGTGGCGGAAGTGCCTCCCGGCGGGACTCGGGTCGCCCGGTCGGCGACCGCAATGGGACTGGCGAAGGGGGCGGTCTGGACTTTCGCCGCGCTGACCAACCTCCCTTTTGAAGGTTACCTTCCCCACGAAGCCAAGAAGGCGGCAACGGGAAAGATGAACGCTTCCAAAGAGGAGGTCGTAGCGGCGGTGAAAAGACGGTGGCGGGATTTTGATTTTCCAAGCGCGAAGAAACACCTGGAAGCCGTCTGTGACGCCTGCTCGGCCTACATCGCGGCGGAAAGAAATAACCTTGTTCTAACCTTAAAAGGGATTTAAAGATGATAAATAGAAGACTTCTACTCGACCATCAGCCCAACGGCAAAGTCTCGCAATACTTTTCCTACGAGGAATTCACCCAATCGAACTATGGCAAGCCGGTGTTAAATAGACTCAGCAAACATCTGCTGGAATGCCTCTGCCGGAACATCCTCGACCCCATCCGGCGGGAATTTGGGCATCCCATCTTGGTGACTTCGGGAATCCGCGACATTAATGTTATAAACGGTTTGCGAAGAGCGGGATACCACCCCTCCCCCACCACCGACCACAGCTTCGGCGACCCGGAGGTTAATCCCTTCGGCGCCGGCGCAACGGACATCCGTCCCAATGGTCAGGGCTCTTGCGAAGACATTTTCAATATTGCGATAAACTTCATTGAAAATTCCTCGGACTTTCGAGTGGGGCAGGTTCTATGGGAGCGGCAGGGAAACCGGGAATGGGTGCATATCAGCAATCCCAAGACCGCCCTGTTCCAGCCGGAGGTGGCGCGGATGGTGGCTTCAAAACTGGTGATAGGGTATGGATTGGAGGGGAAGTATTATTGGGAGAAACCATGGGATTAACATACGATTCTGAAACCATCATACGATGGTCGAGATCGCGAACATCGCACAACCTACAATGAAAATAATGGCTGGCGGACCCGCAATCTCGCTATTTTCAGGGTAATATAATAGAAATGAATGAAGTAATTCAGGGCATTCTTGTTAGCATCTTCCGCCGGTTCGACAGTGGATATCTTATCGCCACCATCGATCCCGGCGGACATAAGGTGGTGGGCACGCTTCCCAATCCGGTCATCGGCGACAAGCTGGAATTCCATGGTCGCTGGGAGGAACATCCACAATACGGCCGGCAGTTCCGCTTCGACCTGGCGGTGACGGTGACTCCCAGGACCCAGCAGGATATGCTGGAATTTTTAAGCCAGTTGAAGCATATCGGCCCGGTGCGCGCCCGCGCTATCATGAACAGGTTCGGCGATGGCATCTATGAAATTCTGGATGACCAGCCGCAGCAACTTACTGCAATATCCGGCATAACCACTAAGAGGGTTAATATCATTTCCCAGGAATGGAATCGAATCAAGGTGGACAAGGACACCATCTTTTTCTTGAACGGTCTGGGTTGCACACCGCGCCAGCGCGCTTTGATTATGGAAAGCTACAAGGAAAAGACTATCGAGACGGTTAAGGAAAATCCCTATCGGATGATCCGCGACATCCAGGGATTAGGTTTCAAGACGGTCGATGGTTTCGCCCAGCAGATGGGTATTGAGGGGGATTCCCCTTTCCGGGCAGAAGCCGCGGTCGAGCATATCCTGAATTCGTATGCGGAATCGAAACAGCACACATATTTACCGGAGCATAAAATCTTCGAAAAGGGAACCGCTGAACTTGGCATTCCACGCTATCGTCTGGAAGCAGCCCTGGAGACCCTTGAGAAGCAGAATAAAATTATCCGCCATCCTGAAGAAAAATGGTGCGCCCTTAAATATTATCATCATCGGGAGAAAAACATCGCCGACCGACTCAGACAATTAATGCTCCCCCCAACCGACTCCGGCGCTGAATCGGAAATCCCAAATACCTTCATCGACCCTGTCACCGGTCAGACCATCACCCTGAACGACCGGCAGCTGGAGGCGGTCAGTATCGCCTATCGCAACCCTGTCTCCGTCATCACTGGCTTGCCCGGCACTGGCAAGACTACCCTGTTGAAGGCGATTCTGAATATCTACCAGGATAAGCGTATCCGTCTGGCTTCACCTACCGGCAAGGCAGCGAAGCGGATGGAGGAGGCGACCGGGCTACCGGCCTGCACCGTGCACCGGCTGTTGGAATACGACCCGATCACCGAAGGCTTCATCCGCAACCAGGAGTTCCCCCTGGATGCGGACCTGGTGGTCATAGATGAAGTGTCGATGATGGATGTCTGGCTGATGGACTGCCTGCTGAAGGCGATAACGCCGGGAACGAAGTTGATATTTGTGGGCGACGCCGACCAGCTGCCTTCTGTCGGTCCAGGGAATGTGCTGGCGGATATGCTCTCCTGCGATTGGATTCCCTCTATTAAACTGACGCAGATTATGCGTCAGGCGGAAGCCAGCGCCATCATCAAGAACGCTCATCGCATCAACCGCGGCCTGCCCATTGACATCTATGGCAAGAAGGATTTCTTCTTCATCGAAGAAGATGATCCTGACCTGCTGGTGAGACGGATTAGAAAATTAGTGACGGATGATATTCCCCGGAAATTCAATCTTGATCCGGTCAATGACATTCAGGTGTTGTGCCCGCAGAATGTGGGTCCCATCGGTTCGATTGTTTTCAACAACGCCCTGCAACGTTCATTGAATCCTGCCAGGGAGCAGAAACCGGAGGTGAAGATTGGCGGCGATGAATCCGCTTATCATCTGCGGTCGGGCGACCGGGTAATCCAGACCGTCAACAATTACACACTGGGCGTCTTCAACGGCGCCACCGGGATTGTCATAGATGTCGATCCCGGTAACCGCAAAGTCTGGGTGGATTTCAACAACGGAAGCAAACCCGCTGAAATGGTCGAGGAAACCTACCAAGTCATCAGCGATCGCCGCCCAGGGCGCGCCCCTGCGCGAAATTCCAGCGGTTTGGACGCGGTCGAGTATAAACCCGAGCAGTTGAGTCAGTTGAAGCTGGCTTACGCTATTTCCATCCACAAGTCCCAGGGCAGCGAATTCCCCTGCGTAGTGATTCCCATCCATCCCAAGAATCGGTTCATGCTACAACGAAATTTGATTTACACCGGCATCACCCGCGGGAAGCAGTATGTGGTATTGGTGGGGACTGAAGACGCTGTCGATTACAGTATTGAAAACGACCACCCGACTCGAAGATACACCTTATTGGGAGATTTTCTGAGGTGGGAGAAACTGAAATAGAAATCACAGTGAACTGAACCTAACCCACACCGGAGGCGGAATATGGCCCATCAACCTACGGAAGCGATTCAGAAATACAAGACCAGCCGCACCTCGATAGATAAACTGATAAAGGATTTCTACACCTTGCTCTACAAAATGGGGGTCGATCCCAACGAAATCCTAATCGACAAGAACGAAGGGCACCGGTATGTAGACGGCAAACCAATGCGCTTTGTATTCTTCCGGCTCAAGTTCAAGCTATGCTACTGGCCCGACTCCGAGCATTATCTGGTCATCGAAAAGACGCTGAACATCCACGACACCGCCATCGCCAACGGCGCCGCCATCTATGAATGGCTCCATAAACGTTGGCGCGCGATCGTGAACGGGGTCACCACCATAGAGGAGGCCTTTGTGGGAATGAACTTGAACATATCCGAATCCAAGTTGCCGGAATGCGCCATCCGGGCGCTCACCGAAGGTCCCAATGCGCTTTACAACTTCGACCGCCTGCTGGGCGAGGGAAACATGGAAGTCAAATGATTTTTCTCCAGCCATCCGCATTGTCTTTATACCTGCAAAGACACGAGCCCGTTTATCCCGGCATCGAGCTGTGGTGGGAGCGCCGGGTCGAACCGGATGTTGCCTCCGGGATAAAGATAGTCTTCCGCTTCGACCGCAACTTCGATGTCGCCGGGCTTTGCGTCATCGACCTGATTCAGGCGAAACTGTGCCATCTGTCGCTGGATTTAGCGGTAAGGGGTTCCGGACTGGGGAAAGCCATTATGAATCAAGCGATGCGGGAATTCAGAGCCGCTGGTCACAGTAAAATCTGGTGTCATGGACCCGAAGATATCGTAGCGCCTTTCATCGCTTGGTCGGGCGCGCAGGCCGTTCGAACTCTGGGGACATTCGGCCGCAAGGAAATCCGCGATGTGGAGATGGTTATGTGCCTTTGGAACCCAAAGACGCCCCAGGGTGCGCATTCTATCGCCCGGGGGACTTGAACGCCGCCAGAAGCGTCTTGGGCGCAACACACGGTGAGTTTTGTGGTTAGTTCAAATCCGTAAAGTTGGAACAGATATGAAAGATAAATTCAAGCGCTGCCCGGTGCAACCCCTCCCCGGCGCGGGCATCCTTTGCCAATCGTGCCAGCGCCGCATCGTCATCGAACCATGCCGGGAACGTTCCACCGGAAAGCCGATTTGCATACCGTTATACAAGCCTATTAAACAACTGGTCAACCGCGATTGGCAGGAAATTTATCCCATCCTGGAACGCACCACCCCCGGCGGAAAACCGATCCAAAACGACCTGTTACGGGAGAATGACCTTGACACTGAATTCCGGGAAGCATGCAATTTGTACCTAAGCGAGTTCAGCAGTGAATCACATATACCCAATGAGCCAGCACGAACATGAGCGACTGGGATTCAAAACTGAACTTAAAAACAGGCATCGACCTCGCTTTCATGATGCGATACTCAGGGCTCTTTGTTAATCGATATGGCGTTCACGGCGAACAGAAAATCGGCAGAAATGGAAAGACGAGATACCGGAATAATCTCCCCGGATCGGTGGATATTTTTATGTTGAGGCAGGCTTTGTATGGCGAGCGCACTTACGCATCTTACGGCTGCGACCGGCAGGGAAAGTCAAGATGGTCGTTGTTCGACTTGGATATTCCCCGCACCATGCGCAAGGAAATCGAAGAAACCGGTGACCATGACCTGCGGGAGAAACTGCGAGAGCACGCCTGGCATATTATTTACCTGATAGCCGCCAGCTTGACGGCGGAAATCAAACATCTGGGTTTGACCCCCGTTCCCATCTTCAGCGGCTCAAAAGGAATTCATGTTTATGTGCTCTATGACATATTAATCAACGCCGAACAAGCTGTCAATCTGGGTTTGTTGGTGAAATGGCTGGCGCAGCAGACCCAGGAATCGAGCGATTTGCAGGGGATTATCGATTATATGGCGATCGAGAGCTATCCCTGTCAACCCGACCTACGCGCTTTGAAAAGCGGCGGTGTCCCGCATTTGGTCAAGCTGCCCTTAGTCAAGCATTTGGGAACGGGCATGTATTCCCGCTTCCTGGACACGGACAATCCCCGCATCGACCAGACATTGCCTAATTCGCATCTCTGGAATTTGAAGCCTGATTCCCATGAAATCGTGTTGGATGCGCTGGGATCCTTCGAAGGTGAATTGGCGGAGGCTATTGTCAATTCCCGGCTTCATCCGGTAGAGGCAGAGCCTACCAACCGCCCAACAGCTGAAATCCCCTTTCGGATGAACATCGCCGATGGTCCTAAAAAAGTGATAGAACGCTGCGCGGCGATGGGGCAGCTGGTCAAGAAGGCTATGAATAAGCGCCACCTGACCCACGAGGAGCGCTTGTTCATCCTGTTCAATATGACAGCTCTCGGCGGCGACGGCGTAGCCGCGGTGCACGATATCATAAAGCAAGTCTCCGATTATGACTTTGCCCGGACTCAATTTTTTATTGATCACGCTTTGCGCCGGAACTACAAGCCCTATCTTTGTGAAAACGCACAACAAAGAGGTATTTGCCCGCTATCCGAAGCCTGTAACGCGGTCGGCAGGTATCGGACGCCGTTAGGCGTGGTTATGGGCTTCGATGCGGAGAATCGGGCGAAAATCCAGCCTGTACTAGGCGAACTAAAGCCGGATTTCGAATCCGGCACAATCGAAGAAATCAGAAAGGAGTTGTTTGAAATGTTGAACCGATACCTAAGGGAGACACCGGAGAAGGCGCTGCTAATCCAAACCGATCCCGGCGTGGGCAAGACCGTCACCATTGCCAAAGCCTTGGCAAATCTGCCGGAAGACCTGAAGCATTACAAAAAAATCTTCTGGGCGGCGCAAAGACACGATATGTTCGAAGAAGTAGCTAAATACATCCCCGACATCAAGCAGATTCTGCCCAAGATCGGCGAGGATGAGGATTTTCCCTATTCTTCACCGGCGAAAAGCGGGCTTTGCACAGTGGAGGAGAACCGCTACAAACTTAAGATGATGCGAGACAAAGGCTGGGCGGAAATTGAAACTGAAAAGGTCTGCCTGGATTGCCCCATCGGAGTCAAGAACTGCGAATATTTCCGGCAGTGGAAACACACCGAATCATTCTTCGCCCCCCAGCAGCACCTGGTCACCAGCCGCATCCAGGACAACAAAATCAACTGCGATGTAATGGTCATCGATGAAAACCCTTTCAGTGTGTTCGATGTGGAAACGGTGGTTACCCGTGACGACATTGACGCTTTGCAGGATTTCATCACCACCAACAAGTTCACCCAGTATAAGCTGGTAATTCCGCTGCTCGAGGCTCTCCGACGGACTATCGGAGAATGTAAAAAACTGACCGAAGGGCATGAATTGATCCAGAAATGGGATGACCGGTTCTGGCAATATCATGAAGCGCAGCCGGACCAGCTTGACATCGAGGGAAAGACCCCGAAAAGACCGTTTGAGGCTGGAATCCACCATCGCATCAATCAAATCAACCAATCGAAGTTCTGGCTGAAATGGGAGGCTTTCATCGAAATGGCGGCGCCGGAAGACCTGCCTAAAAACTGGCTGCCCTTGCTGTTCAAGATCATCGACTATGAGGAGTTTTTGTTCGGGCTGGAATATAACTCCCGCATGCTGGTGAAGAAACAAGGTAATCAATTCGTGCTGGCGCTGATCGATTCCAAGAAATTCACCTTAGACGATGACACCCCGGTGATTTTCCTGGATGCCTCAGCGAACATTTTCTTTTACCAGCGCCTGATCGACCGCGAGCTTGTCCATATAGTTCGCAGAATCAGGATGCAGAACCCGGTTGTCCAGCTGATCGATGGTGAATATCCCAAGCAGTCATTGGTCATCAAGAACAAAAATAGAAAGAAGCAATCCACCAGTGATAAGATTATCCGTTTCGCAAAAGCGATTATCAACCGGGGTGAATGCACCTTGGTGATTTCGACCAAGGAATTCATCGAGAAGAGGCTGCGCAAGGCATTGAAAAACGCTGGTCTAAAAGGGAAATACGAAATCGGCCATTATTGGGGACTGCGCGGCAGCAATGACTTCACACACTGCGACCAGGTGGTATTGGTGGGCACAGCCATGCCCAATCTGGAGGAACTTCACATCCGGGAACAATGCCGTAGGCTGCGGGAAGACTATGTTTCCGGCGTGACCACCCACAGCTATCGCCGTTATGGTGAAACCCGACTGCAGGGCAAGACCAGGGTATTCGAAGACGAGCGCATGAACCAGATTCTGTCCCAGCACCGCGAAGAAGAAATGATCCAGATGATCCATCGCATCCGACCGCTGCTTTACCCCGAAAAGAAAATCTGGATTCTCTCCAGCACCCCGCTGCCGCTGGCGGCGGATATTCACCATGTCAACAGCGATGAGCTTTCGATCATGCTGGGTTTGAAATTGAATTCTAATTCATATGCCACCGGTTTCAGCAATACTTATAATAGGTTAGTCAAAGCGGTTACCAGGTTGAGTAACAATCACAACACCCAATTCACCTGTCAGAAACTGGCGGATACAGCTGGTGTGAACAAGCGCACTGTCATCCGCTATGCCAAGCGGTTGGGTGATGATATTCCGGGTTTGACCATGACCCAAAATGGATTTGAATTGCTGCAAAAACTACCCGGAAATTAAAGTCTATGCTTAAACGGCAATTTTTGCCTATATCAGCATTCGTGCTGAAACGACTATAAAACTTCTTTCGATAAAATAATGTCAATTGCATCAGCATAAGATTACATAAAAAGTGTCATTCGCTTCAGCATTTAAATACGAAATCGGTGACTCTTGTATTTGCAGAGCTTAGCTATTGCGGTGACTCTGGTACTTGCATACCTCTATCGGATTTGACAGCTCCGAAAGTACCAAAGTCACCGGCAGCGGTGACTCTGAGGTGTACTATATATATTATAAGAGTCAGAGTCACCGGCTCTGAACAACCGTTCAGTATGATAGATTATGAATTTTAAAAAACCGAGAATGTGTTATGAGCTCAATATTTCCCGAATTCATCTCACCCGACCAACAGCAGTGGGTCATATCTCTCAATACCGAATCATCGGCTTGCTATGTCTGCTCCTCCACCAAGCTGCGGAACGCCGTCAAGCAGGCATTCCAAGACAGCGGCGTCACCGACGCCGGCGCCCTGCACTACAAAGAAGCCGCGGATATGATCATCAAGGCGGTCCGGAAAACCACAGACCAGGAACTGAAAGGCATCACCTTCACCGATGGAAAAGACAAGTTTCTGACCATTTCAAAAACTTCCTTCGAACACAACTTCGAACCAACGCATGAAGCGATGTCCGACTCAAAACCGGCGTCCCTCCGAACGAACAAAAACCTATCCAAACGCCAGGCGGAAATCCGCACTCGACTGCAGGCGCTGGCGGAACATGATGATTGAAGAAAAAATCCTAATCGAAAGGAATTCACGATGCAATCTTCACCGATACCCGACAAGCATATCAGTTTTTCCCGGCTGGAACTGGTCACTCAGTGCCCGGCGAAATACCGGCGCCGGTATGTTCTGAATTCCAAGCCCAGACTTGATCCGTCATCGCCAGCAGTCCTGGGTTCAATCGTGCATAAAACACTGGAAAGGATCTACCGGGAATTGAAAAACGAAGGCTATAACGGACTGCTGCTTCACCGGAAAGATGTTTTCCTGAAACACCTGAAAAGCGTAATGCAGGATAACAACCACCCGCCGGATCTGTTTCTGCAAGCCCAGCAGATAATCAAAGACTTTGCGGAAAATGAAACCTGTCATAGTGATTCCATCGTGGCGATTGAACAGCAGTTTGTCTACGAACCCGACACGCTGGGCGATGTCACCGTCCTGGGTTACATCGACCGCATCGACAGGCCCGATTCCAAAACCATCCATGTCGTGGATTACAAAACAAATCGGATGCTTTACACCGCGGAGGAACTGAAGCAAAGCCTGCAAGCGTCGATTTACATCATGGCTGCCAGGGAAATGTTTCCAAATGTTGACAATATCGAAATGCGCTTTCATATGCTGCGGCATGGCCTCCAGCAGCGGACATTCCGCACCGAAGAAGGCATTGACGAAGCGAAAGAATTTATTCTGCTGGTGAATGAACACATTCGGCGGATAGAAGACGGAGGTGAAGCGCCAGCCGTGCTGAACAAATACTGCCCTTGGTGCGAATACCGGCGCCTGTGCGAAACTTACAAAGACGCCTGCGAAAGCGACCATCCGCTGACGCTGGAAGATCCCAACGATATTCAAGCCATCGCCCAGGAATACGAAGACATTTCCGCCCGGGCGAAAATCATGTATGCCCGGAAGGAAGAACTGGCTGACCTGTTGAAGATAAAGCTGATTGGCAAAGATCGCTTGAAAGCCGCCGGACATTATTACAGCCTGGGCAAGACCACCGTCACCAATTTCATCGATGTCAACCGGGTTATCACATTGCTGGAGGAGGCTTCAAGAATCGAATATCCGCAGCTATTGAACCGCATCGCTGCCATCGGGAAGGGCAAGTTCGATGCGCTGATGAAGTCGCTGAAGCGGGAACTGCCGGAGGGGGAATTCCTCAGGCTGGAAAGGCTGACGCAGGAACTGATCAAGCTTGATTATCAACCCCGCCTGCAGTCCACCACCATCAGGAAATCTGCGGGCAGATAGGGATACCGATGAAATACTTGGACATAGAGGCTGAAAAGGAAAGGTGGGAACATCCTTACCGCATTCAGGTGACCAAGCCGCTACGGAAGCGGAAAATCGGTTCGATTATCGAAGCCCTTCATTCTCAGGGTGTTAACTGCGCGGTAGAGAGCCGAGGCAATCGTTTCGTACTGTGGCGGGAGCCGGAGCAGGAATGGGATGTGGATGATGCATCGCTGGAATGGATTCAGGAATGGACTTCGCACAAGCCACCACCACCAGAAGCTTTAATCGAAGAATATCAAGTTAATACAAAAAACGGAGTTGAAGAAAATATGTCTGTAGGTGAAAATCGACGGCGGAGGGATGAGGCGATTCGAACCGAATTCGCCTATCTCAAGAAGCAGGGCTTTAAATCCGGTCATATCTACCGGGCGCTGGCGGAGAAGTTTTACTTAAGCCCGCTGAGGATACGGGATATTGTTACCCTCACCAGGGAAAAGCTGCCAAAAACGGCAGAATAAATGCCATAATGGCAGAATAGCATTTATTTACTGCGAAAGTGTCCGTTCAGAGGACGAATATGGCCTTGACAATAATCTCAAAGTCCGGTAATCTATTAGCGAGGGCGGACGCCGCCTTCCGCGACTCAGCTTAAAATTGCTTTTAATCCCACACACTATCTCAATATGGCTAAATATAAAACAAAGAAAAACATCTTCGAGCCTTCCAATCCCGAACTGAACCTGCCACCGGCGAAAAATTGGGATGAAGAACCGGTGCGGGACCTGCCGTTTGGAATTCGTGCTAAACAGTGCGCCGCCACCAGCAAGTCCACCGGCACCCGTTGTCTAATGCCAGCAGTCAATGGTTATCGGGTGTGCAGGATGCACGGCGCTAATCCCAAAAATCCCGGCGGCGTGTCGCAAGGAAGATATATCCTGAACGATTTTGCCATGAAGTCCGGCGCTTATGCCTGCCGGTTCATGGAAGAATCGGAACGGGTAAGTTTTCAAGTGTTTATGAACTCGCTGCTGGAACATATCGGTGACTGGAACATCGCCGATCTGGCTTTGGCGCAGACCGCGGGACTGATCCACATCAGGATCACGCGGGCGATCACCCAAACCGATGAAACCGCTGCGTCACCACGAGCGGTCGAAGATTTATCGAAGAGTATGACTCGTGTCTTAAAAGCATTAGGTATCACCCGCGAAGGTCAGAAGCCGAAAGGAAGTGAAGAAAAGAGTTTCGCCGAACTGGCGCTGGAGATGATTGAGAAAGCGAAGAAGGGTGATACACCGGCGTCAGACGTCGGTAAGACGCCGACAAGGATATTGCCTAAACCGGAAGCGCCCGGCGGGAAGGATCTTGAAGAAGATCAAGTTTCCGATCCTGAACATGACACTGGATCAGCCTGGATCGAAACTGATTCGGTATTCGATTGAAATTCGGCGAAAAACTTCGGAATTGACTGTATGCTGCAAATCGTAAGTCTAAAGGAAATAAACACTATGAAATTCAGGAATCGGGAAAAAGTTCGAATTAGACATCTAATCCGAACTTTTCATAGCTGGTTGAGCTTGGGTGTTTGCATGTTGGCTGGCGTGGTATCTTGCATAGGGTTGGTTTCCGCCGGGATTTGGAAGTCGCTTTCCATAGGGCTCGTTTCCGCCGAAAATCGGTGATGTCTTTGCATAGGGCTCGTTTCCACCTGGATCAAGCCCGGTAATCTGGCGTAAAGAATTTCGCACAGGGGTGCGCCCTGGCGGGCGATGTCCCGGCGGGTCGAGGCTTCCATCGACCGGTTGCGTGGTTTAAGAAAAGCAAATTTCAAAGCGACCGAAGGTTAAAAAGGGAAATCGAAAGGGGTGGTCTTCCGGGTGAGAAGGGTGAAAAAGCCCAGGAATGGTGAAAGTCGTGGATGGTAAAATGGCTCTTAAAGATATCAGTAACTTACTGCTCCATCGCCTCCAGTTTCTATTTAGCGCCCTCGATGGTGAAGCCTTCGACCTTCACCAGGTGGTTGATGCGCCGGATGGTGTTGACACTTCTCTCATCGTATCTTCGCTGGTTGCCGGGGGTGCGTAGAGGCTCGATGAAATCCTTGAACTCCCTTTCCCAGAAGCGCAGGGTGGGCTTGGGGACGCCGGTCAGGGCGTTCACCTGGCTGATGGAATATAGCCTGGCATGATTCAATGTCGAAGTAGACACAAATCACCTCCGATGTGCATGAATTATCACTGTCTGTCGTTTGAATATACTCCTCCCATTCTTATTATCGGCAGGTAATGCTTAGAATTGACTGTTCGATGAATTTTCAATGAGCTTAAGTTGGAAGGGGAAGTGATTCAATTGATTACTGCCGGAGGATATTATCTGTGGTGTTGGAGGGATTGGGAAAAAGAGCCCGGTGATGCGCAAACGAAGCCGGGAGGTGAAAACTCCGAATGCGACCACCGGGTTCATAAAACGGTAAAGGTTTTCTTCGACAATGTCAAGTTTTTTATGAAAAAGTTGGAGGCGAGGTGAACAAGTTTTTGGGCGGATCGGCTTTGGTTCTGCTGCTGGTGGTGGTCGTTCAGCAACTGATTTACGGGGGGCGGGTCGATCCGGATAGTGTCGACTTGCCTAAGCCGGATACTATCGTGGTACGGGATACATGCTGGCTGCCGGGCACCAGCGGCTGGGTGAAAGGCGGCGGGACGCAGCCGGTGAACCTGGATTCGCTGGCGGAAGCCTGGAAGGATGAGTGGCTGGCGCAAAATAAAGCAGTAAAATACGACACATCAGGGGATAGTTCTGTAGAGTGGCAAGGACCGACCTTGCCAGGCGAGGCTGAAATGGCTTCGCTGGACACCACCATCGCAGGACTGTGCCGTTTCCAGGTGGATTATCTCCTGCCGCCGTTCGACCTGTGGCGGGTGCGGGTTTCGGAACTGTTCCAAGTCACCAGCACGATTACGATAAGGTCACCTTATCCAGTACCGGTTTATCCCAAGTGGTCGGTGGAGGCAATGTTAGTTGGGGGCAAGCTTACTGGCGAAACAGATAGATACCGGGTCGGATTCCTGGGTGGGATATTTCATAAGCGCACCGGATTGGTGTTTGGACTGGATACTCAGGGGTATTGGTTCGGAGTAAGTTACTGCTGGCGGCTGGGGAAAGGGGGATGACGATGGCGAGCGTTTTCGCGGAGAATATCAGGTATCTTCGCAAGGTGGTGATGTTTGCGATAGCATCAGCGGTTTCGATAGGGGCGCTGCTGCTGAACGCGCCGGACGCTTTCTGGCAGGCTTGGGGTTTGATTTGCCTGGGGGCCTTCGGCGCCAACGGCGCCGAGCACCTGGCAAACGGAATGCGGAAGCCGCGCCCATATTCGGGCGAGGGGGTGAATACGGCCGGGGATTAGCCCGGCCGCGAAACGACAATCAAAACGGAGAGAGCGATGGAACGGAAAACCAGCGTCAAAGGACGCACAAGGAAGAAACCGGCGCTGAAGCCGGTGGAAGAGGTCGAGGTGAACGAACGCCCGGAGGATTACATGCGGATATTCTGCCCTAACTGCGGGAAGCGGTTGACCTTGCGGTCGCAGAATCCGAAGCAGCCGGGAATGGGTCCCTATCAAGGCTACTGCCGCCGACCCTGTGCAGTGGAATACATCGTGCAGGTTAATCCCATTGGGTGACCTGAATTCGAAAGCGACCGACCCGTTTCGAGGGAAAATGAAAATGGGCGCTTTCTGCAGGGACGGGTGGAAAAAGCCCGGCTAAAGCGTCTCCAGCGCTTCCTGCAGTTCCTCGTCCTGGATGTGGGTGTAAATCTGGGTGGTGGTTATGTATTGGTGTCCCAGGGCTTTCTGCACCGCGAGCAGGTTCCTTGTTCTGGCATATAAACTGGTGGCAAAGGTGTGGCGCAGAACATGCGGGGTGACCTTCTTGGTAATGCCCGCTTTATTAGCCCACATTTCCAGTCTTAGAGCGAACTGTCGGTCGGACAACCGGCGGTCCCACTGGCTGAGGAACAGCGCCGGGCATTCGGTTGCGACTTCAAGCCGCTGGTCAACGAAAGGCTGAAGGACTTTCTTCAGTCTGGCGTTGATGTGCTTGACGGCGGGCTGACCGCCCTTGGTTCTTTTCAGGAAAATCCGGCTTCCGTCCAAGTCGACATCATCGACATCGATGCCAGTCAATTCCGACAACCGGATGCCAGTGTGCAGGATGAGGCAGGCGGCGGCGTGGTCGCGTTCGGCCTGCCAGCCGCGGGTTTCCTTCATCACCTTCAGCAACGCTTTCACTTCCTCCGGCGACAGATGGACTGGGATGTTTCGGCGCTTGACGATGCGAGTGGTGATGGTGGGGTTGCGGGTGATACACCCGGTGATCTGAAGCCACTTGAAGAAGGAATTCAGCGCGGCTTTAGTGTTGGCGATAGAACCGGATTTTCGCGGTTTCCCATCGCTTCGCAATGTGCACAAGTCGGAGTTGATGAAACGATTCAACATCTCGGAAGTGATTTTTTCAACTGCAATTTCAAATCCGAGGAATTTAACCAGCTTGACCAGTTCCCGGTGATAGGAACTTATGCTGTGATTGGAAAGACCATTTGCGGTCATGTGGGATTTGAAATGTGTGATAGTCTCACTCAGAACCATTATTATCTCCGCTATCTTCAATATCGTTGTTATTCATTTGCTGAACAAAATCGGGATTCAGTTCCCAAATCCCGCGCGGCGCTTTCGGATTCAACACCCCTTCTCTGACCAACATTGTATGCTTGCATCGGAGCGTATCTTTCCAGCGGATTATACCGGTTGGGGTTTTTTCAAAATCGATTTCCGATAATTGATGTTTGATTTTGGAAAATACGATTTCTCTTACTTCGGAGGCTTGACCTTTTCCGCCTAATTGCTGCAAGGTTTCGAGGATGGGCTGGTCATAGTTGCTATGATGGAGTTTACCGTATTTGCGATTGACCAACCTTGGATTAGGTTTTCCGCTTTGATGATCGATACCCGGATTGCAGCTAATGTAAAAGTCGATTACACGTCGTAGTACTATACTGGGAGTTGTTTCTTCGAAAGGAATGGCTAATTCCTGCAGCTTTTTGAAAAGGTCGTCGTCAAGCTCGATTGTTTTCATTTTATTTACCTGTAATAATGGAATTTGCAGTGAATAACCTGCAGTTTTAATCTTTATTAATCAAGTCAATTCCGCTGAATTTGTGAAATAAATTGGAAATTTTGAAAGTCAATAAATGGACTTAAGACGGATAGAGAATCTTTCTCAGAAGCAGCAGGTTGAGATGGTGCGGATGATGCTGGACCCGGTCTCCTGGGGCGAGCAGATGCTTCATAATCGGGACGGGGCGATGCGGAAGTTCTGGGAACACCAGGCGGAAGATTTGCGCTGCCGGGATCGGTTCATCATCCATCGGGATGGAAGGAAGGTGGGAAAAAGCGTCTGCATTGTATCCGATATACTTCATTACGCTTTCACCACTAAGGGCGGGAAGGGGCTGGTGGCGACGCCGCACCAGGGGCACCTTGATACCCTGATCGATGAGCTGGAATTCCAGATCGGTGAAAACCCGATTCTGCGGGAAGCGGTGGCGGTGAAATCTTCAGGGCACGAAGCGGTGAAAAGGAAACCCTATTTTGAAATCAAGTTTGTTTCCGGCACGGCGATTTACTTTCGTCCCGGCGGCGACCAGGGGAAAGCCTTCCGCTCGCTGCATGTCGATAGGATTTGGGTGGATGAAGCCGCCTGGCTGCCGGAGCATGCTTGGAACGCCCTGATGTCCTGCCTGAATGTGGATGGTTTTATGCGGGTCTATTCCAATCCCAACGGAATGCGGAACACCAAATATTTCCTCTTCACAGAAAACAAGGAGGGGAAGTGGTCAGTTTTTCATTGGCCCTCTTCAGTCAATCCGAATTGGTCGGCGGAGCGGGAAGCGGAGTTGGCGTTATTCTACGGCGGGCGGGATACGGCGGGATTCCAGCATGAAGTATTGGGGGAGCACGGTAAACCTTCTTATGGCGCTTTCAATCACGAGCAGTTCAAGAAATGCCAGCGGGATGTGAAGACCTACCGGTTGGTGAATATCATAGGGGAGGAATTGAACGATTGCGCCAGCGAGGCGGAAATCCGAAGTCGGTTGGAACTGATGATGGGGCTGGCGCCAGAACAGGGGCGGTTCTGGATTGGCGGTGATTTGGGATATACCAACGACCCATCGGAAATCACCATCTGGTTGGAAGATGAGGAGGAAACATTGCGCCTGAAAGCCCGCTTCCATGTCGAACATGTTTCTTACCCGGTATTGGCGGAGATGCTTGCCCTGATTGACCATTATTACAATCCTGAAGGGATCGGCATAGACAACGGCGGGAACGGTTTGTCGGTGGTGCAGGACTTGAACACGCTGGACAAATTCAAGGGGCATGATTTTGAAAGCAAGGTGATGGGTTTCGATTTCGGGAGTTCCACCACCATCGGCTACAGCGATGACGGTAAACCGATTCGCAAGCGTACCAAGGAGTACATGACGCAACTGATCAACTGGGCTTTAGGCAAAGGGAAAGTGGTGTTTCCCAAGAGCGATCTTGATTTAGAAAATGAATTCACCACCCACACCTATTCGCTGCACGATGGGAAGATAATATATTCCAAAGGCAACGACCACTTTGTAGATTCCACCCGCTGCGCTTTCCTGCGGCGTGAATATCGGCGATTACAGGAGCTTGACGGCAACGTGGAGATGGTGAGTCTGACGCCGGTGGCTACCAATCCGGTATTTCAATAACTTAGAACAGGTTGGATGATGACAGAGCAAGATAAATTATCAAGCAATGGTATTGACCAAGAAACGGTTGATGCTTCCGTTGAGGAAAAAATCCCGGATTTGAAAGCGCAACTGGAATCCGGTGTGACACAGGCTGTGGTGATAGATCCGGATTGGATGGGGACGGCGGCGGCGCTGAACGCCGGGATCTTTTCCTCCGAATACGAAGTCAAGGGCATTCCCGCTGACTGGAAGGAGCGAGCGCAAAAAGCCTGGCAGTACTTCGTGGAGGAGCCAATTGTTTCCAACACCATCAACACCTGGCGCACCTTCGCCATCGGCGATATGATCAAGGTTTCCGCCGATGATGACAAGGTGCGGGAGGAAGCGGAAAAATTGTCCGCGGCGCTGGCGATCAACCGCTTCATCAAAGATATGATTCTTCAGTTGTTGGTCAAGGGGGAGTGCATCGGCTACAAGCGTTACGGCACGAATGGGAAGACCAGCGATAAAAAGGGCGAGCATAATGACATCGTGAAATTGATTTGTGTGAATCCAGCTTCGGTAGAATTCGAATTTGAAAAGGGGATTCTGATAAAGGTGGTGCAGAAACCGGAACAGACTGGGGGTAATTTGCAAAGTTCCGGTGATGAGATTGAACTGCCGCTGGAACAGCTTATTCACAGAAAGTGGAATGCGCCGCAATTTTCCGCCAGAGGCAATTCCATGGTGGCGCCCGCTTTCGAATCGATAGAACTGCTGCGGGATTACCGTAGAGCCCAACGGGCTATCGCAAAGCGTTGGACCACTCCGCTCCGCTTCATCCAGGTGGGCGGGAAGTTCGGGGATAAGGTCATCATGCCCACACAGAAAATGCTGGATGTCACCCGCAACCAGATCAACAAGATGGACTTGAAATCCGGATTGGTGGTGCCCTTCTATGTCAAGGCTGAGACATACGGAACTGAAGGGCAGGTGCTGAACACTGAGGATAAGGTCAAGGAAGTCAAGGAAGACATCATAGTGGCGTTGGGAGTGGCAAAATCGCTGGTCACCGGCGATGGGCCTAATTTCGCCACCGCTTCTTTAGCCTTCCAGAAGATGGTGGTGATGCTGAAGGAGATTAAGCAGGTTGCGCGGGAACTGCTGGACTGGATTTTCGACGACTGGCGGGAGATGAAAGGATATCAGGATAAGCGGCTGCAGTATATCTTCTCCGATGTCGATTTGACCAACCAGGTGGATGTGAAGAAACTGTTGATTGAAATGTACGACCGCAATTTGATTTCCAAGCACACCATGCAGCAGAAGATGGATTTGAATCCCGAAGTGGAAAAAGCGAACCGGACGAAAGAGGGGACATTAGTCGATATGTCGTGGGACATCAAGGACATTGTCTCGCTGGTGCAGTTGGGAATTTTATCAGTTCCGACAGCCAGAGATATGCTGGGGATAGACGATAAAAAAGAAGCGAAGCGGGTTGAGGCGAACGAAAAGGAAGCGGCGGTTTCACCCTATAAAAAGGTGAAGCAAACGCAACGCGCTAAAGCGGAGGAAGAAAATCCCGTCTGCGGTGAGTGCGGAAATTACCAAATGGAAGATGCGAGGTGCAAGTTGACAGGTGAAGAACGCGAATTCACTAATCCGGTTTGTCTGCTATTTGCTGAGGCGGAAAAATGACCCAGGCTGAGCGGATTGCGGAAGCGGTTTCCAGGAGTCTTGCTTCGCGTGAAGACTATACGAATTTACAGGCGCTTAAGATGTTCAGCGCTTTGCAGGAAACGGATACCCGAATCAAAGCGGAATTGATACGCATAAAGGAAAAATCGATCATCTCCAAAGGTCTGGAAGTGCGCCGGTCGCAACTGCAGGGCATTCAAAAAGATATCGATATTATCACCAGAGACTTGAAAAAGGAACTGTCGGTCATTTCGCGGAGCGGGATGCAAGGAGGATTCCAACAGGGGATGAAGACTACCATCCGCGAATTTGGTGATATCGGATTGCCTTTTTATTCAGACCTTTCAGCTACAGACCAAGCCAGGCTGGCGGGGCAGGTAATGAGTCTGATCGACCGCAATGCGCTGGATTTCCTGGTCAATTATGAACTGCAATTGTTGGGGAATGTGACCCGCGAACTGGCGGAGGGAATCAAGCAACAGATCGCCATTGGACTAATCACCGGTGAAAGCATATCCAAGATAGGTGAGAAAATTGGGGGGATTATTACCGATCCGGAGGATTTTCGGACAGCGGGTAAAACAGTCTTTAAGACAGCGCAGGCGCGAGTCGAGACCATTACGCGGACGGAGACCCTGCGGGCTTATGGTCAAGGCCGGCATAAGTTTTATGAAACAGTAGGAGTGCAGACTGTGACTTGGGTATCGGTGGGTGACAAGCGGATGTGTCCCCAGTGCCGGGAACTGGATGGACATGATTTTGCTCTGGAAAAGGTTCCCAAAATTCCTGTCCACCCTCTATGTAGATGTTCAACTTACGCAGCGAGGGCGCGAGTATGCCGGGCAGGCGAACCAATTTAATTTTACGAAACATAGTACTGCTATCGGGGTGGTCTGAACGGCTCTCGGCGGCGGCTCAGCAGTCCGAATACGAGTGCATTTTGGTACCTTCCGAAATTGCTGATATGGCAGCCAAGAAACAGGCCGATTCCATCAAGGTTGGACAAGCGGTGAAATCGGGCGATTTCACCAAATTGACCATTCAGCAGGTGCAGAAGATCGCCCAGGCGAATAAGATCGGCATCGCCCGCACCAAGCCGGATTTTGTGAAGCTGCTGAAACCGCATGAGCCCTTTATCGATTTTGACAGCATCAAAGGCGCTGAACTTAAAACCTTGATTAAGAAGCACAAGATCGGCGCCTTGCGGTCGAAGGATGAGCTGATCGATTTAATCAAACAGAAGGCGGGGAAAGCGCAGCAGCTGGGGCCGGAATTAACGGTCAAGAAGATCGCCGCTTTGAAAAGCGATGTCACCAAAGGCTGTAACCAGGTGTGGGAGAGCGGCTTCGACGATTTCGTGCATATCCAGCAGAAGATGCAATCTGTTAAAAGTTCAATGCATGAATTAAAGCCGTTGATTCCTGAGGGAGATTTCAAAGCGTTACAGGCGCAGTACGACCAGATGCAGAAGGCTTTCGTAGAATCGAAAAAGAGTCTGAAGGGGAATTTAGTTAAGAAGATCGCCCAGGAACAGAAGATACAGCATTATCAATGGGCTTCGAAGGAGGAGCTGGTGACCATCATGACTTCAGACGATCCCATGACCATTGCCGCGGTGCAGAAAAACATCGAAGTGAAATGGTTGAAGTGGTCGGAGAAGCATGGCAAAAAAGTCACGACTGAAATTTCCAAACCGACTCCTAAACCGAAGACATTCAAACCGAAAGCGCCGGAGCCTGTAGCAACTCCATCTTCTGCACCGATTAAGAAATCTGTTGATTGGATTGAGGTTGATAACGCCTGGGAAAAATTTGCTGCCGGCAATCCTTTCAAATATCAAGGGCGGGCGGAGATTGAAGGGGCGCACACCAAATATTTCTTCACCGATGATTCCGGCGTAAAATGGCTGTTCAAACCGGCGGAGGAATTCCGCGCATACGGCGATGAGGTGGCTTATAGAATTGGCAGGTTGATAGATCCGGAGGCGGTGGAAGTGCGGTTTGTGAAACTGAAGATACCGGGTAATGCGCGTCCGCGGGCGGGCTCCATTCAGAAGTGGCGCACCGATTTGAAGGCCGATTTCGATTTCCGCAACATTCCGGCGGAGAAGCTGACCGCTACGGAAATTGAACAGCTGCAGCGCGAGCATGTCATCGATTGGCTGATATCCAATCACGACGGGCATATGAAGCAATTCCTCAGGACTCAAGATAACCGAGTTCTCGGAATTGATAAATCGCAGTTATTTAAGTTCTTAGGCGATGATGAGCTTTCAATCACCTATCATCCGAATGGGGCTTTCGGCGAATCGGAGCCGTTTTACAATACGCTGATGCGGGCCTGGCGGGACGGTAAAATCGAGATGAACCTGCAGTCGACTTACAGGTATATCGCTGAAGTTGAGAAGCTGACCGATGACGCATATAGGGAACTTCTGCGCCCCTACGCTGAACGCCGGTTCAAAAACCAGACATTGAAACTGAAGCAGTTCCATGAAACTGCTGTTGCCCGGAAGAATAATATCAGAAGCGATTTTGAAGAGTTATATACCAGATTGTTAAGGGAGAAAACCGGCGATGCAAAAGCTGTATTCAAGTTCGATACCGGTGTGTCGAGTATTCGCGGCAAGGAATTGGCGGGGAAACGGCTCCCGCAAGGCGCGGAGAAATGGATCGATGACATCAATGAAGCCGGTTGGCAGGGGCGCACGCTTCCGGTCGATGTCGATGATATTGAAGACCAGAATATATTGTTTTTCACGGAGAGTATAAAGGGGCAGTCGCGCACCATCGCCCGCATGAAAATCCGCCCGGAAGCGGAAAGCAAGTTGATGAAAGTCTTGCGGGAGCAGGGGCAGTGGTCGAAAAGCGCCGGGCGGATTGGTACGCCTTTGGAGCAGGATATTTTCTATGACGATATTCTGGCGGCGGTCAAAACCATCAACCACCATATCAGCCTGGGCGATTACAAATTCAACGGTGAGACCATCGCCAAGGCGCTGACTTCGCATAAAGGGAAACTACAGAAACTGGCGGTGAACAGCGATAAAGACCTCAGTGTTATGGCAAAGTCTTACCTAAAAACGCTGAATGAAATCGCAAAATCCCAGAAACAGGGCGGTAAAATCAAGATCGGTGAATTCAAGCAGTATGTCCGACGCTACGATGACGGTTTATCGAAAATCCCGATGAAATCGAATCTGCGAGTGGAGATGCGCAACGAAATAACACTAGACAAGAAGACCGTCCGGCAAGGCAGGATTACGGTGGAGGAAGAAAATGTTGACCTGTCGAAATTGTGCTGCGGTTCGAAGAACAAGGGACTGGAATACGAATTCGATTTCGGTGATGGCGTGACCGGGATTTACCGGCCCTGGGAGGGGAGCAATTATTACGCGCATCAAGGGGTATTGGAATTGCGCATCTCCGACAGATGCACTGTACAAACTGTCGAGAACCTGCTTGGCAGCCTGAAGCAATTGGGGATAAACGCTTCATTAGCGACAGCGGAGGATGCGGAGATCATGTTTCTGTCCAAGATGGCGTATATCCTGAAAGAGGATAAATCTCCCCAATGGAAGGGATTACTGAAAAAGCTGGAATCCGGTCACGCTTCACAAAGCGAGCGGGTGCAGGCTTTACGGGATTACTGGGCGACAGAGCTGGGGGTTGATGATGTCACCAAGATCCCCGGTTACGACCCGGAAGGGCGGTTTTCCCTTATGCATTCGACCTGGAAGCAGGGGAAGCAGGCGGGATATCGCTTGCAGGAACGGTTCGATATCACCGATGAGATGTTGGAGCGCGAAATGAAGGATTATTATCTCTACCATAACATAACGAGTACGAGAGGCAGGACTATTGGAGGCTTAATCGATGATGTCTTAAGCGATAATGGAGCTATGGTTTCGACTATGGAAAAGATGCGAAGCGGGATTCCGGTCGGCGGTATGAGCCCGGAAAGCGATATGGCTACCGGCGGCGCCAACTATTTTTTCACCCGTATCCGTTATGTTAAACCGGGGCAATCCGCCAACAATGGTTTATACTTCAAGAAAAACCTGCTTAGGAGAATGGACGCCATCACCTATAACAGCGACAAATTCGGGCGGGTGACCGGGAATACGGTGCGGAATAATCGCTTGAGCAAAATCGAGGATTGGAAGACTATCGCCAAGCGCCGGAGCTCCGATGAAACCATTTTCAAGAACAATGTAACCCTGCTGGACAATATCGATATGATTGTGACTTCGTCTGAAAACGAGCGCAGAGCCGTCATTCAGGCTTTCAAGAAACATGGCATTACCAGGCTGCCGGATGGGAGTCCGGTGTCATCGATAGTGCAGGTAAGATGAGGAAGGATTATGTCCCAGGAACAGATAGAAAAAGTCAGGCAGGATTTGCAGGTGAAGATGGACCGGATAATATCCGGCGGGGCTGGTTGCATCGTTGTTGACGAAGCTGGTGACTTCGTAACCGAATTGTTTTTATCTTCATTTGAAGTCTTCAAAGCAGTCCCATTTTTTGATAGAACCACCGGGGAAATCTTGCGTTATGACTTCTGGGTCTTCTTTCAGGAATTCTATTTCGACCAGGGAATGCAATATTCGCACCTGGTCCGTATGAAAAAGGTGGATTGGACTCATGAAGACTATGTGGTGATGGTCAGCGCTGAAGGCTGGAGTTACCACATTTCCCTGTTTGAATCAAAGGAACTCGATCCCAGACCGCATGAGCTGCTGGAGAACTGGCGGCGGTATTATCAGGATAATGCGCTGGCGGAAGCGGCGGCGAAATTGCGCACAGAATATTACGAAATGATGGAGGCGCAGTTATGAAAGTTAGGTATTTCATAGAGTGCAGAATCGACCGGTTGACGGCGGAAAAAACGCCTATCGGTATTTGGCTGCAGGATTCGACCGGGGTGGATATTTATTATCCCGATGAGACCTCGGAGGAATACTGGGAAGCCAATGAAGTGTTGAACCGGCTGGCGGAAGCCCAGCTCGACCCGCCGCCGGATTTTCTCGATTTCCATTTAACCCGGGGAGGATACTATATTGACCGGGTGGGGATTTTTGAGGCGGATTTGGGTAAGCTCCCGGCGGAGGAATTTATGAAGATGATTTTACAGAAAGCGATAGAAAAAGGCCGATTGGAATAATGTCAAGTACGAGCATTTGAGAATGCATTTACAAATTTACCAAACATGGCAGAGCAGATATATATAGAAACCGGCTGAATAATTGAAGCTTAAGGATGCTGTTAAAAGTCTGTCTTGAAAAAAGAATTACAAAAAAATTTGCTAATTTTCGGGCGTAACACTTGACAATATTTCAAAAAAACGGTACAATAACATGTAAATATCCTCTTTTCCACTGCAAAGCTCACTTGGATTGACCACGACGCTTTGGCTTATCCCCGGCGGGGGAGGTAAAGATGTCCATAGTGAGAAATAGGCAAGATTCTCTAATTACGGATTTTCATTGAACTTGAGAGCCGCGCCGCGGGCTGGATTGAGCCCGGGTGCGGCTTTTTTACTCCGAGGTTACTATGAAGAAAAACACAATCATTTTAAGCGCAATATTATTAGTTATTAACGGAAGTATCACGCTTTCCTCCGCTGAATTCACCCCCATCTGGCATTGCACCGGTGCGGACTCCGGCGATGAATATGGTAGGTTTTTGGTTTCCGCCGGCGACCAAAATATGGATGGATACGATGACATTCTCATTTCCAATTTCGGCACCAATGAGGTTTATCTCTATTTTGGCGGTAACCCGATGGACACTATACCGGATATGGTGTTTAGTGAAACTTGTGAATATTGTTATGGAGTGTTGCCTCTGGAATGCAGAGACCTTAATGGAGATAATCACCCGGACTTCTGTATCAGCGCAGACTGTTTTTGGCTTAGCGGTATTTATCCTGAAACCTATGTCTATTTCGGAGGACCCCTATTGGACAATCATGCGGATTTAGTTTTAAGACCTGACAGCCTCGACCCCACTGGTTCTGAATTTGGTTATTATTCTTCGATGGGTGATTTCAATGGCGATGGTATCTATGATTTGGTTATTTCTGCAAATAACTATGATATATATGATCTTGTGATTGGTAAATTATATATATATTATGGAGGCATAAACATGGATGCTATTCCAGATTGGACATTAACTGCCGATTTTAACAACATTCATGCTCTCTCTTGTTATATTTCCTGCAGTGGTGATTTAAATAATGATGGATTTGACGATATTGTCTGTAGAGGCCATCGTGGACCTTATCCGCCAGTTTACGACGGTAGAATGGGGTTTTTTGGCAGTTCCACCCCCGACACGCTAATTGACTGGGAATTTAGGACTTTTGGAGGATATCCGTTCAGTATGGGTTACGATTCATTCATTATCCCGGATGTAAACAATGACGGTTACGATGAAATTGTGGTGGCGGCAAACGATTTGTATGCCAGTAACTCCTATCTCTTTTATGGGGGGAATCCGGTCGATACGCTTTGGGATGTGCGCTTACATGGATACAGCAGCGAAAACAGCGGCTGCGCTTATATCGGCGATGTGAATAATGATGGCTGGCCTGATGCGGTCAATGGTTATTGGGCAAGGGGCGAAATCAGTGTATTCTTCCTCGGACCAGGCATGGGAAATCAAAAAAACTACGATTTAGCCATTGAATATCCTGGTATAGGATTATATAAACGAATGGGCTATTCTGGTGATATAAATGGAGATGGTGTGGACGATTTTATGTTCACCAGCTACTTTGAAGGCGGTCGGGGTGAAGTGTTTATCTATAGCGATACTACTCTCGCATCAATGAAAAAGCCGGATTCTAAGCTGCAAGCTGCGAGTTTCGAGCTGCTGGGAAACTACCCTAATCCTTTCAATTCCTCGACTACTATCACCTTTAATACAAAGACGAAGGAACATATTACTTTGCAGATTTACAATGCTTTGGGACAGAAAGTTGTAACATTGATCGACAACAAAGAGTATCCTGGATCCCATAGTATAAATTGGGAGGGGAGGGATACTTTCAACAACTCGCTGCCTTCCGGAGTGTATTTAGTTCAATTATCAGGGAAAAATCACCGGGAAGTTAAACGGATTCAAATAATTAGGTAAATATTTCAAGTGTGTTAATAAACAGCATTGTCATTCTGACCTCGTATCGAGCCAAAATCATTATTCAGCAGAAGATGGATTCCGGCTTTCGCTCGGAATGACATCCCTCTTTCTTATCATTCTTTTAATCGATATAAACAGAAACTTTAATTCAATTACGGGAGAATTCCGATGAAAACATCAGCTTACACAAAATCGTTGGGACGCTTTTACGCAGTCCTTTTCATCCTGCTTTTTTGCTTC
Organism: uncultured bacterium; assembly: GCA_964421875.1. GTDB lineage: Bacteria > Electryoneota > Tariuqbacteria > Tariuqbacterales > Tariuqbacteraceae > CAYQZD01. The sequence goes on from CAYQZD010000017.1 coordinate 39,084, forward strand.
AACACAACTTTCGCCGCCAGTTGGAATCAAATCGCTTTCCCCAAGTTCATCTGGAGCGACCCCACCCATTTCTACCGCGAGCAAGGTCACTATGGTGTACAATATTACGAACCCAAAGTCGAGTATTACGACCAGCTCGATTCGATTGGGCTTAATCTCATTCATAGCGCAATCCGCTATCCCGGAGCCTATCATGTACTCGATGACGCTTACAATCGATACGACATACCGGTCATACTTGGTATCAGCCTTATCGGGCAGGAGAATATGAAAGCCCTATGCTATTGGGCGGACGGCATCGCTTACGAAAAGCGCACCGCAGATTGGAAATACGCTGACTTTCCTCTAACCGGCGGAGTCGAGGAAACTCAAAGAATCGAGATAGACCTCGACTATGCAATTCGTATTCAGGATGAAAGTCATCCCCTTGTAATAAGAGCAACTCCCCCCGCCAGCGATGAGGCGCTTTTTTCCGGGACTTTCATTGAGGATTTTTATAGCGCCGGCAGCGACTTTGTGTCGAAACTCATAGATTCGGATTACAAATCCGGGAGTTCCACAGCGCGAAAAATTTACCTTTGGGTTCAGGCGAGATTCAGCGGATATTACAGCGACCCGGATGAAGCCAAGCTGAAAATAGACATCTGGCAATCCGCTCAAGGCAATCCTACAAATGTTACCGGATTCAATTATACTTATAGTTATAACTATACGAATATAGACACCGGATACGGTAATCCCACTCAGTATCATTGGCTGAAATTGGAAGAGGACACTGCCTTAAGAAGCGGTTCGCCCGGCGGGGATCTTGAACTGGATGCCGATAATTGGTTAAATCTCCAGTTTACAATCTGCCGCGCCGATTCGGATTCCTCGGTGATGGTCTATATTGACAGTATTGCGGTGTATGATGACCGAGGAATGGCTCTGGCTTATAATTATTGGCACAACGATTTCATTCCCGACAGCATTGAAACCGAAATAAATACCGCATTGTATAATTTTTACAGCATCGATGGTTGGAATGCCAGAGATGTTATTTTAAGCTGGTCTGTCGATGAACCGCGGGAATTCACCGTTCCAAACACAATTTTAGTGGATAAACTGATTAATAGCTATGTCGGTGCGGGTGGCAGACGTCTTTATACCAACCGCCCCTGGGGACACAACGAATGGGATGCGTCATGGTTCAGAATACAAAACCAGGGATTGCGTAACTATGGTCATATTTTATCGGACTCAATGATAGAAGTTAGCGGCGATCCAGAGTACTTTATTTCACAATTATACCCGTACGATTCTGAATTAACTGTGGCGGAAGCGTTAAACGCTTTTATCGGCTACAACGATAGTACAGAAATTTACCCTAATTATAGTTATGATTCACATGGTTTAATGTATGCTCAATATGTATATAAACAAACAGGTCTTAAGCCTATAATTCAGATTCAATGCCAAGAGGATCCATACGGTAATAATTTAACTCATCGCAATCCCAACAATCGGGCGGAAATATTAGTGCAAGGTTATCTTGCTTTAGCGTACGGCGCTAAAGGAATAGGATATTATATATATTGGAGTGAAGGGGATGTCTATGGAATATATGAATGGGATTCAAACCAGCTGAAGTGGGTGCCGGCTAAATGCGGACCTAATCGTGATGGGGATGTTAAAATAGATGTTATAACGCAATTAAACAGAGAGATTGATATAATTGGTCCATGTTTGAACCACTTGGAAGTTTCCACAATCTCCAACAAAGTTAGAGGAGGCTATTTTTTTGGCTATCAAGGTAGCTATTTTCATCCTTACGATGATATGAATTATGAAAAAATAGTGAAAGTTGGAGCTGATCCGGCAACAGAAATTGAAGTTGTTGAATTTGATATCATAGATGGACATTCATATGTTACTCCTCCTGGACACTACTTTATGATCGTAAATCGTGATGTTCAAAACGATGTCGATGTAACCATTCACACCAACCAACAAGCTGTGGTATTTAATGATAACTATTTTCTTGAAGATATGTATACACATGAGATTTATTATGACGACCCTCCCGGAAGAGACTCTTTGGAAGTAACTCTAGATGGTTTTGATCCACTTAAAGCAGGACACGGAAGATTATTTAGATTATCGCATCAGTTGGTTTATCGTGGTGACATTCAATTAAGAGGTACTTTAATTGTTTCGGATGGGCGAGGTTTAACTATTGAACCTGGTACGACTATTTCAATATACAACGACACCACCAGCACAGGCGATAAAAGCGGAGGAATTATTCTTCGCGATTCCAGTTGGATAAGAATCGAAGGCGCCAGCGGTAATCCCGTTGTTTTCCAGCGCGGTTACCATTGCATAGCCGATGAAGACACGGCTCGCGATTGGGTGGGTATCCGTTTCGAGGGGATGGCGGCGAATCCGGTGAACCTGGATAGCTCCTGGATAAGGTATTGCAACTTCGACAATGTGGAAGTGGCGGTCAGAATCGATTCCGCCAAGTCCGGGACCGCATTGGAGATGACCGGCTGCCATGTAACTGACTGCGACACCGCGGTTTACTGCAACAACGGGGCGTTGGACATCGACGGCTTGGCGATTTCCGATACGATGAACTGCGCGATTTACGCTAAATATTCCGACATAGATGTGAACAAGTTGACCGTAAGCAAGAATACCGGAGTCGATACCGGATATACGATATATTTATATGCCACCGATATGGATATGGACAGTTCACAGCTTAATATTGACAATAGTGGCATTTACACGGACGGCCCGGAAGGCAATGAGTGTTCGGTGAACATTGTCCGGAGTTCTTTCAGCGGTGTCGATGACCATTATGGCATCAGAACCTTGAGCGGCGATTTGAAACTGGGAGGGCGCTATCCCGGTCTCGCCTATACTGTTAAGGACTTCGACAAGGGGCTTTATTGCACCTCGACAGTATGTTCTCTGGAGGCCAGCGGCGATTATTGGTGTAAGATAGTGGATAACGCCACCATAGGGGCGGAACTCAGCAGTTGCACAGGTTCTAAGATAACTTCCACCCTATTTTCCGCCAACGGCGACACCAATGTTTTGGGAGGAGGTATCTATATGAACAGCGCTTCTCCCTTGTTCCAAATATGCTACTTCGAAGAGAACAAGGGTCCGGCGGTGATTGCGACCAACGGGGCTTGCCCGGTTTTCGGCCTCAGTCAGGATGAAACCAAAGGTAACGAATTCGACGACAATGCCGCCAGTTCCAGCTACAATGAGAAGGCGATAGTGCGGGAATTCAATCGGGCTTATTCGGTGTTCGACGACGGCGCCAATAATTTCTACCTTGATGATTTGGATTATTATATCTACAACAGTTATGACTCATCGGGGCTTGAGCGCGCGGTAACGGAGAATTTCTGGGATGGTGAAGACCCTGAGGAGAATATCGATAAATTCTACCCGGATGAACTTGATGACTGGGATTTCACCGATTGGAGCGATACGCAATACAGTATAGGCGACGCTCCTGACGGCGGCGGTGAAGGCGGTGAAAAAGGTAGTGGAAAAGGGGATGGTATTAAGGGTGGCGGCGATGGCGGCGGCGAGAATATTGAAAGTAATTCGTTATTAGCGGCAATAAGGCTTGAGAATGCAAGAAGATATAGTGAAGCGGCGGCAGCTTACCAGGCCTTTATCGATTCAACTAGTAGCATCCGGGAAAAACAGGTCGCAATGCGAAGACTTCTTGATGTCTCAGTTGCCGGCGGCTTGAACTTATCAAACTTATTAGCCTACTATCAGAACATAAAAATCAGCAGTAGAAATGTCCAAGTTACCCATGCGGCGGCAAATCTCAAATGCAAGTTATTTATGCTGCTTAGAAGGTATCCTGAAGCGATAGTGGAGTATGAAACTGTATTTTCCGGCAATCCTTCGCTTGAGGATTCGGTTTTCGCACTGATAAACATCGGCGAAGCGTATATGCTGATGCAAGAACGAGGCAGCGCCAGCCGCACTGGTATAACACCGACTTTACCTCAGCTTAGACCAAGGAGTTGGGCGGATTTCGAGGACAGGAAACAGGATTTGATGACCTTGCTAATTGCCAGAAGTCGAGGAATTTCCGGTGGCGGTAATGGAGACATTCTGGGTCTTCTTCCCCAAGTATTCGCATTACATCAGAATCACCCCAATCCCTTCAACCCGGTGACTCATATCAGATACGACCTGCCTGAACTTTCCCAGGTCAGGTTGGAGGTATTCAATATTTTAGGTCGGAAGGTCTGCACTTTGGTGAATGGTCTTGAATCCGCCGGATATAAGAACGCAGTCTGGAAGGGGGTGGATATGAACGGCCGAACTGTTTCGAGTGGAATCTACATTTACCGGCTGACCGCTGAAGGGCAGAGAACAGGAGAAAAGTTCGTAAAGAGCGGGAAGATGTTGCTGTTGCAGTAGCAACAACAGGAATAAGAAAATCAGAGGTTCAGTAGCTTGTTTCAGTGCATAATCTAATACCTTAATTCTGTGTTAAAACAAAATACCTGTTGAGTTTCTCCTGGTATCT
>CAYQZD010000018.1:0-43590 GCA_964421875.1 uncultured bacterium
CCTGAATCCTCAATCGTGATTGTCATTACCCATACAATTCAGCGAAGAGCCAATATTTTTATGATTTTTACTAGAATGCTTCGCCCCTACAACAGTTAAGACAAACCGGAGTGCGTATTATCCTATAACCGGCTTCATTTCTATGCACAACCGGGGGCATTCGGCGGCGCAGACTCCACATCCCTTGCAGTGTTTCAGGTCAATGCTGTATCTTTGACCTTCACCGGCGCTAATCTGAATCGCCGCATCGGGGCAGAAGACATAGCAATTGTCGCAGGAGGGGCAGGCGCCGCAAGAGAAGCAGCGTTGAGCTTCGTAGAGCGCTTCCGATTCGCTCAACACCCGGTGAATTTCGTTGAAATTTCCTTCCCGCTCGTTGATTCTTAATGCCGAAGCCTCAATTCGAGGGCGGAATTCGAAGTATTCCAGGTTAAGGTCTTCCACTCGAACCACTTTAGAGTCGACTCTCCGCAGGGAGGGTGGGAGGATTTCCATTGCGCGGTCGATTTCCCTGCCCTTTAAATAACTTTCAATCGCAAGGGCGGCGCGTCTCCCGGACCCGATGGCGTGGGAAACTGTTCCTGCGCCGGTGGCGGCGTCCCCTCCGGCGAACACGCCGGGGCGGTTGGTAATCCCAAATTCGTCCGCCGGGATTCCCCAGCTTTCCACCTTCAGTTTATCATCGATGAAACTCAAATCGGGGAATTCCCCGATGGCGGTGATAATCTGGCCGGCTTCAATGGTGAAATTGGAGCCTTCAATCGGAACCGGCCGCCTTCTGCCGGAAGAATCCGGTTCGCCCAGGCGCATCCTGATACATTCCACCTCCGTTATCCGCCCGCCGGAAATGTGCGCCTTAACCGGCGTGGTGAGGAATTCGATGGGGACGCCCTCCTCCAGGCAGGCCTCCACTTCTTCGGAGATAGCAGGCATCTCTTCGCGGGAACGGCGGTAAACTACCGTCACTTCAACTCCCAGCCGGGCGGCGGAGCGCGCCGCGTCCATCGCGGTGTTGCCTCCTCCCACCACCAAAGCTTTATCCTTGAATTTGGGATTTTCCCCCAGGGCGATGCGCCGCAGGATTTCCACTCCGGCGACGACGTCGGGGTGGTCCTCCCCTTCGATTCCCATCGCCCGGCTGCGGTGGAAACCCACTGCGATAAACACCGCGGCGAATTTCTCCCGCAAAGCGGCGAATTTTATGTCGTTCCCCACACGGACGCCGGTGGCGATTTCCACCCCGGCGGCTTCTAAGGCGGCGATTTCGCGGTCTAACACATCCTTGGGCAGGCGGTAATCGGGGATACCAACCCGCATCATCCCGCCCGGCAAAGGGTAAGACTCGAATACCTGCGCTGGATAGCCCGCTCGCGCCAGGTGGTAGGCGCAGGAAAGCCCCGCCGGGCCCGAACCTATCACAGCTACCTTAACGTCGGGGTATTTGAGGTTCTTTCCCGGCAGGGGGGCGTCGGCGTTGACCTCCGCCAGGAAGCGTTCGATAGAATGAATGTTGACCCTGCCGCCCTGGGTGTCGCGGTTGCATTCGCTTTCGCAGGGGTGGGGGCAGACCCTGCCGCAGATTCCGGGAAAAGGGGAGGTCTCCAGAATCAATTCATAGGCTTCGCGGAACCGCCCTTCGCTGGCGAGTTTCAGGAAGCCCGCAATATCGTTTCCCGCCGGGCACTTGGCGGTGCAGGGCGGTGTGTGGTTTATATACAGCGGCTCGGCGTTGCGCCAGCTTCCGGTGTCGTTGACCGACATCCGTTCAAATGAAGCCGCCATCGGGGGCAGGTCCCGCCAGCTCTTGAACACCTTTGGTTTATCCCCGCTCATTCCGCCCCCGCCGTTTTCACCGTATGATACGCCTCCTGGGCGGCGGCGGTGTTGTCGTCCTGCCGCACGGGGATTTCCTCCCGAATCGCCCCGGTCAGTGAATCGATACCCACAATTCCGGTTATCCCCGCCACCATACCCAGCATCGAAGTGTTGACGATGGGCTGGGTGATGGAGCCCAGCTTATGCGCCAGAGCCACGCGGGAAGCGTCCACCGCGTAAGCCTTGAATTCCGCCGGGAAGTCGAAATGTTCCACATTATGAGGGCTGTTGACAATGACGGTACCCCCCGGTTTCAAGCCCTGCAGGATGGGGATAGAGGTGGTCAGCGAGGGGTCCATCACCACTAAAATGTCCGGGGCGTAAACCTGTGTGCGGAGCTTGATGGGCTTATCGTCGATGCGGACGAAAGTCATCACCGGCGCGCCCCGCCGCTCCACGCCAAAAGAGGGGAAGCTCTGCACATGTTTCCCCTCCTTGCCGGCGGCGACCGCCAAAAGTTTCCCCGCAATGACTCCCCCCTGCCCCCCGCGGGAATGAAAGCGGAATTCAATCATAAAAAGTTATTATTATTTGCCGAATAAATCACGCGTTATGTCAGGTCTTTAGCGAAGCGGAGACCTGACATCCGCCTTGTTCGTACGCTCCGGTTTGAATATTCAGACCAAACGAACAACCAGCGGCATATTTATTATTCGTTATGCGAGATTTAAATAGAGACCCTCGAATAAGGGTTTAACAATGTAATAAACCATATCCAAATTATCAAGTTACCCTTATGCCAACGGGGTGAAACTTGATTTACCCGAAATTATTGCCTAACTTTTCAGCCAATAGTATGATCAATAATTACAACTCCAATGCTAATATCTCAACATCGCAATGAGTGAACCAAACCACAAAATAGAAATCAAACCCGCCAAACACTACCCCGCAGTCGATAAATTAGCGGAAGTCCTGCGCCGACTGCGCGCGCCGGGGGGATGTCCCTGGGATAGAGAGCAGACCCATTCCAGCCTGATACCTTACCTCATCGAGGAGGTTTACGAAGCAATCGACGCTATCGAAACCGGCGGCCGGGAGGCTTTGCGGGGGGAATTGGGCGATTTGCTGATGCATATCATCTTCCACGCGCAAATCGCGGCGGAAGACGGCGAGTTCGATTTGGAAGAGGTCGCCGCCGATTCTGTGGACAAGTTAGTGCGGCGGCATCCCCATGTGTTCGGCGAGCCGCAGGAACTCACGCCTGAACAGGTCAAGGACAACTGGGAGGCGATAAAACTCTCGCAGGAGAACCGCTCCCTGCTGTCAGGAGTGCCGCCCAGCCTTCCGGCATTGTTAGCCGCTTACCGGGTGCAGGAGAAAGCGGGAGGCGTGGGCTTCGAATGGGAAGATATTTCCGGGGTGGAAGCCAAGTTCCGGGAAGAATGGGCGGAGTTCGAGGAATCCCGCAAATCCGGCGACAGAGAAAAGATGACGGAAGAATTCGGCGATATGCTCTTCGTGCTGGTGAACTTGGGGCGCTATCTGGGAATAGATGCGGAGCTGGCGTTGAAGCGCACGGTTCAAAAATTCATCAAACGCTTCGAATATATCGAAAAACGCCTGGCGGAAAAGGGATCGTCGCCCCAGGAATCGAACCTTGAAGAAATGGACTCCTACTGGGACGAAGCGAAGGATATGATTTAAATGTGGAACAGCCTGTCATGAAAAATCCTACCGGACTGAATCCGATATTGTCACTTATTGTCGGCTTGCTTTTAGGCATGATGTGCCTCTGGTTTGTGTTTATCATCATCTATAATATAAGCCGTCTCCATCAGTTAGGGATTACACTGGTATTCTGGCTGGTCACCGCTGTCGGTTCCGGCGCCGCCGCCATCGGATTGATAATGAATTATGTCACCGCCCGCCGGGAAGGGAAATATGAGCGGGAAAGATAATGAATTTATATTGACAAAGGCGAGAAGTCATTATGGCAGCGAAGCGAGCCAGAATCCTTCTTTCCCGGAAGGATTCCGGCTACCAGCTTGTCCGAGAATGCCCCGAATTTGTCTTTCCCGCGAAAGCGGGAATCCAGAAGTCTTTTATCGTGGCGCAGGATCTCCGCACCCTGCGCCATATACCTATAATTCAATTAGTTGCTGTCGACTGCGGAGAGTCGACAGCACAATATAGAAGTGAAGAATCTCAATTGAAATTGAATAAAAAAAGAGAGATTCTTCGCTCCGCCTGCGGCGGGCTCAGAATGACAATAGTCTAATGCAGTCATAATAGTACAAGTCGTTATTAAAGTAATATCAAAAAAACACTTCTAAATAGTAATCCGATTCACCACTCAAGGCTAATACTATGGTAAAATCGAAACCGATTTTGGTTATTGCGCTGTCCATCATTTTTTCAATCTCCTCCGGCGATTTGCGGGGGGAAACGGGAGAAACCGCGGTAAGCCAATGGCTCCAGTTGGGACCCTTGCCCATCCCCAACACCGCCTTCGAAGACGAGGCGTGCGCGGAACGCTGGATAGGGCGGGATTTCATCGATTTGGAGAGTATCGAACCCTCCGCAGGGGACAAGCTGGTGTGGTTCCCCGGAGTCAGCGCTGAATGGAAAATATTCGCCGGGGAAGCGATAGACTTCGATTCCTCGAAGCTGCAAAGCCCGCAGATAACCTGCCTCGCCGCCTATGTCTCGGTCGAACGCCGCGGTACTTACACAGTCCGCGCCGAGACCACCTATCCCGGCGCTCTGTATATCGACGGAACAATGGAGGCGAAAATCTCAGTGTCGGCGTCGGAGGAAGCCCCCAACCTGCTTCTTTTCGAGGCGGACTGGCATCGGGGGAAGCACCTGGTTATACTGAAATTTATCAGACCGGGATGCGACAGCAGCGTCCCCTGGACGGTGAAGGCTTCGGTGTCGCCGCCGACGGATTATCCGGAGGAGTCCGTTTCGGTTTCGATAACGCCCATACGGGCTTTCACCAATTACTCGGATTACTCTTATTTCAGCGGAGTGTCGGGGCTGGATATCTCCCCGGACGGGAAATTAGCGGCGATGGTGGTGTCGCAGCGTGATAAGGAGTCTTACAAGTCTCACCGGTGGATTGAAGTGCGTTCGGTCAAAGACGGCAAGTTGGTTCGGCAGATAAAGTTCGACAAGAACGTGAGCGCACCGATGTTCACCCCTCAAAGCGACGCGTTGTTCTATCAGACCTCGGTGGAGGAGGGCAGGAAGCTGTGGCGTTACGACCTTAAAACCGGCGAATCCGAAACGGTTCTGGGCCCGGTAAAGGGCTTGGCGAAATTGCGGATTTGCCGCACCGGACGCTTCGCGGTTTACACTGTGGACGGGAAAAGAGAACTGCGGGGCAACGACGATTACACGCTGTTCACCGGGCTGGAGGAGCGCTTAACCGACTGGCATGACCAACGGCAGATATATGTGGCGTCATTGGAGTATGGCGCGGCGCATCCGCTGACCGGCGCCGGAGATTTCGCGGTCGATGACTTCGCGCTGGACACAGAAAAACGACAAATTGCCTTCACCAAGCGTTATGTAATACCCAACAGACCTTATTTCATTACTGAAATCTGGCTGAAGAACCTAAAATCCGGCGATGAAAAGCTCCTGCTCAGCGCTAAAATCCCCTTCGAGACCCGTCCTCGGAATTTGACCTTTATTACCGGCGGGGAATACCTTTGTTTCACCGCCAGCAGTCATTTCACCGGCGGGGACGAAGTTGACGGCAGGCTGATGAATTTGAGCGAAGTGGATATTTACCGCTTGAATCTGAACACACTGGAATTGACCAATCTCACCGGGCACACCCAATTCACGGTCGATGAAAGAGGCGGGACTTTAAGCGCCCTCTTCTGGAACCGGTCTGACCGGCGGCTCTATTTCCCGGTGATGGTAGGGACTCATAACAAGCTGTATTCTCTTGACATTCGGAAACCCTTGGATATCCGCGAAACCCCGATTCCGCATTTTTATATGAAGCGCTTCGATATGTCAATCGATGGTAAATACTGGGTCTTCACCGCCTCAGAATTGGATAAACCGAACCGTGCTTTCGTCTATGACGCTAAACGCAAAAAGTCGCGCCTGCTGTTCGATCCCAATCCGGATTTGAAGGACAGGTTCGAATTCGCCCCCTCCGAGCGTTGGGATTTCACCGACCGCCTGGGGCAAAAGATTGACGGATGGATTCTCTATCCCCCCGGATTCGACCCGGCGAAAAAGTATCCGATGATTGTATATTACTACGCCGGGGTCTGGATGCTGGACGAAAGTTTCTATTTCACCTATCACTTCTGGGCGGCGAACGGCTATCTGGTTTATGCGCTTACGCCGGTGGGGGCGATGGCGCACGGGGATGATTTTTCAGCCTATCACGTCAACGATTGGGGTGAATTCGCCACCGCGGACATCATCGAGGGGGTGGAAAAGCTGACCGCGGAGAATGATTTCATCGATAAAGAGCGTATCGGCTGTTACGGTGGCAGTTACGGCGGCTTTACCACGATGGATTTAATTACAAAGACGGACCTTTTCGCGGCGGCGGTGTCGATGTACGGGATTTCCAACATCGCCAGCTACTGGGGCGGCGGGATTTGGGGTTACACCTACGGGGATATCGCTTTAACCAAGAGCGCGCCCTGGAACCGCAAGGATATCTTCGTGGAGAAGTCCCCGCTGTTCAACGCGGATAAAATCACCACCCCGCTGCTGCTGCTGCACGGCGAAAAGGATGTCAATGTGCCGGAACTGGAATCCCAGCAAATGTTCACCGCGCTGAAAGTCCTAGACAAAGATGTCGCGCTGGTCAAATTTAAGAGCGAAGGGCACGGTATCGCCGGCAGCTTTAAAAACTACGCCGCCCACCGGGAGATGATGCTGGAGTGGTTCGACAAGTATCTGAAGGACCAGCCGGAAGGGTGGGAAAGGCGGTGGGAGAAGTAGTTCATAATTAAGAATTTAGTTTAGTAATATTATACAAGGAGGTATGATGACAGAGAAATCGGAAGAGCAGAATGAAATTCAAGAAAGAAGTTTTGCTTTCGCTCTAAGGATTTTCAAACTATGCAAGTATCTGGAGAACGATAGGACTGCGAGAATAATATCCCGGCTGCTGCTGAAATCCGGCAGTTCGATTGGCGTAAATGTAGAAGAGGCATTGGGAGGCCAGAGCAGGAAAGATATCAACGCTAAAATGTCGATTGCTCTTAAAGAGGCGCTTGTAACCAATTACTGGCTGAGGTTATTGCGAGACTCGGAAACCGTCAAAGAAGAGAGGATAGCAAGTTTAATTGAGGAATCGGAACAGTTGGTTAAACTGCTGTCGGAGAATATTGTAACCTCTAAGAAAAAAGATACTGAGTAATTGCAAATTCATATTCTTGAATTTTGAAATTGTTATTCAGCGTCAACTTAATATCAGCTATCCAGGACCCAGAATTCCGCGATTACGAAGCCCTCCGAATTGAGCCTGAGGGTCACTATTACCTTTACCGCTACCTGGCGGAGGAGGGGATAATCATCCGCGCTACGGTTCCCAGCGGCGCCACTCCGCCGGTTTTCAGGAAGCTCAAGGACGACGCTATTGTTCCCCTTGGAGGGTGGGTGGCGGTGTGATAGTGGGAAATAATAGTGTCGTCATTTAAGCAAATTGTGAATGGAATGATATGAGTCAGTGGGCTGTATACCTGAGAAGTGTTCGTACCTGGATATCTCGAGCTTCACAGTAATTCAATTAAACAATGAATAGTGGAGAAAAGGAAAATGATCCAGATATTCCCGTATGCTAATATTGTGACCGGCGTGTTAATCATTATCGTGGGATTCCTCATTCACTGGGTCGGTCAACTGATTTCTCTAGTTAACTGGGACTATGCCGCCAAAATAGGTATTGCGGAAAAGGGAATGCCGGCTGAATTCAAAGTATATGAACTGGGCATCGCCGCGGCTGATGTCATCATAGGGTGGATTTACGGAGTCGCGGGAGTGGGTCTCATTCTAAACGCTCAATGGGCTTACAAGCTGGCCTGGTTTCCGGGAGTGATACTTATATACCACGGCCTCAGTTTTTGGTTTTGGACTATGAACCAAACGAAATCCGGCCATCACCTTAATTCCAATTCTCTGAGGATTGTGTGGACTTCAGGGAACCTCATCACCGGTGTCCTGACCGTAATAGTCGCCTGGAACGGGTGTTAGGTATATTTCTTAGCGCCTACGTGCGCCAAGAATGATAACCTTAATAGCCGGACTCACTTAATGCAAGCAACTGTTAATCAAACAGAAAGGTTTAAAATTGGATATTCCGGTATTGGGCAAGGTGATTCTTTACACCGATATTGTTCTGTTTGGCATCATCTGCATAATACTTTTAGTGTGGCAGATTAATGTCCTCAGGGGACGCTCAATGAAGAATCCCGATGGTTCTGTCGATGATTGGCATGAACAACAAATTTACTATGGAATCGCTTTAGCGGACATATTCATTGCGATTCCTATAACGCTGGCGGGAATAGCGCTCATTTTGGCTGGCAGGAGTATCGGTTATTATCTCACAGGTTTGGCCAGTTTCTGGTTTCTGTGGGTAAATGTAGTGTGCACAGCGACAAGTCTGCGATTTGAAAAACCTAAAATAACAATCAACTGGATTATCGTGTTTCCGTTTGGGGCTATAATAGGATTGGTATATTTGATCTGGTCTTTAGTCTACTTTAAGGAGATATTCTAATTGTCTGTTGTGAATCTCCTATAGTAGTTTTGTAGAGAAAACCGAGAAATGTTAAAATGCAGTTTTACCCTCTGACTCCGGAGCGATGGGGGGATTTCGAAGCGCTGTTCGGACCTAAAGGAGCCTACGGCGGCTGCTGGTGTATGTGGTGGCGTACTACCCGCAGAGAATTCGAGCGCAATCAGGGCGAAGGCAACCGAGGGGCGATGAAAGCCATCGTGGATTCAGGGAAAATCCCCGGTATTCTGCTTTATTCAGAGGGGGAAGCGATAGGGTGGTGCTCGGTCGCGCCGCGCCAGGATTTCGCTTCGCTGAACCGCTCAAGAACACTCAAGCCCGTGGACGATAAGCCCGTATGGTCGATAGTGTGCTTCTTCGTCGCCAAAAGCTATCGCCGCCAGAGAACTACGGAAAAACTGATTCAAGCCGCTGTGGAATACGTCAAACAGCGTGGCGGTAAAGTAGTGGAGGCTTACCCGACAGCGCCAAAAAGCGAAAAAGTCCCCCCGGTCTCAAGCTATATGGGCTTCCCGGCGGTATTCGAGAAACTGGGATTTACGGAATGCGCCAGACCTTCGCCGAGCAAGGTGATAATGCGCTATTATATCGAATGATTTTCGGTTAAGCAGGCTGAAGGTTGGTTCTTTTATTGATGAAGACTTGCTGACTTGCAAACCTGTAGACATTTTTTCCGGTAAGAAACAAATATTTAAATATAACCTGTTTTCGCAGGAGGAGAAATTATGAACCCCCGCGATTTCAATAGACAGCGATATGAAGAAACTTGGAAATTGCTCAACGAACATCTCGAGGATGTTCGCAAAAAGGAGGGACTGGCGGGCGCGCTGGAAGCCCTTTATCAGCAGCAGATGGACTCAGGATTCATTCTGGACGACCTGAAACAGGTGATCCGCTATCACCTGTATAATCCGGAGTACCGGGAACACCGGCAGTCCTTCACCGTGCAGTACAATCCCCGTCGGGCGGAGCGAGGCAAAGGCGCCGGTAGAAAATCCCCCCCCGAAGGCGTCAAAGCCGTCAATGACGGCTGTTTCCTCTGCAAGGAGAACATCCGCTGGCAGCAGCGAGGAACGGAATTCGGCTATGAAATCACGGTCAACGAAACGCAGTATGTCGCCTGGATGAATCCCTTCCCCTTAATGCCGGTTCACGCCACCATCGCCACCAAGGAACATACCCGACAAACCTGGATTAGTAAAACCCCGGAAGAGTCGGAGAAACGCATTCGAGGTATTCTGGCCGATCTCCTGGATGTCAGCGGACAGCTTCCCGGTTTCATAGGTTTCTACAACGGCGAAGGGGCAGGCGCCTCCATCCCCACCCATTTCCATTTCCAGTTTTTCAAGCGGCCTCAGGGCCAGCCTCCCTTCTCGCTGGAGGTAGCCGCTGCGCGAAAAGTGAATAAACCCCCCTTCAATCTGACCGAGAGGGACTACCCCATTGCCTGTATTTACTTCCGGGGTAGAAGCGGAGAGATACTGGAACAAGCTGTAACCTGGGTCTGCAACTGGACCAGATTCTGCAACCACCACGAGTATCTTTCAGCCAATATCATCGCTATCAAGGATACCGAAGCGGAGAACGACATCCATCTTTATTTTGTCCCCAGAAACAAGTATTTTTCCCACGCGCCGGGTATGCAGGGCATCATCGGCGGGCTGGAAGTTTTAGGGGAGCTGGTCTTCTGCCAGGATGTGGAAAAGGAACAGCTCATCGACCTGGGCCGGGTGGACTACCAATTTGTGAAATGCATCCTGCATTCGGTGGAAGCCCCCTCCGTGCACGCGTTTTTGAAGCGCGCCGGCGGTTATTGAATGGGCCGATTGGGGCGCGTTTGAATCAAAGAAGACACGGAAGAACTCGTTCTGTCAGGTCTCCTCACGATGTTCAGTTATAAAATCCGACTTGACATTTCAGGAAAAAACGCATATAGAAGGAAAAATTTATGATTGAGAAAGTCCACCAACACATCGTGGAAGAACTGCAGCAAAGCTCCCGCACCGACACCATCTTCGTGGTGACCGCAGTGTTGTTCAATCTGATAGCGTTAGCGGTCAACTCCGGAGTCGCATCGAACGCGGTTTCCGAAAAGGCGAAATCGAGCGACGACTTCCTGATAGCGATATTCATCCTGATGACCATCATCGTGAACTTCATCGCCATCGCCGCCTTGTCCACCGGCAGGAACACCAGAAGCAAGCTGCTACAGGGGCTGCTCAGTATGTACCAAGACAACGAAGTGGACAAGTATTACGACGCTTCCTTGTTGACAAACTATGGTAAAAGGTATTATCTTTTTACCGGAGTGATACTCTGCCTGGCGCTCACCGGCATCGTAGTCCCTCTGATTATACGGCTCATATAGCTTAAGGCGTGGGAAGACATAAAGGGAGCGCGCTGTCAAGATTCGCATAGGCGGACCATTAAAATCTATCAGTGCACTCAAAAAGAAAGGTATCGCAAAATGAACCAATGGACCACTCACACGGAAGAGTACGAAAAAACCCTTTCGATAGTGTCCAAAATCGCGGTAAAGAAAGGATATATCCTGAATCCGGATAAGGAACGGATGGAAAAGGTGGTGGGACTGATGACGGAGAATTTTGTGAATTTCGGCAAATACTATTGCCCCTGCAAGCAATCGCATCCTCTGAACACTGAGACCGACACGCAGTGCCCCTGCCAGCCTTGGGAAGAGGAAATCGCGAAAGACGGCAATTGTTTCTGCAAGCTGTTTTATAAGAAACCCTAATCAAAGGGTCTCTTGTCTGCATTCCCACGCGGGAGCGTGGGAACGAGGGGATAAAAATATTATAAGGATCAAAATGGATTCCACCGAATCCGTCAGGGGCATTGGGGGATGACCTATCGGCGCCGGATGGTCCGTTGCGGCGCGAGAGGGGAGTTGCGTCTGAATCGCAGATGACGCTGATGAAGTAATGATTACGCTGATAAAAACATCAGCGAAATCAGCGTTAATCATCTTTTAATCAGCGGTTCAGAGAAATGTGAACATGGTATTCAAATATCTCAGTCAAACCACTATGGCACATTAAAAATACCTAGACAAACTCGCTTACCGATAAAATAATATTTTAATTTAACAAGGGAGTATTTAAATGAGTAAAGAAATTATTGAAATCCACGATTGCCCACATTGCGGAGGTATTCACAGGTATTGGCTTGAAGTAAGGAGGCCAATGATTATTAAGATGCTTACAGACACAAGAGGAAGTTCACAAAGAGTGAAAATAACTCGATTATTCATTTGTCCTGTTAAAGGTGAGCATTATCAAGCTACTTTTTATCTTCATGACTCTACCTCTGAAGGTATTGAAAATGTTACTGTGCTTGGTTTGGTAGAGGAGGATAATTATGAATAAAAAAACTAATAACAAAGATGAAACAAAGAATATCATAAATACTTGTGATGTCACAACTATTACGCCAACAAATCAAGCTATTTATGAGGCTGGCAAGTCCATGTTAATTGACTCAATTAACATGGACTTGCCAGCCTCATAAATCAAGCTATTTATGAGGCTGGCAAGTCCATGTTAATTGAGTCAATTAATACAGGGCGCGAGTTTTGTAAGTTCATGATTGGCACATCGATGAGTGCAATTCCAATATACATTGCACTATCAAAATTTATTCTTCCTGATGAGTATATACCGACTTTGAAAATTGGGATACTGTTAATAATCCCAACAGTTCTCTTTCTTGTTTCCGCGATAGTGTTTCTTCTTGGATATTTTCCTCAAAAAGGCATTGCTTCTTTAGATATACCAGAAGAAATTGAGCATGAAAGGCAAAAAACTGTTAAAAAACGT
This sequence comes from uncultured bacterium, assembly GCA_964421875.1. Lineage (GTDB taxonomy): Bacteria > Electryoneota > Tariuqbacteria > Tariuqbacterales > Tariuqbacteraceae > CAYQZD01. Next base: position 12,436 of record CAYQZD010000018.1, read on the forward strand.
CATCGTTTAGGTGCACTGGGGTTCAGTATTTTCTGTATAGCAGTGTTATCTGGATTAATAACTATTGGCTATATCCTAAGATTACAAGGAGGTAGCTAGTAAATTGTAGAAAAGTTAAAAGAGTATTTACAGGACTGAATTGTCTGTCAGGTCTCCACATTACTAAACACCTGACCTAACACCAAACACTGAATCGAAATAATTATTAATTCTCAATTCTTAATTCTTAATTATCTATGTCATTAGACCAAAAACGCAAAAACCTCCTCGATTCCCTCATCGGGATGCCCAAACTGCTGCATCTGCCCGTCGTATGGGAAGCCCTGGAGGAACTCCCCCAGCTCTACGGCAACTTCCTGGTGCGGCAGGAACTGGACCGCCTGCGCCAGACCATCCTGACCGCCGAAACCGAAGCGGAGCTGGACGAAATCGACATTGCCCCCGACCGCCTGGCGGAGCGGGTGGTGCATCTGTTGCGCGAAAAAGCGCGCCCCTCGGTGCATCCCGCGGTCAACGCCGCAGGGATAATCCTGCACACCGCCCTGGGAAGGGCGCCCCTGGCGGAGGAAGCCCAGAAAAACCTCTATTTCGCGACAATGGGTTATTCCACCACCGCCATCGACCGGGAAACCGGCCGCCGCGGCAACCGCTATCTGCACGCCGAAGACCTGCTCTGCTTCCTCACCGGCGCGGAGGCGGCTTGCGTGGTGAACAACAATTCCGCCGCCACCATCGTGCTGCTCAATTCGATGGCGGAGGATAAGGAAGTCATCGTTTCAAGGGGGCAGTTAGTGGAAATCGGGGGCTCCTTCCGCATCCCGGACGTGATGGAGCGGTCGCGGGCGATTATGGTGGAGGTGGGCACCACCAACAAGACTCACCTGCGCGACTACAAAGAAGCCCTCAGCGACAACACCGGCCTGGTATTAAAAGTGCACCAGTCGAACTACCTCATCACCGGTTTCACCTCGGAAGTGGGGGTGAAGGAGATGGCGGAGCTGGCGCACGCGCACGATTTGCCGATGGCGGACGACATCGGATCGGGCTGCCTCATAGACGTCACCGAATTCGGACTGCCGCCGGAGCCGATAGTGGGCGATTCCATCCGCGACGGCGCCGACCTGGTGTGCTTTTCCGGGGACAAGATGCTGGGAGGCCCGCAATGCGGCGTCATCGTGGGGAAAAAGAAGTATATCGACATCATCAAGAAGAACCCGCTGGTGCGGGCTTTCCGGTGCGGCAAACTGACCTACAGCGCGCTGGAAGCGACATTGAAACTGTTTTTGGATAGGGAAACCCTGCTGAAACACCACCCCACCTTCAGGCTGCTGACCCGCACACCCGATGAAATCGGACGCAAGGAGCGGAGTTTCCTGCGCAAGGTGAAACCGGTATTAGAGGGGAAATGCGAGGCGAAAGTGGAGAAGGGGTCGTCGCAGATGGGTTCAGGGTCTTTGCCGGGGCGGTATATCCCGACTAAGATTATCACCCTGCGGCCGAACGATATGACTCCGGACGAGCTGGCTTATAAGCTGCGTAAGAACGTCCCGCCCATATTCACCCGCATCGAGGAGGAGGCGGTAGTGATGGATTTCCGCACCGTATTCCCCGACGATATTCCCGTTCTTGCGGGGGCGATTGAGCGGATTTTCGGGTAGTCTTGTCCGAAAAAAACCGGAAGCCTGCGGAGGGCTCCCGGGATTTTTGGGGGACGATGAGGTTGCCTAAAACACTGCCTGCGGGTGAAAAAAGTATCGGTTTCCCGGTTAATCTTCCTCCCTTAACGATGGGAACAGCTTGGTGATGATAATGTAGAATCCGCTGAGTATCGAGGTATATAATATACGGTAGTACATATTTTCCGCCGGTTTAGGTTAAGTTTCCGTGCTTCTCGAAAAATGTTTCGAGGTCTCGTCCTATAATTATTATCGTCATTCTTACGCGAAACTTTAACCGAAACTGACGGATTTTTTATCTTAATAATTGAAGCTGTTTTCACCCTCCGATATAAGATTACTTACCTCGTTCCTACGCTCCCGCGTGGGAATGCATACCTCTTCCTGTCATTGCGAGCGAAGCGAAGCAATCGGGTGATTCTGCGTTATGCTATGACTTTAGCGAAGCGGGGACTTGACTTATTCCGTATCAGGGATGAAACTGCATCCTCACAACCTGCATTTCCTCCGGCAGGTTCGCTGGAGTCAGTATCAATGTAAAGTCCGCTACCAGCCGGATACGGTCGCAGCGGTAGAGAAAATCTTCCAGTTTCTTCAAACCCAATCCCGTGCCCAGCCGTTCAGTATGGAAGTGCATAGGGAAGACCAGCTTGGGACTAAGCTGTCGGCAAACCACTTCCGCTTCGGCGTCGTCGATGGTGTATTTCCCTCCCACCGGGATGAAAAGCACGTCAACCGGCCCGATGTCAGCGATTTGGGCGCTGTCTAAAAGCGTCCCCAGGTCGCCTAAGTGGACGAAACGGATGCCGGCGGTCTGCAGGCAGATTATGCCGTTGGCGCCGCGTTCCTTCCCGCCGCTGTCGTCATGCCAGGAAGGTACAGTATAGAATTCGACCTTCTCCTCGTGGGCTTTGACCACGCCTTCGACTAACGCCTCCAGTTTTTTCTTCTTAGTCATCAGTTTAAATTCAGGTTCGCGCCCGTTTGCCATATAGTTCGCTTCCGCATTCAGAGGCTTCCAATTGTTGTGGTCGAAATGGTCGTGTGTCATCAGCACTATGTCGGCGCTGTCGGGGAGGGTGTATCTCATCCGCCCTTGATTCATAGGGTCGAAAACCACCCGGTAGCCGTCTTTGAGGATTAACCGAAAGCAGGAATGACCGAACCATTCCACCCGCACCCATTCCTGAGCGGGCAGCGCCGCCGCTGTCAAGCCGACCAGCAGTACTGCCAACATCAATCGTTTCATTTTCGGACTCCAATTGTATTCAATTATCGTCCTAATATAACCTTGTACCAACTAACAGTCAAAAAAAGGGCGCCCGAGGTCGAGCGCCCTTTATCGTTAAACTGTAAGCGGTTTCTACTTCACCATAAGCATCTTCTTCACCTGGCTGAACTTTTCAGCCTTGAGTTGATAGAAATAGACGCCGCTGGACAGCGCGGAGGCGTTGAAGGTTATGGAATGGTTACCCGCTTCCATCCAGCCTTCAGCCAGTGAAGCGACTTGGCGGCCGCCGATGTTGAATATCTTGAGCTCCACATTCCCCGATTCCGGCAGTCCGAAGGCGATGGTGGTCACGGGGTTGAAGGGATTGGGTGAGTTCTGCTTAAGGTAGTACTCATCCGGCGCCAGCGTCATCGCGGCTTCGGCGTCATCCCAGCCGGAAACCGCCCATCCCTGAATGGGGGAATTGGCGTCGATTCCGGTTTTGGTGAAGGGGAAGGAATCTGAACTCCAGACAGTCCCCGGATGCTCGCCGACATTGGCTACGTATTGATAGGTGCCCATAGGAGCCATACCGGGTACGGTCTGATTCAAGGTCCGCTGCATCGAGGCTCCGCCGGGGATAGTGAGACTGGTGCGCAGCAACAGCGGCCCGTAAACGTTGCCGTTGGGAAGGATGGTTTCAATCCAGCCGTCGAAGGTCACAGGATTTTGACCTACGTTGTTGATACCAACGGTGTAACCGAATGTTCCGCCGGCGGGCGGTACGGACACCGGGGGATTAGTCGGAGTGATAGTCACAGCGATACTGGGGCCGCCCGCAGGCGTGGTAATCATTATGGCGAACTCATTGGTGATGTGATGCGCGTGCTCATCCCAGCGCGGGGTCTCCCCTTCGATACCGGCGAAGTATTCCAGCCCGTCGTTCTCCAGGTGGTTTTCGATGCCGATGGTCCCCTCCGCCTGCAAAGCGGCGGAAACATCCTTATACTGGAAGAGGATGCGGCCGTCTCCGGTAGAGGTGGGGTGGAATGCCGGATCGAACAGCATCACCTGGAAGGTTTCGAAGGCGCCGGTGGGGGCGTACTGCTCGATATGGTTGTATTCCACAATCACACAGTGGTTACGGGTGTCGGAGTATATCCAGACCCTGCCGGAATTGGCGCGCTGTGGCGACAGGTCTTCCCAATAGGGGGCTATCATCTGCGGCGGGCCGTCAGGGTCGGGGATGCCGGAATTGGAGTAATCCTCCTCGGTGACGATGCCCGGCGCAATCCAGCCGTTAGTGGCTACGGTCAGCGAATCGTAGTTGATCCCGTAGTAGGGGAAGGTGAAGGGCAGACCATAATGCAGCACCTGGTCGTCCAGAGTGAAGTTCACCAGTGTTCCCGGCCCGCCGGAGTCGGCGCAGATTTCCACCCAGTCGTATTGGGGGCATTCCGGGGTGTCGAAGGGGTCGTAGGCGCTGTAGCCGTAGTTGTCGGGCCCGGTGGGAGCATAGAGCCGGTTGCCAATCATCACGTCGAACTGGAACTGGTTCAGATAACCGTGCAGTCCTTGAACCCCGATATTCACCGGCGCAATATGCTCCTGCGGAGTGTTGGGAGCGGCGGTAACGTTGTAGGTCGCCGACCCGGTTCCGGCGGCCGCGATGTTGCCGAAATTGCCGGTGGTGCTGTTGAGCGTGAGGTAGGGGTCATTGGTGGTTATTAGACTGTTCAGGTTGACCGCGGGCGACGTCCCCTCGTTTATCAGGAACACAATCATATCCGCGGTTTCACCCGGGTCGAGCCAGTTGTTATTATTACCGGTGGGGTCGTTAAATTCCAGATGGTCGAGCGCCATCACGGGGGCGTGGCCGGTGAGAGCGAAGCTGGATTCCCATAAGCTGTCACCCTGCGCCATCACATTGATTATGAAGATGTGCTCGTCGGGCGTCAAAGCGTCGGCGCTGACCTCGAAGCCCTCCGGCACTGTGCCGGTGGAACCGGCGGCGATGGTGCCATAGTTGGCGGTGCTGTCGGTAATGGTGAGCAGTGTATCTTCGGAAGTAATCAACACCCGGACATTGTTGGCGGAGGCGACTCCGATGTTCTGCATACTCAGGGTGAGCTTGACTGTTTCATCGTAGTCGAGCTGGCCGTTGGTGAGCCATCCTTGGGTGTCCACCACCTGGCAGCCGCTGGCAATCACATACGGTCCTAAAGGAGGAATAACCGGCACCCGGCCTTCATAGCGATAGTAATTATACTTAGTTACGGTAACCAGCATAGTGTCGCCGGGGCTTTGTGCCGGGATGTTGATTTCCACCGGTCCTCCGGTTCCCTCAGCCGTGCCTATGATGTTCCCGCCGACGGTGAGGGCGATTACCGCGTCCTGGTTGGCGGTCACGCTGAAGGAGGGAGCGCCGCCCAGGAGCGCGCCCGCATGATTGACTGTGAGTTGCTGGGGAACCTGGTCGTACAGTGTGATGAAAGCGTCACCGTGGTGATGGAAGAGGTGGTAGGTGTGCACCTTGTTCTGGGTATTATAGGGCCAGCTTGAAGCCGCCAGATAGTGTTTACCCGAAGCGCTGGCGAATGCGGGTCTGAGATTGTCGGGTCCGGTGATATCCGGCGCGGGATAGCCCGGGTCAAAATTGGGCCACATACAATCGTGAAGGCCGAAAATATAGGTGTCATTCACAAAAGAATAGGATATATCCGAGGCGGCGATGACACCCAAAGCGCCATAAGTATGGCGGTGGAAAGCCTCGGCAAAACACTCCTGACCGCCGTCATACTGCCCTGTGAGGCAGTTGATAGAAAGCACGAATGTCAGGTCGGAGTTGTTCAAGCCGCTGAGGTTGCCGATGCTGTAACTGGGGTGACCCCATCCGGTGACGGAGCCGTGGTCGCGGTGCAGAGTATAGAATGCACCGCTGTTTATTGCGTTGTTGATGCCGGTGGCGTTACCGCCCCAGTTGGTCAGGTGCGAAGGGGTGGTGGGAATGTAATTTAAACCGGTGGGTCCAAAGTAATTGACCAGCATATAAGTATTCTGGTTCGTCGACCAGGAAGACGGGGGACCGGTGGCTCCTGCGTACTGCCGCACCGGGTGCCTTCCCATCGCATTGGCGTGGAATCCGTAAACAATCTCACAGCAGATGATGAACCAGCGGTCGGTCTGCCATCCACCTGCAATCAGCGGCTGGTCGTAGTAATTGACGCTGGTGGGCGGGGTGCGCTCATAATTCAGGAACTTGTTAATCATCAGCGCCAGTTGGGAGCCGTTCTGGGCGCAGATGCGCGCGTGAGCCAGGTCGGGCAGGTCGTCGCCGTTGATGTCCGCTAAGATATTGTCCGATACGCAGTAGTTGTTCCACACCGGAGAAGTGATACCGTAGATGTCGCCGGAATTCTGATAGTCGGACAGCAGGAGGAAAGCCACCGGGGCTATGGTCCAGGAGTTATAGGCGTTGTTGATATAGCTCTCAATCAAGCTGGCGTTGTTGCCGCCGATTTCGGTCAAGGTGGTGATGCCGGTGATGATGCCCTGCTTCTTCCGCCATTGCTTGATGGTGTCAGCCCAGGCGATGAACTCCGGGTCGTCAGGGACGATGATAACGTATTCCACGTTATCCTCATCACTGTTGTTCAGCGGCATCCGGTTAAAGTTCACTTGAGGCAGGGAGGAGTAATTCATCAGGTTGGACCTTAATACCGGTTCCCAGTGGCGGCTGCGCAGCCGGTCTTCCCCGAAATAGCCCGAACCACCCTCAAATGTAACCCGGACCCGGAGGTCGCGGTAAACCAGCAGTTCCTTGGTAACTGGGTTGTACTGGAAGGGGGTGATACCCAGGATGACAACATCCACACCCCTGAGTTCGGCTTCATCGGAGACCATCACCGGATTTTCGGGGTAATAGGCGTTGCGGGTATAGATAGTCATATCCTTTTCGTAAACCGTGGGGGAATCGTCGGTATCGAGGGGGATGGGAGGCGCGGGAAGCATATCGATGTCTCTAAAGGTGGCTACCCTCGAGTCCAGGATTTCCACCCTGGCAGTAGCTCCTTCAGGGAGGGCGATGTACCGTCCCGTACCGGGCAGGTTGGGCGCGCCGGCGTCGTTGGGGAGGATGACTCCGGGCAGGTGTATCATCTGCATCGTCTGCCCCTGGACGACAAGTTCTTCGAGGTACATCTCCGTGATGGAGAAGACTACCTCGACTCCCCTTGACTCGGCTGAAACCAGGTTGAACCCGGCTCCACTCCAGGAATCGTCATAAACGATGCGCTCCGCCGCTGCAGGGGGCGCGAAGGCGAGCGCGAAACAGAGCCCCGCTGCAAGGGTGAGCATTAACAATTTTCTGCTGCAGTCCATAGCTGTCTCCTTATGATTAAATAGCGCGAAAATAATTATGGTCAAGTGTATAGCGATATTCACATATATCGATTCAAGCTTTTTCCGCTAGAAACGGAAAAGTTACTCACAGAGACTAATATTATCAAAATTATGTATTTGTTAGATTATTCAAGTAAACTCAATTTCGGTCATTCTGGCGAAGCCAGAATCCTTCTTTTTTAGTCGCAAAGCCTATAAAAACACAGAGGGATTCTGTCTGCGCTTCGCTTGACAGAATGACTTTAGGGGGATAATGATCAAAGAACTAAATAATTACATAATTATCAATGAAGAACGAGGATACTGGGTATATATTGATATTGCTATTATTTGAAATTAAATATAGATTGACAAAAAAGCAACAATTATTTTAGTTTATTTTAGACAATTTAACGACTTGTGCTAGTTTAGAATAAATTGTATTTTTAGCATATTATATTGTATAATATTGATTTAGATTATAATATCAGATGGTGTCATGTTATGAAACACAGAAAAACACTGAGTTCACAGAATTCACAGAAAAGGCGGTAAGGCTGTTTTCAGTATTTTTCTGTGGCTTCAGTGATTTCTGTGGGATTCTGTGATTCTAAGAAATCACCATCACTATTAAATACAACAACATAAATAGTACTTTCAAATAGCACAATGCGTTCAATTTAATAATATTAAGTCAAATTATCAATCTGTTTACCGTCTCATCACCCGCTCCACCATCCGGCGGTAGTCGTTGAGGATATTTTTATGGTCGAAGGCCAGTTCTCGCTGGTCGATTTCATCCAGCGGGATTTCCACGATTTTACTTGCGTCCGAGCCCGCTTCAGGGATTCCTTCGCCATCGCCGTGGAACATTACCGAAATGTTGTGCTGCCGGGGATCCCGCGCCGGGTCGGAATAGGCGCGGAACTGCTGCAGGTTTTTCACTCTGAGTCCGGTTTCTTCCAGCGCTTCCCGTAAGGCGGCGTCTTCCAGGCTTTCCCCGTATTCCACATATCCACCCGGTAAAGCCAGCCCGTAGGGAGGTTCGCCTCTCTCGATTAGTACAATCTTCCCCTTGCGCCGTATAATGATATCCACGGTGGGGATGGGATTGGTATAGACTTTGACCGTCTCCCCGCAGTGAGGGCATTTGACTTTCAGTTCAGACAAGATACGACGGAGTTGGTTTTTTTATTCTGAATTTTCATCGATTCCCTTGCCCGGTTGGCGGCTCGGTGCGCCTCACGGACGGGTTCGGTGATACGGTATCGGGGACAGCATTTCAGCGTGAATTCCACCGCCTGCTCTAATGAAAGCATATTCCCCGGTGACACATAGACCGGTTTGACTCCCTGCCGGGTTCTGAGCGCTGCGCCGATGACTTCTCCGTTCAATGTTACCCGCTCCCACATCCCTTTATCATTACCCGGAGCGCGGTGCTCGCCGCAGAGCAGGTTTTTCGCCGTACCGATAGCGGGAATCCCCAGCCACAGTCCCAGGTGGCAAGCCAGCCCGAAGCCTCTGGGATGGATGGTCCCGCTGCCATCGCAGAAGATGACATCAGGCCGGATTTTTAACTTGTCAAAGGCTTTCAGCAGCGGAGGCATTTCCCGGAAAGAGAGCAGCCCCGGGATATAGGGGAAGTCCACTTCACACTCCGCTACAGCATCTTCAATCGGGGTAAAGTCGGGGTAGGAAAGTGTAACCACCGCCGCAAAAAAGGTTTTCCCATGCCATTCGGAGGAGACATCGCACCCGGCGACCTTTTTAAATTCAATCGTCCCGGGGGTGAGGTCGAGGCGGTGTCGAAGTTGAGTCTGGAGGTCACGCGCCGATTGATAATCGAGGTTCCAGGGGTGTAGGTCGGGAATGTCCATTAAAGGGTATATACTTACCAACCAGTAAGTAACCTACCGATGTAAATCCAAGTGAATTAGAAAAACTTATAAGTCAGGGAAAAAGCGAGCACATTCTGACGGAAGTTTTTAATCTCCTTCACCAGCGGCGCCGGCGAATCGGTGTCCCGCCATTCGTGGATGTAACCCAGTTCCATCTCCAGCAGCGGAAGAATATCCCGAGTGATTGAAGCCGTTATCCGGTGCCGGAAATCAACCCTCCCGGCGTGGAAGGGGTCATCTTCTACGGTGTTATCGGTGGAGTAACAGCGGCGGCGGAGTTTGTACTGCAGACTTATGTCGGAGTCTTCTCCCCACAATTTTCGCAGACGATAGCGGGCGTCGAATTGATAGATGTCGGCTTCATAGGAGCTTTCCCCGTATTCGCTGTCCTCCTCCGGAGCGGAGCCGGGGGTGGACAACAACGAAGTGTAGCCGGCGTTGTCGGAGACTTTGAAGCCGTAGCTTAATCCCAGCGTCAGGTTCCGCCCCATTTTTTGAGTCAGCAGCCCTTCATAGAGCCAGCTTTCGCTGTCGTATTCGGTGAAGTACTTATTATAATAAATTTGTTCGTATTCAATTCTTATTGTAACATCGGTTTTTTTCAGTATGGTATAGGTGATAGCGGGCCGGACCTGATGGTTTTCGAAATCACAGCTTTCATAGCGGTCCAAATCGCGGTCGCGGTATTCCCGGAGGTAGAATTTGGGCATATAGAAGTATTTGAAGTGAGCCTCAAGTTTTTTCCCCAGCTTTTGGTTGATGTACAGAGTGTGATTATGGTAGTTTTTGAAAGGATTGCGGTAGTAGGCGGCGAATTTAGCGAAGTAATAGAGGCGCATCCGGCTGCCGAACAGCCGGGGTCCCCGGAAATAAGTCTTAAGCCGGAATTCGTTCTTCCAATCGTCGTAGGAGGAAAGCATAGAGGGATAGTATTCAGAACTCTGTTCGAAGCGGTCGAGGTCCCGGTCGGAGTATCGCAGTATGTTGTCGTCATAGTTGGCGGTAAACTGCAGCCGAAGGCTGTGAAATTTAAAAAAGCCTTCACCCGCTGCAGTCCCGGCGAAAATTAAAACCAAAAGGAATATGGGGATGAGTCGCTTCATTATTGAATAAGTCCGCAAGTCTCCAGGTCGGCAAGTCCGCAAGTCTTAAAAAAAGAGGTAACTCTTACCGTTCCGACAGTTTACCGTATCTTATTGTCCAGCGCTTTGACCGGGATATAGAATTTGAGCAGAGAAGTCCAGCCGTTGTCCCGCATTCCAAAGGTGTATGTATGCTGGCCGGGGGGGACTTCAATGTAAAAGGACTCGCCTCGAGCCAACCGCTTCTCTGCGCCCTCTTCTTTATATACCGTAACGTCGGACAGGCGGGTGGAGAGGATGAAAGTGTTTTTCAGAGTTCCATCTTCGAAAACCAGCATACGGTATTTGAGTTCGCCCCGCATTGTAACATCGTATTCCAGGCGGGCGAGGACTTTTACAGTTGCGGGTCCGATTACTTCCAGCCGCAGAGAATCCTGAGAACCTACACGATAGTAATCGAATTCATTCTCCTTCACCATTATTTTCACCTGGTTGGTGAATTCCATCGGGGTCAGAGCCACCCGCTTGGGTTCGTCCACGATGGAAGCCCCTTCCTTTAAGAGGCGGATGTAAACCACATCTTTGGATTTCTTGTCGAGGGATAATATGACTTTATGGTTTCCTTCATCGAGGTCGATTTCAAAGGATTTACTGCCGCCGATGCGACTGTTTTTCCCGCCAACCAGTTTGACTCCCTTGACCGCCACCCCGGAGCGTGTGAAGTGAGTTTTCCGGTTATCTTTTTCACAGAAAACCTTATAGTCTATTTTGCGGCCCTTTTTATGCGGGGTCATATCCAGACGGGTGAGGACTTTTATCGTCGCGGGGCCGGCTAAAGTGAACTGAAGCGGACTTTTGCGGTCGAGCCGGTAGTAGGTATAGTTTTTCCCTTTAACCTGAATTTTGACCGCTTTACCGTGAATATCAGGCTTCAGAAAGGAATACTTACCATTGCCCGGCGCAAAACCTGCGGTGAGCAGTATGATAAATATGGGGATGAATCTTCTCATATATGGCAGCGCTCGGTATTGAAGGCGTTGATGTCTGTTATATATAACGATTATGCTTTACAACAACTGGTCAGGATCGGTTCCCTTGTCGGCGAAGCGGAAAATTCTCTTATCCAGGCGGAACACTCCCGCCAGCAGCAGGGCGATGATGACCAGCGAAGCCGTGGTCACTTTTAAATTATAGCGTGTTTCCGAGAACACTTTACCCACGCCGATGGGGGGCAGGGGATTGGGCGCCAAGGGGAGGTCGTATCTGCGCCGCAGTTCATCGATCTTCTCCAACTGAATAACCGCAGTCTCTTTCCCGAATTTGTTAATCACACCGAGTCCCGGGTAGTTTTTAGGGACCAGGCGGTGATGGAAGCCGGGTTCGATGAGGTCGGTGTTGGCGGTGTGCCCTAAAGAAGCGATGCCGCCGCCGATATTGACATAGGCTTTGTACCCTTTGGGGTTTCCGTAAAGCTCCATCCTGCGGGTGATTTGGGTCTGGAGGCGGTCGGTCAGGATGAGAGGAACTTCATTCCGCTTGGCCGCCGCGCTCAGTAATTGCAGCCCCTTCTGAGAAAGTCCGGTTCCGATATCATCGCCCCCGCCGATGGTAGCTGCGATTGACTTATAGGTAAAAATTCCCTCATCCAGCAGGATTTTATCGATATCGAGCCAAGTAAAATCTTCCTGGTTTGCGCCCCAGGAGGAGGCTCCCAGGGAAGAGATTATCACTGGTTCTAAATTCAGCACCTTGCAGGCGGAAAGCAGCGCCAGGTTCAAGCCGGGGAAGGAGCCGGTCATTCCCACCGCTATCTTATCCCCGGATTGCGCATCAGCCTGTTTCAGCAGGTCCACCAATACCGCAGCGAAGTTAGGGTTGAGAACGGTGTGCTTGGCGGAGAGGATGCCTTCGGTGGTGGTTATCAGGCTGTGGGATTGTCCCACTAATATCATCGCCAGGGGGTCTCCCAGTTCCGAGGGGAACACTCCTTGAGCGGCGCGGTTCTCCTTGATGACTTTCATCGCCTCCAGCATTTGCCGAGAGGCAGCGACCTTTTCCGCATGAAAATCGGCTTCGATTTTCACTCTGGAGGTTTCCGACCAATAGTAGAGCGCCAGGGCGATGAGCGCCAGCGCTATCATAGTCCGCCGGGATAGTATGCTGGGTCTAAACACTGCCAATCACCTCCCCTCCGGTGATGAGCATCAACAGCAGGCGGACAATCACTGCGGTGAGAAACATTATGGAAAGGGTCTTAATCACTCCCTGACGTTCCATCCAGTTGGCGATCAATCCGGGAATGATGAAACCGATGGCCTGCATACGGAAATCCAGGGAGAACGCTTCGTATAGTATCAACTGCCGGGAGATGTAGCCGAAGATGAATCCGAGCAAAATCGCCAGCACTAACCTCCGCCGGCCGTAAATGATTATGAAGTTCGAGGCCAGTCTGATGGTGAGAAAGGTGACGAAAGCCACAACCACTGTGCCCGCCAGTTTGTAGGGGTCATGCAGGTTGAGGGCGATGTATCCCGGAACCACGATCCCCCCTGCCGCAGCGCCGAATATTTCATTGAAGAACAGGCTGAAGACAACCCCCAGCCCGATGGCAATCTCAATCATAAAGTCGTGGGTTATGGATTAGAAATTTCAATCGAGAGAATAGGTATTAAAATTATCGATGACCACTTTTCGGTTTATTGTTTTTCAACCGCCAGCGCCTCCTCGCCGTTTTCCACCGCAGCCGCCTTTTTCCGGAAATAGTCCGCCACCTGTAAGCCGCCTCCGCCCATATTACCAATAGCGAATATCAGCGAAAAGCCGTTTTCCGAGGCCATCGCCATCAGCCGGTGGTGGATTTCTTCTGCGCGACGGCTTTTTATCTGAACCAGGCGATTTTTTTCCACTCCGATGCGCGCCGAAAAGGCTCCGACCTGGTCGATTTTTTGGCCTATCAACACCAAATCGTCATAGCGGATGTTGCGATGGCACATCTCTATTAGCTGCAGGCTGCGGTCGTAGCGGTCGGCGCGGGTGTTCAGCAGAATGGTGACGCGGTCTCCTTCGGGGTAGATTTCCCGCACCCTGCGCCAGATTTCCAGGGTTGAATCGGGATCGTTAGCGGCTAAGGCGTTGATGAAGTACACTTTTTTCGCCCCGTTCTCCATCTTGAAAATCTTCATCGCCCCGGCGTCGGGATGGGAATGATACATCCCTTCAAGCGCGATTTCCCGTTCCACTCCAAGATGCTGGCACACCGCCAGAGCCAGGGAAACGTTGTCCGGATGCTCAACATGCTGGAATCCGGCCATTTCCGCGCTGGATACGGTGGAACCGTTGACGGGGAAAAGTTCCGTTTTAGTCTTAGAAGCGGTTCGCTGCATCAATGGCAACATATTTCGTTCAGCGGTGAAAGCCACGCCTTTTTTAGGCAGGGTGTTGCAGAGGGATAGTGTGATATTATTGAGGTCGGGCCCCATCTCCCGGGTGTGGTCGAGGCGGGAATTGGTAATGACTCCGATGGTAGAGCGGACCATCTTGTGCTCACATATCCATTGATACTCCGGCATCACCGCCATACACTCCATCACCATCGCCTGGGGGGAGCGTTTCCGCATAAAGTCGATGATCTTCAACTGTTCGATAATATTCACCATGAAGGGCCGGGGCACCGGAATTTCCAAACCATCCTCGTCGATAATCCGGGGAAGGGTGCCTGTAGTTTTAGCCAAGGTCTTGATTCCCCCGGCGCGGAGTCCGGCGGCGATGAGGCGGGTGACGCTGGATTTACCCCGCGTTCCGTTCACATGGATGCGGATGGGGATGGAGAGCAGATTGCAAAGGTGACGGCGGTATTCCAGCGCCCATAAAGTTATGAGAGCCAGGGCTGTGAGTATGACTATATACATACCGGCAAAATATTCCAGATGTGAACTACCCTAAGATACAATCTGAAAAAAACGGCTGTGTATCACGCGAGCTGTGAATTTTCATCCTTCGTGGTGCGATTGTCCGCGAAGAGAATCCATCGGATGATGGTTTGTATCGCTAAAGCGTCGAACGAAGTCAAGCCATAATAGATATTGAACATAGATTATTTCCACATAACTCCGAAACGGACGCTATACGGTAAAAAAGATTCGAGTGCAGTCAAGGGATATCAGAATTATTGTGTAACCTATGAATAAGTGCAAATATTATACCTTGAAAGGTATATCTATACAAAACATTGTCATTCGGCGATTACGATTATCCAATCATACTGCATTGTGTGCATACTGAATGCATTTGGTCAAGAGCTTCTTGACATTAGTCTTGAAACAGCGGTTTGCAGATGATTTCCTGAACCCTGAGGTCGAAGAAGTTTTGGGCGTTGGCCGCTTTGATTATCATCACAGTATCGGCGCCGAAGCCGCTTCCTGCCGCCGCGAGGATGTTTTCACCGTAATTCACTAATCCGGCGTCAGCCGCCATCAGGGTCATTTCCAGGCAGACCTTGGTCCCTTCTCCAAAAGCGCGTAATGTGTTGGCGATGATTTCTTCCAGCTGGTAGGCGCCGAATTGCTTCCTCACAGCCCGTCCCACGCCGCCGAAGGCGTGCTGGCAGGTGAGGATTTTGCCGCCGCGCCCCTCGATGGCTTCCCGGTTTTCCGCGGTCAGTTCCTGCCGGTTGACCTGGCTGAAACCGTAGGAATGGGTTACTACGATGACCTCAGTTTCTTCCAGGATTTCCATCGCCAGGCGGCCGGTTTCGCCCCGGGTGGTCGCCACCAGCGCCTTGCCAATGTCCCCCTGAGCTATCCTTTCCGCGGCGAGGCGCAAAGCGGCCTCGGTGTTGGCAGCGCCGGTTTGGGGAAAATAGACTGTTTTACCTTCTATCATAATGGTCACAATGGAGAAGATGGTTCATCGAGAGTTCCGTGGGAGTCCGCTGAAAAACGCACTATGCGCGGGCCATAGTCGAAGGGGAGATTCAGTGTGCGTCAAGGATGTGCCTTGAATTACAGCCGGCCATCACGGATGGTCTTTTTTTCGCGGCTATCCGCCACGAAGTATAAAAAATTTCGGTTCGCGCTGTGAGGTTCAGTCAGACTCAAGAGAAAAAGGGGCCGATTTTTAGACGAGGCCCCTTTTCAGTAAACCTATAGCGACCGGGACTTTTTTACCACGAACGAACGTGATACGAACGGCGCCGCAGTTTAAATTTAAGCAGAGTCAATCGCCGACTCCGGAGAGTGCGAGAGACGACAGCGCCGGGAGCTAAATGTTATCCAGCGATGGGAAACTGCGCGCTTGTTTCGCCGGTAGAGGGGTGTTCGGGTAATCCTGAATTGTAATCGCTGCTATCGGATACAAAGTCAGCGCCCCTCTGCTCCGGCGGAAAACTGTTTTAGTCAACCGGTTTCTTCAGAGCATCCTGGAGAAGTTTTCCGGGTTTAAAATGGGTTTTTCTGCGCGGCGGAACGTATATCACTTCGTTGGTTTTAGGATTACGGGCTTTAGGCTTAGCTTTGGTCTTTTTTACCTCGAAGACGCCGAAGTTTCTGATTTCAATCCGGCTTTCCGCATCACTTTGAGTCATAATCTCTCGCAGCGCGGTGAAGGTGGCATTAACAACCGAGGCCACCTGCTTGACATCGGTGGTCTCCTCACTTACAAGCTCGTAAACTTTGTCAACAACATCTCGCTTAATGTAAGTCTGCATAACTTGACCCTTTGTTTGTTAATATAATTTTTGACTAAATATAATAATTTCAGTGAAAAATGCAAGTAGTGTTTGAGTTTTTTTTTGGTTGAGTGAGCGGCATCGTCAATAAGCGAGCCGAAAATTCTCATTCTTTGCGCGGTAGGACGCGAAATACTTTCTTATAAGAAGATAAGCTTGCGCCTCTTTCTATGTCGATTCATCGACAGTCAAACCTCTGCCGGTGAGCTTAACCTTTTCCCGCTCAAAAATGTCTAACAGATGTTTCTTGAGCCCTTCGAGGTCGAGGTTACGATGCAGGAACTCTCCCTGATAAGCCAGGGATATTCTGCCGGTTTCTTCGGAAACCACCACCACTACGGCGTCGGATTCTTCGCTGATACCCAGGGCGGCTCGGTGCCGGGTGCCCAGAGCATGGTCCAATTCCGGGTTTTGGGATAGAGGCAGGATACATTTCGCCGCCTGCACCAAATCGTTACTGATGAGCACTGCGCCATCGTGCAAGGGTGTTCGCGGGGAGAAGATCGACACCAGCAGTTCCGGCGTCACTTCCGCCTGCAGTTTCACCCCGGTCTCCACGATGCCTTTTAGTCCGGTGTCCTTCTGCATCACGATGAGACCTCCGTAATGCCGGTCGGCGAGCTGAACCGCGCCGTCGATCACCGCGTTGATAGCCCTGTTTTCCTCCACTTTGAAAAGCATCTGGATGATTCGGGTCTGCCCTAATTGAATCAACAGCCGGCGCAGTTCGGGCTGAAAGATGATGACGAAGGCGATGACCCACACCGCGGTGAAGGAACTCACCAGCCAGCTCATCCCCTCCATATTGAGGATTTGGGCGATAAAGGAGACCAGCAGTATAAGCAGCAGACCGGCGAACATTTGCGCCGCTCTGGTGCCTTTCATTATCTGATAGAGTTTGGTAAGGACGTAGTAAACCGCAATGATATCGAGCAGGTCTATCAGCGTGAAGGAGATAAACCCAATCCTGAACAGGACCATAACCGGACAGCGTTGTTTTTCCGCCGGACCAGTCTGTCTGAAAACTGAAAAACAAATATTGGCATTGCGATTTCGAGCATCGGGAGCGGCAATTTAATTGTAAAGTATCTACTTACAGATTGCTTTATGCTCCTGCGGCGCCCACACAATTATTTCATTAGACACGCTGGATCGGCAGAATATGGATGGCCGTGAATGAGACCGTCGGTAACGGTTTCATTCAGAATAAGGCGAAATATAATGCCTTTTTATTAAAAAATCAAATACTTCGAGGAAAATTTTGTAAATATTTTGGCTCAAAAGAGGCAAGATCGGCGGTATTTTGGCTAATAATTCTCTTTTCGCCGATTTCAGCCACGGCACGGACGGTAGGAATCAAACCGTAAGGCGTTACCTGAGTCGATTCCGGGAATGTCGATGTGAATTCAGAGGCGTGTTTGGCATATCCGCTGCCGGCGACGATGGCTGGTTCTTCGAGGATCACAGCGATTTCCCTGAAATTAGCCAGCGAGGGCTCCCGTACCGGCGACAACTCTCCGTGAAGCCAACGGTAAACGGCATAATAGACTTCGTCCCCCTTAGCGTGTATCACCGGAACGATGAGGCGGTCGCAGTGGCGGAAGGTGTAGGCTAAGGCTTCCAAGCTGCCCACCGCCGCTAAGGGGAGGTTCTCCGCCAGGCAGAGTCCCTTGACGTAAGCCGTTCCCACGCGCAGCCCGGTAAAGGACCCCGGCCCGCAATTCACCGCCACCCCGGTAAGTTCCTTTATCTTCAAACCGCAGTCCTCCAGCAAGCCCCTGGCCATCGCGGAGAGCGCTTCATCCCGGCTTTTTCCCAGCATCAGGTTTCTTTCGCCGATGATTAGGCGGTCTTGAATAATGGCGGCGCCGGTGATACGGTCGGCGGTGTCTATAGCTAAAACCGTCAAGGTCTAATCCCCAGTATTCACTCGATTTTTTCCCATTGGATATGGCGTTGGTCGCTGACTTCAGTAAACTCGATGCGGACTTCCCAGCGGGGGCGGGCCTCTACTATAAAACGGCTCCGCTCACCCCACTCGAAAATGGTTATCCCCTCCGGTTCCAGCAAGTTTTCCAGGCCCAAATCGCGCAAATCGTCCTGGGGGCCAATCCGATAGAGGTCGCAATGGTCGATTTTTAGTTTACCCGGGTAAGTCTTGACCAGGGTGAAGGAAGGCGAAGAGACTACTCCTTGATATCCCAGTCCCCGGGCGAGTCCTCGGGCGATTACACTCTTGCCCGCCCCCAGCTCTCCGATGAGCAGCACGATGTCGCCGCGTTGAAGCTGTCCGGCCAATTCCTTGCCCCAGCGGAGGGAGCGCTCCGGGCCGGAACTCAGAAACTCGCCCGCAGTTTTCATTTTCCTTCCAGACGGTAAACGGGGAGTATCATTTCCTCCAGCGAAATCCCGCCGTGCTGAATGCTGTCCCGGAAAATCCTCAAGTATCTGTTGTAGTTGTTGGGATAAAGGAAAAAGTAATCTTCCTTAGCCACGATGTAATTGGTGTTCATCCCCCGGCGGGGGAGCTTAAAACTACCGGGATTGTCGATAATCAACGCCTGTTTGGAATCGACCCTCAAATTCCGGCCGTATTTGTAACGGACGTTGGTGGAGGTTTCCCGGTCTCCGATGACCTTGGAGCCTTTCTGGACGCGCAGAGCTCCGTGGTCGGTGGTCATAATCAAAAGGCTGTTTTTCTGGCGGGAGAAACTTTTCAGAATCGAGAATAACGCCGAATGCTCAAACCAGGAGCGCACCACGGCGCGATAGGCGGCTTCGTTGGGCACCATTTCCATAATGACGTCGCTGGCGGCTCGTCCGTGAGTCAGCATATCCACAAAATCGACTACGATGGAGACGATGGGAAAGTCGAAAAGCGTGGAGACCTTCCGCTCCAGGTTCTGGCTCTCCGCGGGATTGACCAACTTGAAGTATTTCGATTCCCGCTTGAGCCCGATACCGGCTCGCTCCAACTGGCTGTCGAGCAATTCGCGCTCGTAGCGGTTGCAGGAAGTCTCGTCCTCCTCGCTTTTCAGCCAGAGGTCGCGGAAACGCCGTTCGATATCTCCGGGGAACATCCCGGCGAAAAGGGCGTTGCGGGCGTAGGGAGTGGCGGTGGGGATGATGGAGTAATAGAAATCACGGCTGATGTGAAAGTACTGCCCCAGGAGTTCCTCAATAGCCAGCCATTGGTCCAGCCTCATACAATCGACCACCACGAAGAGCACGTTTTTCCCTTCGCGTAATGCGGGAACGATGTATTCCCCTCCCACTCCCGGCGACAGCAGGGGACCTTCCCCGCCTTTAACCCAGTCTATGTACCGTTTTTCCACATAGCGGGAGAAATCCGCGTTGCAACTCCTCCGAAGCTCCTCCAGTGACTGCGCCAGGGCTTGGTCGGAATGGCCGCGGAGTTCGATTTCCCAACCGGAAAGCTTGAGATGAAGTTCTATCCATTCGTCCCACTCCAAGCCCATATGCAGCGCGGCGTTTATCTGGTTAAATTCGGTGATATAATCCCGGGAAATCTGTTGCTCGGAGATTTTCCTGCCCTCGGTGATTTTTTTCAGCGCCAGCAGAATCTGGCTGGGATTCACGGGCTTGGTCAGGTAATCGTCGATTTTGGAGCCGATGGCTTGCTCCATCAGGCTCTCTTCTTCATTCTTGGTAATCATTATCGCCGGGAGGTCGGGGCGGATTTCCTTCATCGCTTCCAGAGTGGAGATTCCGTCTCGGCCCGGCATCATCTCGTCCAAAAGCGCCGCATCGAAATTTTCCCGCTGAACCAAATCCAGGGCGTCGTCGCCGTTACTCGCGGGAACAACATCGTATCCCTTCTCCTTTAAATACATTATATGCGAGCGAAGCAGTTCGATTTCATCATCGACCCATAGTATTTTCTTTCTGTTCATAGAATATGCATTCGATTAATTACAATCGTGGTATCGGATATCCGTACTCAATACCAATTATTTATTATTATTGAAGATGCTGTCGATTACGGAGAGTCGACAGCGCACACTATTCGGTTTGTTCTACCTGTAGGGCGGGTCACTTGTCAGCCGTTGCTGATTCAGACCCGCCATTAACATCGAAGATTGAAATGAGCCTGTCGGCTTTGAATAAGCCGACCTACAACAAATAATGATGACAGATTCATCTATCCCCCTTCCAACACCCGCCCAATTTTCTCCCGCTGCTCATCGGAGAGGCGGGCGATTTTCAGGAGAGTTCCTCCCAGCGCCCGGTAGAGTTCCAGCAGTTCAAGGCGGTCCCGCAGGATTTCAAGGTGACCGGCGATGGTTTCTGCGTCCCCGCGGGAGACGGGGCCAGTGAGGCTCTCTTCAATTCCATACTCAAGCAGGCTGTCCAAGGTTCCTTGCATCAGAGGGAGCAGCATCCGCCAGTCATTCCGGTCCAAGCCCCCGTCGGCTAAGATTTCCCGCGCCGCCGCTGCTAAGGCGAATATGAAATTTGCTGACACCACCGCCGCCGCGTGATAGTGAGCCTTAGCTTCCGCGCTCAAGCGGAAGGGCTTCCCTCCCAAAGCGCGGGCGATTTCCGAGCCTAATTCGAAGCCTTCCCCTTCGACAGCGAAATGAATCCCCTTGAACCGTTCGCCGCCGCATCCGGGGGGGAATGTCTGAAGGGGATGAAAGGAGCCGCAAAGCGCCCCCTTCTTCCGTAAAGGTTTCAATGCTTCTGAGGTTAGCGCGCCGGAGGTGTGTAACACGGTTTTGCCCTTCCAGTCGAGGGGCGCCTCCGCCAGTTCCGCGGCAGCGTCTGCGATTTCTCCGTCGGGGACGGCGAGGAAGATAAGGTCCGCGTTCTCAAGTTCCCGGTAGGGCGGAGCGATTACTTTAGCGCCGGTTTCGCGAGTCAGGGCTTCAGCGTCGGCGGGAGGCTTGGAGGCGATATAACGCAGGTTGAAGCCCGCCGCTTTCAATCCCCGCGCCAGTGCGCTTCCCACCCGGCCCGCGCCGATGAGGGCGATGGAGTGGTTTCTCAAATCGATGGGATAATTTCGCAGGGGCGTTCAATTGAACGCCCCTACCACAGATGAATAATAAATAGTCCTTATTCTAAGGTCAAGGCCTCATTTCCGCAATCGGCCCGTAGCTTTCGGTTCGGCGGTCGCGGTAGAACTGCCATTCCGCCCGGACAGTTTCTATCAGTTCCAAATCGAGGTCGGCGGTCAGCAGTTCGTCCCGGTCCCGGCGGGCTCTGGCGAAGATGGAGCCTCGCGGGTCGCAGAAGAAGCTGGAGCCGAAGAATTCGCCGGTTTCCCAGGGTTTTTCCACCCCCACGCGGTTGATGCCGGCGGCGTAGTAGCCGTTGGCGACGGCGTGCGCGGGCATCTCCAGCTCCCAGAGGTGAATCGCCAGCCCTGCCACAGTTGCAGAAGGATTGAAAACGATTTCCGCGCCGTTCAAGCCTAAGATGCGCGCGCCTTCGGGGAAATGCCGGTCGTAACAGATATAGACTCCTACCTTAGCGAAAGCTGTATCAAAGACGGGGTAGCCGTCTATGCCGTGCTTGAAATAGAATTTTTCCCAGAAGCCGGGGTAGAGGTGGGGCAGGTGATGTTTGCGGTATTTTCCGAGATATTTCCCGTCGGCGTCTATCACTGCTGCGGTGTTATAGAATAAGCCGGTCATCGCTTCTTCCATCACGGGAACGACGATGACCATACCCTTTTCCTTCGCAGCCTCGGCGAAGATTTTCATGGTAGGTCCATCGGGGACGGGCTCCGCCATTTTATACCAGCGGGTGTCCTGCCCTGCAGGGAAATAAGGTCCGTAGAACAATTCCTGGAGGCAGAGGATTTGCACGCCTTGAGCGGCGGCGTCTTCCACCATCTTCAGGTGTTTTTCAATGTTTTTACGCTTGACAGTATCGATATCATCATCGGGCAGGGCGGCATTCGACGCTTGAATCAGCCCGCATTTTACTATTTTAGACATTACGTTTCCTTTATTTGCGATCTTGAATCTTTTGGTTCACTTTTTTGTGGCGCAGGGTCCCCGCACCCTGCGCTATGTGCCGGTAATACAAGTAATTGCTGTCGAATACAGGGAGTCGACAGCACAGCGGAAAATTGATGCTTAAATAGCGGTTCCCTCAGCGGTTAACGCAAAAGCAGCACCTTTCGGACGGCGGAAAAATCATCCGCCTGCATACGGCAGAAGTAAATCCCCGATGGGAGTCCGCCGCCGTCGAATCTGACGGTGTGATGTCCCGCCTTCATCTCCCCTTCAGCCAGTGTCGCTGTTTTCCGCCCCAGGATGTCGTAAACCGCGATTTTAACCAGAGCCGGGCGTGGCAGGGCGAACTTAACCATCGCTGATGAATTGAAGGGGTTAGGGGAGACCGGCTCCAGCGCGAAATCACGGGGAAGTTCGGGGATTTCGCCGCCGGGCGATACTCCGGACCCCACATTAGGCGCTTCGGGAGTGGGGTCCATCAGCGTCCAATTGACGGAGCCGTCGGGATACCTGCCGTAGGAGATGTCGGCGGATTGTGCTCCAAAAGTAAGAGTGTCGATGGGAGTGACTCCATCCCGATGGAAAAGCCCGGCTTGTTCACCGTCGCTGCTCAGCCTGAAAGTCGCATGGAGAGGTCCTTGAACCGGGTTATCGTCGCACCATATCATCAGAAACGCGCCGGGAGCGATGAAAGTATCGGGAAATGCCCATCTGGTGGGGCGGTCAAGCTGGTCGGTGAGGTAGATTCCGGCCAGGGGTATGGTGTCGCTTGAAGGATTGTAGATTTCAATCCAGTCATCGTATTCCCCGGCTGGGTCGGGGATAATATTTTGGTTTATTGCCAGCAACTCGTTTATTTTCAGCCTTGAAGGGTCTCCGGGTGGAGCGTTGGTGGCGGCGGGTGTGGGATTTAAATCACCGCTCCATCCTCCCCTGCCGTCTATAATCCGCGCCCAGACCCGGTCAGGGGAAAGCGCTGGGAACGATACTGAATCTGCCAAATTCCCGCTTCTCCCGGTGAGGGTTAAGGTTCCGGAGGTGGTTCCCAGCCTGAAGTTGGAATGGAGAGGGCCTTCCCCTTGTTCACCGTCGAGCCAGAGCAGGAGGAAGTCATAGCCGTCGACTACCGCTTCTTCCGGCAGAGTCCAGGAATGTGCGCCATAGTTCAGGGTGAATCCTTCACAGTCGAGTTCCACCGGGGAAAGGTTGTGGATTTCAATCCAGGGGTCGTAGTCTCCGGCTTCGTCGGCGATAGTGGAGCGGTTGTCGCTCTGGATTTCATTCAAGCGGAAATAAGGGGATAAGTCGGGATTGGTGATAAAATTAGGGATTTCCCCCATTAGGAAGGGGACTCGAATTCGCACCAGACTATCTATTGTAGCCGGGTCATCGACAAACATATCGGGCCGCTCGTTCGCTCTCTTATAAATATCACGGATGGCGTCTTCATAAACTTCCTCAAAAACTGCCATGGTTCGTTGTTGGACGCTGTCCGCAGCGTAGTGGGTTTGAAGAAATCTCTGCAGCTTTTTACAGTATGAATACCGGAAAACACTATCGTACATCATTCTATCGACAAGCACATTGAAGGTATTCCAGGGTGTTAAACTGTTTCTGGTTCCGTAATCGATAGGTTTGAGCGCTAAATCGAGGGTTTCATTATGGTCCCAGGGAATACTGAACCAACGTTCGTCAGCCGGATTGTAGTAAAGGTAAAAGTTTCTATCTACAAAATCATGGTCGGAGGTGGCAATCAACACGGCGTAAATGTCGAGATATTCATCAATCGCAAATCTGCCGCCAATTTCTGAGGCGAAAGTGGAATCCGAGGACTGGTTAAGCCACTCGATGAAAGCGATAATATCGTTCCAGTTTGACCCCGTGTTATTCTCCTTTTCATAAAAAATCTGATAATCTTCATAACTACTGAGAATATGCAGACCGTCATCACACTTATAGAGGTTGCCCGCCGGCGATAAACCGCGCCGCTCCAGAAAATGATTGTCAACCTGCTCGACCTCAAGATAGACTCCGATGAACTCACCGTTTCGTTCCAGATGGATGCTTCTGGTCATAGGATTCAGACATTGCATTATATCATATGCTTGGTATGCGAGTTTTT
The DNA here is from genome assembly GCA_964421875.1 of uncultured bacterium. GTDB lineage: Bacteria > Electryoneota > Tariuqbacteria > Tariuqbacterales > Tariuqbacteraceae > CAYQZD01. Next base: position 36,516 of record CAYQZD010000018.1, read on the forward strand.
CCGACAGCATTATTTCATCATATTGAGCGTTCAGGTTGGTTTTGTCCCAACCGTTGTAGGACTGCTCCGGAGGGAGCCTGAATTTATAACTTTTTTTGGCATAGATACGGATACAGCTGCCACGGTATCTGAGGCCGGCCTCGAGGAAAGGCGTGCCTTGAAGAGTCAAATCGGCGTCACGATAGATATTATACATAACGTGCGCGTTAAGCAGCCTAAGATTCTCCTCGCTGATGGAAATCGAATAGCGGGGCAGTTGAGTGGCGGAATTTGCCAGAGGAACCACACTCAGATTGTCGGACGGCTGCGATAGATTTCCCCAGAGGTCCTCAACGGCTATGTAATAATCGTATTCGATTCCGGCGGCGACATTGTCGTCGTAATAGCGCGCGATGAATTGGGTCTCTGTATTCAGCAGTTCCCACTCCCCTCCGGCGACTCTTCTGAATATACGGTATCCGGCTAAATCCGGTTCGGTATTCCAGTCCCAGTACAGAATATTCCTATGGTATCCTCCGATTATGTTAAAGTTAGCCGCACCCTGAGGGGGAATGGTGTCCGGCTCGATTGAGCGAACAGAGATACCGCTCAGGGTAGGAGCCCATATGTTCCGTAAGAAGTCGATGTTCAACTGTCCGTCATTGCACTCCGCTAACAGGCGGTAGGTAACGGCGTAATTAAGGTTCACTCTATCGAAAAGGTCAAGGTTCTGAATAACATAATTATTTTCAATTAGAACGGAGAAAACCCTGAATTCTCTCCAGTGAAAGCTCCCTTCACAGAAATGGAGATGCACCGCATAATATCCCGGCGGAACATCGAAGAGATAGGAAAATTCACCTTCCCGCCAGACAAAGTAGAGCGTGTCCAGGCCTTCAGTGCCGAAGTTGACCCGTCGCGGCCCGAAGGAAGCGGTGTTGTCACCCAGATAACCGTATCCGTTCACCGGAGAATAGAGAGTGTCCGGTAAGTATCGGTCGCCGTTAGGGGCAACATAAACATAATTTCCGTTGAATCCGCAGTTGACGCCGACGAATTGAGGCTGAGCTTTCAGCCCGCTCGCGGCTATTATTACTAACAGCAAGACAGCGCATACAAAAATGTGATTTTTCATCTTTGAAGCCGATTTTGATGTTAAACCAGTTTAAGTAGAATGCCTATTTCAATAATAGTAATTTTATGGTCTTGTTGAATTTTTCCTGCTGCAGGCGGCAGAAGTATATGCCTGAAGATAGGGGAATCCCCGAATCCGTTCTGCCGTTCCAGAGCAGGGAATGTTCTCCCGGAGGGAGTTCCTCAAATTCGCGCTTAAATACCTGTCTTCCCAGCACATCGAAAATCGCGATTTCGACCGAACCGAAGCGGGTCATCGCAAAGCTGATACGGGTGACTGCGTTGAAGGGATTAGGGTGGTTTTTAAACAAGGTAAACGTGGAAACCGGTTTCGCGCGGGGAGAGACACTCTGATAGTCCGGGTTGTATTCATAAACTCCAATATCCACATAGGGGACAGCGCCCGCGCCGGTGTTGGGGACTTCGGGAATATCGATTCTGGGCTGGAGGTTGAAATCGAGTTCAGGGTGGCCGGCACCGTATCCGGCGTCGATTAGCGGGGAATCTTCCAGGGGATAGTAGTTACCGTTCCAGGGGTCGGTGAAGCGGGGGTCTCCGAGAAGGTTTCCGGATCCCGGAAGCAATGTATCCTCTGTAGTCATACAATGTTCAAAAGAGAAATCATAACCGGGACTTGTATATACGAACCTGTTAAAATAGGCAAAAACAGTATTTTTAACTACTATGCGGCCGGTATCGCCGGGCGCTGAAATAAAAATCCCGTAATAGTTATGCGCAAAAACATTATTAAACAATTCTGCGCTGCAGTTTGAATGTAGTCCTATTCCCTTAAAACAACCTTGGATGATGTTATTGGTTATTCGTACGCTGTCAGAATGACTGCCTACCGATATTCCTTTATCCCCTGCTCCAACAACTATATTCCTGTTTAATAACAGATTATGCACATTGTCTAGATCGATAATATCGTCTCTTCCCATAAGGAACCTGCAGTTGCTTACTTCCGAAGGTTCGGTTGTTCCCCCGATATCTAAGAGGTCATAGTGCTGAGTTCCCTGGTGACCAAAAGCGAAAACGCAGGAGCGAGCAGTAACGCTTCCACCTTCACGTTGGAAGACAATTTCATGATCGAAATGTTCAAACAGCGCCCTTTCCAGATGAAGCTCACTTTCGTGAGTGACAACAGCGCCGTATTCGCCGTTGCTAAGATGACTGTCGTAAATAGAGAGACTTCCGTATAAGACTTGTATCATCGCCCCGGAACTTGGGAAGGGCCAGAGGGAGTCCTTGCCGCCGCCCGTCATCAGCATATGACTCAGAAAAATTTCGTCTGAGGGATAATAAGCCGTAATGGAGCACCAATTTGAGTCCGGATTCAGAGGCACAAGGCGAATGGAATCGGTTTCGGTTCCGATAGCGGTTATTCCACCTTGAACTCGAATTGACTTCTCGGGACCAATACCCACCATAACACCGGGCTCGATAGTCAAAACAGCGCCGTCGGCGATTTCCAGCCCCTGGGGCAGCCGGTAAGGGCTTTCGCTCAGGGTCCAGGTTGTGGAGGTGTCGATTATCCCCGTTACGGTGGTTCCGGCGAAAGCTCCAAGTGGTATCTCAATTGCATTATAGAAGGCGATGGAGCGGAGGGGGAAGCCGGTGTCGGCGGCGGCGATAACGCGCCAGAAATAGCGTCCCGGAGAAATCGCATTTGTCATATAGCTGGTAGAGGAGGAAGCGTCGAATACCCTGAAGGGACCGGCGAAAAGTGAATCCTCCGCCAGCTCCACCCGGTAAGTTACGTTTCCCGTAGAATAAGCCGGTTTCCAGCTGAAATAAACCCCTTCCGGCGTGAGCAGTCCCCGTTCAATGTTAAAGGGAAGGGGGGCGTTGACAAGTTGACCTCTAAGCGCTGCGGCGCGGCTGGACACAAGCTGGGGGATTTCGTTCAAGGCGCTGTAGAACTGCTGGAGAGTGAATTGCTTATGTGTGTCTTCAGACACCGCGGTCTGGAGCAGGAGCCGCAGTTCGTTCGTTTTTTGAAGATAGTAACTCTGGGTGAAGATGGAATCCATCATCGCCTGCATAGCCGTGAATAGGCTGGGATTGATCTGGCGGTTGAGCCAGCAGCGGGTGATAAGAGTATTGGTGGCTTCCAGCCCCTCAAAGCCGGCGCGGAAGTAGCAGGGATTTCCGCCGCCGTCGGAGTAATAGAACGTCTTTTCCATCTCCCGGGCGAAAATGCGCCAACAGCCGTATCGGGAAAGGTCGTTAACCAGGTAATAATTATAGAAGTAGGTCTCGATGTTTCCCAATAGAGCGTTGGCTGCGATAAAACGGGGCAGTTCCGTGGGAGGGAAGAGGTGCCCTATAGTTTCTGCCAGACTCTCGTCCGGGGTATAATTGAGTGTTTCAATCAATTGATTGAGGTCGTAGTATCCGGTGGATTTATTGGTGTTTTTATCCCATAATTCTTCCACCGGTTCGTCCACAGTGAGCAGGCATCCCAGGCTGTCGGCTTTATAGATTGAAGATTGGTCGTTCAGACCCAGCCTCGCCAACATCAATTCGTCCACCTGCTCCACGTCGAGGTAAAGGCCCCAATAGGCGCCGTTGATATATAGCCTGGCGAACCAGGTTTCCGAAGCGGGGAGGCCGACTCTTCGCAGCAGGTCGAAGGCGAGGTATTCCCGGGCGAAACTGGGATCGTTCCACTCCGCCATCAGGTTCATCTTGTCCCGGTCGAAGAAGCGGTTGTTCCGGTCGAAGTTGACCTTAAAGGATTTTTTAGGGTAGAATCGGTGTTCTCCCCCTTTGAGGCGGATTCTGACATCTTGATAGACATTTCCGTCGTATTGGAATTCGCAGTCGATGTAATCGTTTTCTTCGGGGTGGGTGATAAGATATTGGAATTCGGCGGAGTCGCAGGTGATGAGGTAAGTTCTTAACTCCTGCGCCGATGCGGAAGAAAGTGTTGTCAGGATTCCGATAACCATAAGGGCCAGGAGAAGAAGGCTGTTTTTAGTGATAAGATCCATAGTTCGAACGCCAGAATTAATGGATTCGAATGAAGATTATGACTTAACCAAACAAATTAAATATTTTATAGGTTAAAGTCAAGATGCGGAAAGCTCATAAAGTTATAATCGCAGTGTGAGAAATAGTGTAAACAATGCAGAGAATACTTGATTTTTTTCAAATATATTATTATTAATGGTACTTAGGCACTCAACTTGCCGCTTCACCTTCGAAACTCTCCGAATTATCCACGATTTCGACCGTTGAGGCAGGCGGGATTATTGGGGATAATGAAAATTAATCTCGGGAGACAAGGCAATGAGGTTAATTACGTTTTCAATCGCGGCCGCCTTGATTTCGATTCCCCTGCTCGCGGCCACCCTTCGCGTCCCTTCACAATACTCCACCATTCAATTAGGATTAAGCGCCGCCGTAACCGGAGATACTGTCCTGATCGCCGATGGGACCTATACCGGGACCGGGAATAAGAGCTTACATATCCCATACACCGGGATAATAGTAATGTCGGAGAACGGTCCTGAAAACTGCGTCATCGACTGCGAATTTTATCGCGGCGCCTTTTTTATTCAATCTGGTATCGATTCAACCACAATTATTGATGGTTTCAAAATCATCAATGGGGGCGGTTTCACCGATGGCGGAGCCATCGCCTGTATCCGCGGCAGTCCCACCATCAAAAACTGCATTATCAACAATTGCCGCGCCTCAATCTGGGGCGGGGGAATACATATCGACCATTCCGACGCCATTGTCGAACACTGTGTTTTCACCAACAACCGCTCCATCTCCGGCGGCGGTATTCAGTGTATCAATGCTTCCGCGCCCCAAATAAGATATTGCGTTTTCAGCGGAAACCGCCTTCGTGAAGGCGTTACGCCAATCTATTTTTGCGGCGGCGGTATTTATTCCGTGGATTCAAATCCGGTCATCGAGCATTGCGTCATCAGTTATGGTTCTGAAGACGGAGTTGAGAAGGTGCAAGGCGACGCCGTCTGCCTCCGCAATTCCGCAGCGTCGATTAGGAACAGCATTATTATGAACATCAATGGGGTCGCTGCGATTAAATTTGACAATTCCCCCAACTCGAATCTACTCTACTGCGACATATACGATTATTTTGGAGATACTTTCCTCGGTCTCCTTCCGCCGGGACTGGGGCAGATAGTCTCAGTGAACGCCAACGGCGATTCCTGCGATGTATTCCATAACATTTATCTTGAACCCTTGTTTCAAGCGGTGGGGGGCGATTCTGCCTTCCGCCTGACAGCGGGCTCACCCTGCATCGACGCAGGCGACCCTGACAGCCGCCTGGACCCGGACAGCACCATCGCAGACATCGGCGCATATTACCATCACCAAGGGCTCACAGTGGCCATCAGGCCCCGGGGCGGCGAGCCGGTGATGGCGCCCGCCGGTGGAACCCAATTCTACTTTCATCTGATGGTTACCAGTGTCGCTGCAGCTCCAGTCGAATTCGAAGCCTGGACCCATATAGTTTTACCTTCAGGCTGGTCGGGTTGAGGGCCGTTGATGCTGCGCACCGGACTGGTGCTTTCACCCGGACAGACCGCTATCCGCTGTTTCGGCCAGTGGGTTCCCGCATGCGCTCCTTCCGGGATATATAAATATTACGCCTGCGTAGGGGATTATCCCGAAACAGTGGCATCAAGCGACACCTTTGAGATACACAAGCTCCCCATCGAAGGAGGCGCGCCCATAAATGCGTCGAATCCAAGTTTCTTCGATGGCTGGCGCTGCGAAGAGTCGTTCGACTATATTTCCGAATCGGTTTTCCACGAATCTATTAATCTTAGCGTTTCACCTAATCCATTCAACGCCTCCACAGCTGCGAGATTCGAGCTGCAAGCTGCAAGCAATGTTAAACTGGCTGTTTATGACATCGCGGGGCGGGAAATCGCGGTCCTCGCCGACGGTTTCTATCCGGCGGGAACACATCAAGCGGTATGGGACGCGTCAGGGATGGCGAGCGGGGTGTATTTTGCGAGATTGTCAGCGGGAAGTGAAATTGAAACTGAAAAACTTCTGTCGGTAAAGTAGGGATTTGATTAATCGAATCCCGGTTTAAAAAAGACACACTAAAGAGGTGAAAATGTATAGGATTATAGTGTCATTAATCATCGCCGGGTTGACTATTACGAACGCCCAGGCGACGGTGCTGCGCGTTCCATCTCAATATCCCTTCATCCAAGCGGGTATCGATGCATCAGTAAACGGGGACACCGTGCTGGTGGCGGATGGAATCTACTACGGTTACGGCAACAGGAATCTCGATATTGGGGGTAGAGAGATTGTAGTGATGTCAGAGAACGGACCTATGAACTGCCGTATCGAATGTGAAAGACTGGGTAGAGGAGCTGACTTTCATTCGGGGGAAACCAGGAATTCCGTGTTCAAAGGATTTACCATTCATAACGGATTTATCGTTAACGGTGGCGGTATTCGCTGCGACAGCGCCGGCCCCACCATCGAATACTGCATTATTTATAATAACAATTACGGGATGCACGGACCCGGCGGAGGAATTTATGTCGCTAATGGCGACCCGGCAATTATAAGCTGCGCCATCTATGCAAACGCCGGAACGCAGGGCGGAGGAGTATATGCTGAAAACTCCAACCTGACGGTGAACTCCTGTATCGTTGCAGCTAACGACCCTTGAAACTGCGGAGCGGAAGGCGGTGGGGTCTACTGCCAATCGGGAAATCCCAGTATTGAATACTGCGATTTTAACAATAATATGAATTCAAATTTCAGGGGGAACGCAGTCCCTGCCGGAATCGGCGTTTTGACAAGCATCAATCGGAACGGTGATTCCTGCGATGTTTATGGTAATATACTGCTATACCCTGATATGCAAAACCCGGCCTACGGCGACTTTCGACTTCGAAACACTTCCCCCTGCATCGACGCCGGGGATACGCTACTCCCCCGCGACCCGGACGGC
>CAYQZD010000019.1:0-43055 GCA_964421875.1 uncultured bacterium
ATGATAATTCTACCAAAATATTTCTAAAGAAAACCGATTTGGGCAACACGCCCTTTTTAGAATCACTATAACATTGCTTTACAGACCTGCGAATTGCAGCAGTGTGAGCAGTTTTCCCGGAAAGACTCCGAACACGATGATGCCGATTCCGCAGAGGGCGAGCGCCAGCGTTACGGGGAAACTGGATTGGGCTTTGGGCAGCTCCTCATCTTTTTGCATAAACATTATCACCATCACTCTGAGGTAGTAGAATGCGGAGAGGGCGCTGTTCAGGACTGCGAAGACCACAAGGTAAATGTATCCGGCGTCGAGCGCGGCGCGGAAGAGGTAGAATTTTCCGAAAAATCCCGCGGTCGGAGGTATACCAGCCAGGGAAAACATAAATACCGCCATCACCACAGCAAGAACGGGATTCTTCATTCCGGCTCCGGCAAAATCTCCCAAATGGTATTTCCCTTCGCCACGGGCATTGATGACGTATGCGACAGTGAAGGCGCCCACATTCATTAAAGTGTAAGCGAAAAGGTAGAACATTATCGCCTGCACGGTGGCGTCGCCAACGGCGATGAAACCGACCAGTAAGTAACCGGCGTGAGCGATTGAGGAGTAAGCCAGCATCCGCTTGATATTGCTCTGGCTCAAGGCGACGACGTTGCCCACCGTCATAGTGAGAACAGCGACAATCCAGACTACGTTGTTCAAATCGACTCCCAGCGCCGGGAAAAGGTGGTAGAACACCCTCAGCAGCGCCGCAAAAGCGGCGGCTTTAGCCCCGGTGGACATAAAGGCTGAAACCGGGGTGGGAGCGCCGTCGTAAACGTCCGGGGACCAGAAATGGAAGGGAAAGAGCGAGGCTTTGAAGCCGAAGGCGATAAGGACGAGGACGGCTCCGATGATAAAAGTAGTTCCTGCTTCGGGAGCGGCTTGGAGGAGTCCATCGATGTTGGTTCCGGCTCCGGAAGCGTAGAGGAACATAATTCCATAAAGCAGAAAACCGCTGAAAAAGGCTCCGAGCAGCAAGTATTTCAAGGCAGCTTCGTTGGATTTAAGCCGGTCGCGCTGAAAGCCCGCCAGGACATAAAGGCTGATGGACATAATCTCCAGCCCCAGGAACAGCACTAACAGATCTGCCGCAGCGGCCATCAAGCTGGCTCCGCAGATGGCGAAGATAATCAGTGCGTAGAATTCACCATGATTTATACCGGAGCGGCGGAGGTATTGGTCTGCAGTGAGAATCACTAAAATACCGGCGGTAATGAAGATGGTGATGAAAAACGCTGTATATCCGTCTCCATAGAGCATAGCGGATTTTGCGGGATGAGGCCAGAGACGGTTGAGGGTGAAGAAAAGCGATACCCCCAGCAGGAGAATGGAAACGGGCTGGTTGAAGCTTTTAGCCTTCGGGGGCAGGAAAAGGTCGATAAGCAGCACTATGATGGCTGAGCCCGCCAGCAGGATGTGGGGCAGTAAAATATTGTAGTCGATTTGGAGGTTCAAATTCAACCTCTATTTGATTAACTGGATTTTTTGAGTTTGTTGGTAGTTACCGGCGGTCAACCTTACGAAATAGATCCCGGAAGGCAGGCCTGCAGCGTTGAAGTTCAACGCGTGTGTTCCGGCAGGTTTTATTCCCTCAAATAAGTTATCCAGCAAACGCGCTTTCAAATCATACACCGCCAGCGAGACTTCGGCGGAATGCGAAAGCGTGAAGGTCAGGCGGGCGTCCTGGTTGAAGGGATTAGGATAACTCGGATAAAACACCGAGGTCACCGGCGAATGGGGAATTCTATCCTCTACCGAAACAGAACCATCGTATTCAAAGGAAAGGTCATCTATCCATTTGTTATGAGCATTTTCGTTTTCAATTCCGCAGGCGCACCAAAGAATGGCTCCCGGTGAGCTTGCAGCCTGAATACTGGTTAAAACCGTCCCCTGGTCATCCATAATAATTAGCCTGCCTAACCCAAGCGTATAATCGGATTCCAGCCGCATTTTATAGGTTGAGGAGAGTGAGAAAGTGTAAGCAGCGTTTACCAGCTCTAATTCAGGATTTATTTGATACAGGGAAATTTCATCATCGCTGATTTTAGCGATAAATCCCATCGTGGTCGATGTATCCCCTCCGCCGATGAAGAACTGGTATCTTCCGTCGTCGTTATCGTTATTAAAATTGAAAGCCGCTTCGAGCGCGGTGGTTTCATAATACTGGCTGGCTATATACTGCATCAATCCGTATTCCTGAGTGTTAGCTACAATACGGTTGGATTGAATGTAAAGAGTATCCCCCATTAACATCCAGGGCGTTCCCAGCGGGCCGTCGGGACGGTTGAAATCGTCCGAGAAAATAGTATTCCATTGCGCGCATACCGGAAAACTCAGAAGAATAAACAGCAAGATGAAAAACGATAGTCTCATTTGCGTCGCTCCTTTTAAAATACTCCATAAGACTTTACTTATATGAAGCGCATTCGTCATTCTGGCTGCGAAGTAAGCCAGAATCTTTCTTTAACGGAAGGATTCCGGCTACGCCGGAATGACCATTTCGCTTATGACTTCATAGAGCTATAGTCTTACAGTACCCCTTTAAATAATATCCATCTCAATATTATTATTGCAGATAACTGATTACTCTCTCCACCGCAGGACCTATCCGGGTGAGGAAGGGATAAGGATAGACTCCAATCCAGACGATAAACACCAGCAGCGGGGTGAACACCAGCCATTCCCGCAGGTTGAGGTCGGGGAGGTCTTTATTCTCCGCCTTTACCAAAGGCCCGAAGAAGGCTCTGCGATACATCCACAGCAGATAAATCGCAGCTAAGATGACTCCGGTGGCGCCGATAATAGCGTAAGCCTGGTTCGCCTGGAAGGTTCCCAGCAGAACTAAAAACTCTCCCACGAAGCCGTTCAAACCGGGCAGTCCCAACGAGGAGAGGGCGACAATCAGGAAGATGGTGGAGTACTTGGGCATGGAGCGCGCCAGTCCGCCGTAGTCCTCAATCATCCGGGTGTGGCGGCGCTCGTAGATGACGCCCACCAGGAAGAAGAGCGCCCCGGTGGAAAGACCGTGGTTAACCATCTGAATCACTCCGCCGACCATTCCCTGGGCGTTGAGGGTGAAAAGTCCCAGCATCACGAAGCCGAGGTGCGAAACGGAGGAGTAGGCGACCAGCTTCTTCAAATCTTTCTGCACCATCGACACCATCGCGCCGTAAACGATACCGATGAGGGCGAGGACCGACATCAGCGGAACGAATTCCTTGGCGGCCTGGGGGAAGAGGGGGATGCAGAAACGGATGAAACCGTAGGTCCCCATCTTCAGCAGAACGGCTGCCAGCACCACCGAGCCGGCGGTGGGGGCTTCGACGTGGGCGTCGGGGAGCCAGGTGTGGAAGGGGAACATCGGAACTTTGATGGCGAAAGCCAGCGCGAAGGCGCCGAAGAGCCACATCTGCGCGGTGAGGGGGAACACATTATGGGAGCTTTCCAGCAGCACCAGAAAGTCGAAAGTCCGCACTCCCTCCCCCGCGCCGTGGAGGTAGAGATAGATGATACCCACCAGCATCAGCATCGACCCCACCATCGTGTAGATGAAGAACTTGAGGGCGGCGTAAATCCGCCGAGGCCCGCCCCAAACGCCGATGATGAAGTACATCGGAACCAGCATCGCTTCCCAGAAAATATAGAAAAGGAAGAGGTCGAGGGCGCAGAATACGCCTAAAATACCGGTTTCCAGGAAAAGGAAGCTGAACATATACATCTTCAGCTTCTCTTTAACCACGCCGAAAGAGCCGTAAATGCTGAGGACACCGATGAAAGTGGTGAGCAAGACCAGAAAGAGGCTGATACCGTCGATGCCCACTTGATACGATATCCCCAGAGAGGGCACCCATTCATAGCGTTCTAGGAACTGCATCCCGGCATTGGCGGGATCGAACTGGAAATAAAGCGGGAGCGAAACAAAAAATGAAGCCATCGCCGCCGCCAGAGCCGTCAATTTGATAGCAAGGGTCGAGGTCCTGGGGAGGAATAAAAGTATCACCGCTCCCAGCATCGGGAGGAAGATGACCAGTGATAAAATGTTGTCCATCAAGCGAATTTATCTTAATTGAGGGTTGAATGTTTTCGATACTAAATAGCTCTCCGAAGTCAAAAGCGAAATAGTCATTCCGGCGCAGCCGGAATCCTTCCGGGAAAGAAAGATTCTGGCTTGCTTCGCAGCCAGAATGACACTTGCGCCTCAAATCGGTAATGTGCTATATCGACCTGCCTGTCAAATGAGCCTACCTTACAATTTCCTTTTCAAAGCGGTCAATGAATTTTCCGGCGAAGACCGGGGCGTATTCATCGGCGGTGATGTGCCGCCGGTAGGAAGCGCAGGTTAGGTTCAAGGACCAAATGTATTCTCCGGTGCCGGCGTCCACCATCCTGATGTCGGCGGAGATTTTAGCTTTTTCGCCGCCGGAAGCGTCCTCGTAGCTGGTGATTCGCCCTAAAATCAAGGCTTTGACGCTGAGCAGTTCACCGATTTCGGCGATGGTTTTTTCGTCCATCAGCCCGGTGAGGGTGAGTCCGTGCTCTTCGACCACATGTTGAATCTGCCGCCTCTCCACCACGCGGTAGTAGGGAACCAGTTCGGTGCGGATAAGGTCCGACAGGTATTCCCCGGCGTCATCGCAGCTTGGGTCGGCGGCGAAGGGGAGCGCTGCTACGGTAAGGCTGCGGTCGTAGAGCGGGGCGCCCGGCGCGATTTTGAAGCAGGGTTTGGAGCAGGAGGTCAAAAACAGAGCTAACGATAATAAAACCGTCAGCAAAAAAGAGGCTTTACCAAATTTAACCGCTGCATTCGAATATTTGGATAACCTTAAGAACACTGTTTAGGTTTAAGAACCACTTTACTGATTTGATGCACAGGAGTCATCAGCCGTACGGCTGATCCTTCATTTCCGGAGGGATTCCGGCTGCGCCGGAATGACTATCCTATCTGTGACTATGTAAAAGACTATGTTGAAAGACTATTCTTACTTCAGCAGCAAATATCCAATAATGATTATCACTCCGATAGACATCATCAGCGCGTAATTCTGCACCAAACCGGTCTGGATTTTCCGCAGTTCCGCGCCTATGCCGCGGAAAATAGCGGCGACGCCGTTGACCGAGCCGTCCACAATTTTCATATCGAAGAAAGAGTTAAGAAACTCCGAGGTCTTCACCAAGGGAACGATGATGGTGGCGCGGTAAATTTCATCGACATAGTATTTATTATAAACTATGGTATAAAATCCCTTAATGCTATCGACGATGCGGCCCGGCATATCGGGATTCTTGCGGTAAAAAAGATAGGCGACGAAAATGCCGCAGAGGGCGATGACAATCGAAGCCGCCATTAAAGTCAATTCCAACGCCGCTTCGTGATGACCACCGTGATGGAGGATGTGCTCCGCATCGTGAAAAACCGGCGCTAAAAACGCTTCGAACTGGTTACCGCCGCCTAAAACGTGAGGTATCCCCACCCATCCTCCGATAAGCGCTAAAACGCCGAGGACAGCGAGGGGGATGGTCATCACCGCCGGCGATTCGTGGACATGCTGGTCTGATTCGCCGCCCCGGAAGCTGCCGTAAAAGGTCAGATAAACCAAGCGGAACATATAGAAGGCGGTGATTCCGGCGGTAACCGCTCCGATAACCCAGAGGATAGTGTTGCCGGAAGCGAAGGTTTTCCACAGAATTTCATCCTTGGAGAAGAAACCTGATAAGCCGGGAACTCCGGCGATAGCCAAAGTGGCGACTAAGAAGGTCCAGAAAGTGAGGGGCATTCGGCTTTTCAATCCCCCCATATTGCGCATATCCTGAGGGTCGGAATGGTGGTCTTTGAGGTGATGATAATGGTGGTGCATCGCATGGATGATGGAGCCTGAACCCAGGAAGAGCAGCGCCTTGAAGAAGGCGTGGGTCATCAGATGGAAGATACCGGCGGCGAAGGCTCCGGCGCCGCAGGCGAGGAACATATATCCAAGCTGGCTCACTGTGGAGTAAGCCAGGACTTTCTTGATATCGTTTTGCGCCAGTCCGATGGTGGCGGCGAAGAGGGCGGTTACCCCTCCCACAATGGCGACCACCATCAGCGAGGCGGGCGACAGCGCGTAAAGGATGTTGGAGCGGGCAACCATATAGACGCCGGCGGTGACCATAGTGGCGGCGTGGATGAGGGCGCTGACCGGAGTGGGACCCGCCATTGCGTCGGGCAGCCAGATATAGAGGGGAATCTGAGCCGACTTACCGCAGGCGCCCACAAAAAGCAGAATGGTGATAGCGGTGACCGCGGCTGAGGAGCCCATATGAGCGGCGCGGCTGAAGACATCGGTGAATATCAGAGAGCCGAAGGTGGTATATATCAGAAACATCCCCAGTAAAAAACCGAAGTCGCCGATGCGGTTGACGATGAAGGCTTTTTTCCCGGCGATGGCTTTTTCCTTGTCTTCAAACCAGAAACCGATGAGGAGGTAAGAGCAGAGCCCCACACCTTCCCAGCCGATGAAGAGGATGAGGAAATTGTTACCCATCACCAACATCAGCATAAAGAAGACGAAGAGATTAAGGTAAGCGAAATAGCGGGCGATACCCTTGTCGCCGGCCATATAGCCAATGGAGTAGATGTGGATGATGAAACTCACCCCGGACACCACTAACATCATCACCGAAGAGAGGGGATCTGCCAGCAGCGCGAAGGGGACTTCGAATTTCCCGGCGGTGAGCCAGGTGAAAACATACTGTTCGAAATGCCGGGCTTCGGGCGCGAACTGCATGAGTTTGAAGAAGACGCCGATGGAGACGAGGAAGGAGGCTCCCACCGCAGCGCAGGCGATGAGTCCGGGCAGTTTCTTGGGCATCTTCCCGCCCAGCAGTCCGTTTATGAGGAATCCGATAAGGGGAAAAAGGGGAATCAGAATAAGATTGTTCAAAATTCAGCTCCGATTATATCTATACGCCTTGAAAATATCGGCAACTCAACGCCGCGAGTCATTAATTTGCTTTGAAAATAACGGCAGTGTTAATCCGCGAGCCGTAAATTTTCATCTTAAGTTACGCAAGGTCGCGATAGAGATCCTCGCATGAGGGTTTACATTATTCGTTGCGCAATGATTCGCGAAGAGAACCCATCGATTGATGGTTTGATTGGTCACTGGTCATTAGTCAGCGGTCGATGGTCGTCGGCCGTGAACCGTCACCATTTCAGCAAATTCACATCGTCGATATTGATGGACTTGCGGTTGCGGAAGATGGTGACGATTATCGCCAGCCCCACCGCCACTTCAGCGGCAGCCACCGTCATTACGAAGAAGACGAAAACCTGCCCGTCAAGCCCGCCCATGAAACGCGAAGCGGCTACAAAGGCGAGGTTGACAGCGTTCAACATCAGCTCGATGGACATAAAAATGATGATGGCGTTCTTACGGGTCAAAACGCCGACCACGCCGATGGCGAAGAGGCAGGCTGAAAGAAAAATGAAATGGTTGAATCCGATGATCATAATCTGGTTACTCGTTACTCGTTGCTGGTTACTCGTTACTCGTTGCTCGTTGCTGGTCTTTAGCGGTGTTTTTTCACCAATATCACCGACCCAACAATGGCGGCCAGGAGCAGAACCGAGGCAATTTCAAAGGGCACCAGGTACTTGGTGAAAAGCAGCGAGCCCAGGGCTTGGGTTGAAGTCATTTCCGAACCGGTCACCGGAGCGGCGGCGCCTCCGCTGAAGGCTGATGCCAGGAGGATGAGGATTAATCCCCCTGCGACCACACCGATGAAGCGGAGAATGGTCTTGCCGCGCTCCTCAATCTTAGTCAGATTGAGCAGCATCACCACAAAGAGGAAGAGCACCATAATCGCCCCGGCATAGACGATAACTTGCACGGCGGCGATAAAGGGCGCTCCTAAAAAGACATAGAAAGCGGCGATGCAGAAAAATGTCAGCACCAGGTAGAGGACGCTGGATATCGGACTACGGGAAATGATAACCATCAAAGCGGCGCCGACCGTCAGCAGCGCCAGGACGTAGAAAATAATGGAACTCATAGAATCTATGGTTAATGAGTGATTAATTTCGAGAACTGAGAACTGAGAACCGAAGGAGGAATCTATCCTCTTGGAAAACAGTCTATAAGTGGAACTTCATTCGAAAACAAAGAACCTGACAGTATAATAACAGCGTAATATCACGGAATTCACAGTCTCATCATAGCCGCTTTCAGTGTTCTGTGAATAATTATTGATTTCCACCCGGTCTAAATAAACACTGGCGTATGAATACTCCAATTCGAACGACCATTTATCATCGATTAGATACCGCAGCGCGGCGCCGTAAGCGATATCGATCCCGGAGAAACCATCCTTGGAACTTCCGGTAAACCAAGTTTTTCCAAACCTGAGATGGGCGCGGGGTATAACTTTCTGAGCGTCCCGGAATTTCGCCAGCAGTCCTATCCCGGCTCGCAAAGCGCAGTAACCGATATCGGAATAGACCTTCTCATAGCCGGTGGCGCTGAATTTCATTCCCGCCGGGTCATCCACACCATATCTCAAAGGAAAGGCGAACATCCCTTCAAATTCAAGAGCGGAGCTGTAGGGAACGATTACTCCCGCTGTTACGGCTAATCCCGGTTCAAAATCGAATTCCCCCTTGAAGGCGTTCATCCCGGCTCCGGTGAAAAACCGGATTTGCGCCGCCTCCGCCGGGAAAGACCGGCACAGCGCTGTCAACGCTAATGCGCTGATTAAATGACGGAAAAGAACTGCCCGCATCGAAAATGCCTATCCTATTTCAAATCAAGCAGATAATAAAGCGCAAGGTTAAAGCACATATACTGTTCATCCAAGCCCACAGCAGTGGTCCCCCAGCTTTCAATCTTATACTCGTTATAATAGGCGAATTTCACGGAAAAGGTCATATCGAGCCAAATGCTGGAAGTAAACTCATAGATAGCGCCGAAACCCATCTCCGGGCCGATTCCCCGGAATTCTATATCGGGAAAGAGTAGCGATTTTTTCGAATTATAGAGCCAGAACAGTCCCAGTCCGCCGTAAATCTTAGGCAAAAGCTTCAAATCCTCGAAAACGCGGAATGTGTAGTGCCCGGCTATCATTCCGTGGAAAACCGTGAATTCACGATAATAGAGGGAACTGTCCGCGCCGTTTATATCCACTATTAAAGGGTATTCGCCCCCTTGAAGTTTGACGGGATAGTCGAATTCCAGCATCAGATAAAGGTCCTCCACTAGCCGGGTTCCCGCTCCGAAGTTTACAGTGTATTCCGGTTCGAGGTTGAGGTCGCCGCTGGGCGTGATGCGGAAGGCGCCGGCTTTGAACAGCACATTGTCCAGAGCCCGGGCGTCGATTGACAGGAGGGACAGAGCCGCGGCGATGAGCAGGACTTTTCGCAAAATAGTGATGGCTCGATTTATGTGTCGTTATTGAGCTAAAATTCACAAAATTTAAATAATATAGTGTTTTCCCCGGAAAAAGTCAAGGAATAAGCGGGTTTCTTCATTGAGGATAAGCAGTTTGAAACAAAGTAATAGTTTAGGTTTGTGAAGTTACTACCAATTCCGCTGTCATTATAGCTTGTTTGGAATCTGACATCAGTATAATTTCAGGTTCAGATTCCCGACGCGTTCACTTGCGGGAATGACAAATTATAGTCATTCTGGGAAAGAATGACAAGAAAGAAGGATGTTATTCCGAGCGACCTGTGCGCCGCACGGCGTGAAGCCGGAATCCAGGATTCTATATATAATGACATACTGGACTCCCGCTTTCGCGGGAGTGACATACCAAAGGAAAGTCTATGGGGGAATCTGTATAATTCATAAACTTATTCCGAAACATCCAGCGCTTCGAGGTCGATGATTGGCTGTCCTACATCAACGGCGTCACCGGATTGAAAATTTAGTTTTTTCACTTTAGCGTTGATGGGAGCGCGGATTTCATTTTCCATCTTCATCGCCTCCACGATGACCAAACCCTGCCCCTCCTCCACTATTTCCCCCTCCTCGACCAGGAACTTGATGATGGTTCCCGGCATTGGAGTCTCCACAATCCCCACTCCTCCTCCTAAACCGGCTCCCCCGCCTTCGAAGAACTGCGATTCGTCGGGAATCTTCAGGATGAATTTATCACCTTCAATAAAAACGTGCACGGTTGATTTATCCCTGGCGAAATAAACGGTACGGTTCCCGTTAGGACCCTGGAGCGATAAACAATTCGACCCAATCAGGCGGTAAAGATATTCCAGCGATTCGCCCTCGATGTCTGCGGACAATGTCCCCTTCCCGATTTCACATTGAAAGGCGCGCCGGGCGCCTTCGATGATGTATTCGTATTCCATAATTAAGTTTGCGAGTTTACAAGTTAGCAAGTTTACAAGTTGGCAGGTTAGCAGGTTTCGGAAAGGTGGGTTAAGAACCCACCCTACTAAAAACAGTCACTTCCCGATTTCCCAGGGACCTACAACATCCCAGGGGTCGAAAGTGCGGGAAGCCGCGGCGTTGGCGGAAACTGGCCCTCCCCCGCTCCGCTCCGATAAAGCGGCGGCGATGAGCGCTAAATTCAAACTCGGCTTCCCGTCATTGGGAACCCATCCGCCGGGGAAATTGATATCGATGAAGTCGGTGAAAGTTCTACCCTCGATAAAATCCGGGCGCTCCAGCGCCTTCGCCAGAAATTCAATCGTGGTGCTGACGCCAAGGATGACGAAATCCTTGAGCGCGCTTATCATCCGCTTCCGCGCCGACTCCCGGTCGGGGCCCCAGGCGATGAGCTTGGAAAGAATCGGGTCGTAATGCGTGGGGACTTTCCAGCCGGAGTAAATCCCGTTGTCGTGTCGGATTCCCGGTCCCGCCGGCTCCTTCATAAAGAGGATTTCCCCGCTGGAGGGCATAAAACCGGCGGCGGTGTCTTCGGCATAAATACGGACTTCAATTGCGTGCCCCCGCTGCCGGATGTCGGATTGCTTCAATCCGAGCGGCTCCCCCGCGGCGATGCGGATTTGCTCCGCCACCAAATCCACGCCGATGGTCTCCTCGGTGACCGGATGCTCGACCTGGAGGCGGGTGTTGACCTCCAGGAAATAATAGACCCCCTCCCCGGCGTAGAGGAATTCCACCGTCCCGGCGTTACTGTATCCCGAAGCGCGCGCCACCTCCACCGCAGCGCTCCCCATCTTTTCCCGGATTTCCGGGGTCAATTCCGTCGAAGGAGTCTCCTCCACCACCTTCTGATGGCGGCGCTGGATGGAACATTCCCGCTCGCAAAGGTGGACGATATTACCGTGGCGGTCGGCTAATATCTGGAATTCGATATGCCGGGGGCGCTCAAGGTATTTTTCCACATAGACGGTTTCGTCGGCGAAGGCGGATTTGGCTTCCCGCATCGCCCCTTCGATGGACTTTTCCAGTTCCTCCGGAGCCCGGACAATCCGCATCCCTTTCCCGCCTCCCCCGGCGGCGGCTTTGACCAAGATGGGATAGCCCACTTCCTCCGCCCGCTTAGCCACCTCCTTTAGCGATAACTGCTTAATTTCGAA
Source organism: uncultured bacterium (assembly GCA_964421875.1). Lineage (GTDB taxonomy): Bacteria > Electryoneota > Tariuqbacteria > Tariuqbacterales > Tariuqbacteraceae > CAYQZD01. The sequence goes on from CAYQZD010000019.1 coordinate 11,579, forward strand.
ACCGGGGGTGCAGGGGATGCCCGCCTCTAACATCACCTTGCGCGACGCCACCTTGTTCCCCAACAGCTCGATAGCCGCCCCGGAAGGCCCGATGAAGGTGATGCCTTCCGCCTCGCAGCGCTTGGCGAAAGCGGGATTCTCCGCTAAAAAGCCGTAGCCGGGGTGAACCGCGTCCGCCCCCCGCTCCCTGGCGGTTTCGATGATTTTATCGATGTCGAGGTAGCTTTGCAGAGGCGGCGGTGGTCCTAACAATGCCGCTTCGTCCGCCGCTTGGACGTGCAGCGCGGCTCGGTCAACTTCGGAATAGACCGCCAAAGTGGGGATACCCAGCTCGCGGCAGGTCTTGATGACCCGAACCGCGATTTCCCCCCGGTTGGCGATGAGGATTTTGTTGAAATATTTAGTCATTGTGTATCGTTAAGTTACTCGTTGCTCGTTGCTCGTTGCTGGTTACTCGTTGCTCGTTACTCGTTGCTGGTTGCTGGTTGCTCGTTGCTGGTTGCTGGTTGCTGGTTTAATCCGCCTGCGGCGGATTTTTGGGTTTTGAACCGCTGATGAAAGACGATGGTGAATGAACAACAATTTGATAATAATTAAGACTACGGATTACTATGACTTGCGACCTTTAAAACTTGTGTTAATGGCTGGAATTCATAGCCTATTAGTGAATCAGTATATTTATTCTTGATCATTCTCATGATATCATTTACTTTTTCATCTATGAATGTTTTAAATTCTAACAAGCATTTTATGTCATTAAAAAACAAAAATAAGAACACTTCGGACATTTCAAGAAAATATTTATCCAATATTTTACATCCTTGAGAATTGAAATCCATAATAACAGGATTTGAATGCGTATATAATGAGTAAAATTTCCACTCAGCAATAATATTTTTAAATGGTTGTGATAATTTTACTTTTTTACTTTTAAATACTGCTTCAACCTTTTCATGAAAAAATAAACCACTCCAATCATTTTTGTTATGATTTTCATAGTCCTTAAAAATCTCATGACCTTTGCTATTTTCAGATTTAATTGTACTCCATTTCTTAGTGCTTTTGACTTTGTTTGTCATATGATCTGCATATTCATATTTTACATATGGCACAAATTTTACAAATCTATCTACGAGTGCTAATACATCAGTGTGTATATACCAGAAATTTACAATAGCCTCAATAACACTACGATATAATGAAAATCCTGAATTATACAGATTGTTTTCAATCAAGATGTTAATCCCTTTAAAAGAATCAATAACTTGGTCCGCTAAGAAATATATCACTCTATTATAGTCATCATTATTGCTAATACCTTTAAGTGTATTCTTTACCCCCTCACAAAATTCCAGAATATTTCTTGTTGTTCTATCCATTTTCAAAACCTCCTAAGTATTAATTTGTTGACTATAACATCTTATTGTACTCACTTGGAGATATAGCAATTACCCTAATAGTAGCTCTTTGGATTCATTGGTGTTCGTATTCATTTGTTCGCTCCTGAAGCACCATCAAATACCCCTCAATCGCCTCTTTGATATTCCGCAATGCTTCTTCGCGGGTGTCGCCCCAGGAATGGCAGCCGGGCAGTTCGAGGCAGCGGGCGCTGACCCGGCCGTCCTCTTCCGCCTCAAGCGCGATAGTGTATTTCTTCATCGACTGATCCTCATAAAGGTATTGACCAATAAAATCCGCTTCATCCGCTTCAAATCATTAGACTTCCTGCAAGTGTTTCCCCAAATCGTTCTTGAAACACGAAAAACACTAAACAATCGAAAGACACAAAAACAATTGCGGTTAAATGTTTTGCAATCTATCTATCCCAATCATAGGATGAGTAAACCCTGCGAAGCTGATAGAATGATTATAGCGATTCCCAAAAAGAATATCCTATGCGATGTCACTCCCGCGAAAGCGGGAGTCCAGTAAATCACATAAATACAAAAAGATGGATTCCGGCTTTCGCTCGGAATGACAATTCTTACTCGCTATTCTTTTCAGGGTCTGTTGCCCAAATCGTTTTATTGAATTATTGACTCGGTCAATAGACAGGAATGTAGGGATTTGATTTATCAAATCCCTTGTAACACAATAACTTAAAACTGGGCTTGATAAATCAAGCCCCTACAATTCCGCGCTTAGTGTATTTCGGCAACACGCCCTTTCAAGAATGGCTATATATTAATTATTACTGACTCATTTTTCGTGTTTTTAGTGCAATTTCGCGAACTTCGTGATTCTAAAAACCATATCACCAACTAATCTTAATCTGCCCCATCGGAACATACTCACAGCAATATACCTCCGGATACACATTCATCGAAGTTTCGATTCGCTTATTCTTTATCCAGGCGGTGATTCCGGCGTCTATGGCTGAAGCGATATGATTCAAGACTATAACCCCTGTAAAGACTCTGACCATATCCTCCGCATCCTGCGCGTCTAACCAGAGTTTTCTATACTTTGCCGCATTGGCGGTCGAACCGCCCGCCCAATACCAAGTAGCGTCATAAGGCTCGGGAGTTTGTTGAGTGTCAGCCATCGGATCGATACAATCGTCCCAGCCGGGTCCGAATTGGGTCAAATATTTTCCTATCATATCATAATAACTATCATTCTTCGCCGGCGGAAGATTATGTGTGAACCCGTTGAAATCTTCGTAAAGCCTGTAATCCTCGAATTCACCGTAAATCCCGTTGCCGTTCAGGTCGATTTCACCGCCGTATAACATCCTGAGCCATTCATAATATTTGTTCACAAGCCAGTGCTCGTCGCCGAAGGCAAAATAATCATCGGTCTTATCGTCGTTCGCATTCCTATTATAAATAAATAGAACTTCCAATCCGAAAAAAAATGCCGCCTGCAAATAGCTCCTGGTATATAGCTCGCCTGCGCCGGGAATTATGACGGAAAAGAACATAGCCTTGAGCGGCGGCTTTTTTCTACCCGACATAAGTGCGCCCTGTTTCGCTTCATTCTGTTCAAGATTCAAGCTGATTCCTGAAAACTCCTGTTTCAGCCGGTAGGCTTCAAGGTTGTATTTCAGAGAATTCTTCTCGCCTGCGCAGGCGTTCGCCGCCGCTGCAAGCGTTAGTATTACAATCATCCATTTCATCTCTACTACCTCTCTTTTTGTAACACTTTATTGATTTGAAATTGGGCAGACTTTCACAAAACCTATATTCTTATAAATTATATATATACCTCTCAGAAATCCGCTTAATCCGTTTAATCCGCTGTGAATCTATATTCTTAACAACCAAATTTTTGAAAACATCCGCTTTAAATCGGTTGACTTCTCGCAATGACGCGTTTCTAAAATCATTCTTAATCACGAAAAACACATAAAAATCGAAAGACACAAAAACAATTGCGATTAAATGTCCTGAAATCCTTCTATCCAAATCATAGGATGAGTAAACCCTGCGAAGTTGATAGAATGATTATATTAATTTTAACCGACTCTGTTTTCGTGTTTTTGGTTCAATTTTGTGAACTTCGTGATTCAAAAAAGAGCCTAGTCTCTAAGCAAAAGACTTACCGACCTGCATACTTAAAGGGCGGCTTCAAGGGTGGACTTGTACACTTGCCCACCTGTACACCTGCCAACTATTCTCTCATCTGTGTCATCAGCGAAAATCAGCGCTAATCAGCGATTTAAAAATATTCCTACACAGAACCGGGAACTAAGTCGCTCCCTTCTCACGCTACTTCATCCCCAACCCTCCACAGCTTCAAGCAAAACCTGCTGCATTCGAGGGTCGCTGGAAATATGCTCCCCGCCCTTGACCAATACCAATCTGGATTCAGATAACCGTCGATTTAGCTTCCAGGCGTTCACAGGTGGGCAAATCACATCGCGAGTCCCCTGCACAATAGTAATGGGAATATCTTTAATCGAATGCGTATTCCTGAGAATTTCACCGTCCTCCAGAAAAAAACGGTGGGCTTGATAATAAGTGTTGATTCTCATCTCGGCGAACATAGAATCAAAATCTGACATCGCCTTGCCATAATCCTCAGCGGAGAGGTTGAAAAAGCTGTATTCATATTCCGCCAGGGTAGCGCACCATTTCCTCTTACCTTCATCGTCCGATTCTTCGATGATGTGGTGCAGCCGTTCCTGGATTCTGCCTTCGCCCTCGGGAATTTTTACGATAAACCTATCCCATGCCTCCGGGGAAAAACGCGCGGCTCCCTCAGCCGAATAAAAATAATCCTGCTCCTCCCAACTGCAGGTAAAAATACCCCTTAGAATCATCCGGGAGACATTTTGCGGATAAGCTTCAGCGTATAACAGCGCCAATGTGGCTCCTCAGGAACCGGCGAATACCGCAAAAGGGGCGAGGATGTTCAAATGTTTACGCAGTCTCTCGATATCCTCGACCAAGTACCAGGGAGTATTATCCTCTATCTCAGCCCGCGGTACGCTTCGGCCGCTTCCTCGCTGGTCGTGAGTAACGATTAAATACTTACCGGGATCGAACCACCTGGCGTCATCATCATTACAACCGCATCCGGGCCCGCCATGCAGAAAGAACACCGGGATTCCCTCAGAATTCCCGTATAACGCTAACCGGATTTTGTGAACCTTACTGACCGGCAGAAAGTCTTCCCTAAAAGGTGAAATCGGCGGCCAGAGCCGGCGCGGATTTGAATCTGAATCCTGGATTTGCACGATAGTGAATTGCAGTCGGAAAGTGTTTAAAAATACTCAGGTCGGCTCTACGATATTCAGTTAGCCGGTTCCGAAAGGATGGTATGTCAATCCGCAACGCTGAAGCGGCGAACCACCGAATTCCCTCGCTCTAACTTCACAAAATATACAACTTCTCCCATAAACACAAATTCTGAGCTTAGATTCTCTCCGCCAGCAGCGTCTTGACCCTCATTTCGTCCGCCAGCAACACCTGAATTCTGAAATCCCCGACTTCAACCTTCTCCCGCTCCTGAGGGATGCGCCCCAGCCGGGTGATGAGCCATCCCCCAAAAGTCTCCACTCCCTCAGGCTTCTCGATTTCCAAACCTAAGTCACGGTTCAGGTCGTCGATTTCAGCCCGCCCCGCGATTAAAAACTTCCCCTCCTCCAGTTTACGGTAGCGGAAACGGGGCTGGTCGTACTCGTCCTCGATTTCCCCCACCAATTCCTCCGCCAAATCCTCGATGGTGGCGATGCCGTCCAATCCCCCGTATTCGTCCAGCACCAGCAGCATCCCCACCTTCTTCCTCCGTAACAGCTTGATCCCTCTGATCACGGAGGTGAATTCGGAAACGAATTCGGCGGGACGCACCATCTCCATCACCGTGACTTTATCCTCCCTCAGCAAATCCAGGACGTGGATGTATCCCAGAGGATTGTCGATGTTGTCCCGGTAAATCACTATCTTGGAGTGACCGGTTTCGTTCATTATGCGCCTAATATCCTCCAGCGAGGATTCCAGCGGCGCGGCTTTCAAGTCAGTGCGGGGCGTCATTACCTCCCGCATCTTCTGGCTCGCCAGCGATAAAGCGGTCGAAGCCAGTTCCACCCTCTCCGGGTGCAGTTCTGTCTTATCTGCCGCCAGCATCCGTTTCAAAGCGTCGCGAGATAGCAGCCTTTTATGGCTGATGTCGGATTTTCTCATAAAAGAGCTGAACATACGGGATAGCACAGCCACAATAGGATAAGCGGCGATATAGAAAAGCCATAAAACCAGTGAATAGGGTCTGGCGAAGACGTCCGCCGTCCTCAAGGAAACCGCTTTGGGAATGATTTCGGCGAATGTCAGAATGATGACGGTGGAAATTATCACCACCAGCCACGCCGGCAGTCCCGCGCCGACCAGAAAAACCGCCGCCACCGAGGAGAAAGCTACATTCGCCGCGTTCACTCCAACCAGGCTGGTGATGACAAACCGCTCCTGATGCGGAAAGAAAACATCCAGCGTCCTGGTGAATACGCTTTTCTTCCGCCGCCAAAGGAAAAGCTTGACCTTGTCGAAGACGATGAAAACGGTCTCGCAAGAACTGAAAAAAGCGGAGAACGCCAGCGCGATAAGCAAAATGATTATCTTCGTATCCAAGTCTATTCTCCGCAATTAGTCATTATCATATACTTTCATTTCCAATTCGCCCCGGCAGATGTTTCCGGCAGTTTCGGTGAATTCATCAGCCCTCGCTTTGGGAACGCTAACCCGCCAGACAACGTTCGCTTGATAGCTTGAAGATTCAATCGTTCCTTCCAATTTACGCAGCAGATTTTTCAGCGCAGGCTCAAAAGGGTAGCTAAAACTCAACTCGAATTCCAGCGAATCAACAACTTCAGCCAGCGAACTGAGCGAAATCACCGATCGTGCGCATTCCCGGTAAGCGCGGCTGAGTCCCCCTATCCCCAGTTTGGTCCCGCCAAAGTAGCGGGTGACTACCAGCAACGCGTTCACAATGTCCCGCTCCCGAAGGCTTTCGACTATGGGCTTACCCGCGGAACCTGAAGGCTCCCCCTCGTCGCTGAAACGCTCTTCAAAGACTCCGCCCTCGATTATCCTGTAAGCCCAGCAATTATGGGTAGCGTCGTGATACTTGGCTCTGATTTCCCTGAGCCTGGCTTTAGCTTCTCCGCGGGAGGAAACAGGCAGAATCCTGCCGATGAAACGGCTCCCCTTCACCTCGGTTTTAGCTTCACATTCCTGTTCGGGAGTAGAGGGCATAGATGTTGTCTTGATTTAGGTCTAAAAAATCAATTTTAAGCAAAAAAACGATAAGAATCAAGGCGGTGGGAAACGCAGGTAGAAAATTTGTTACACTTTACCGATTTGAAGTGCAAACGTCATCAGCCGCACGGCTGATCTTTCTTCTCCAGAGGGATTCCGGCTGCGCCGGAATGACTATCTTGCCTGCGGCTTCACAGTGCTATAATGTTACGAAAATTTTAAATATATTCGAAAACGTTTTAAGACAAAAAAACCGGGAATCAAACCCGGCGCCGTATCTTAGAATATTTATTTTACATTCTCATTCTATCTGTAATCATTCGCGTCGATTGCGTATTTCTTCAGCTTTTCCTGGAGGTTCTTTCGCGCCAAACCCAGATACTTCGAAGTCTTGCTCACGTTGCCATTGAAACGTGCCAGGGTGTCTTGGATGAATTCCTGCTCAAAGCTTTCCCGCGCCGCCCGGAGCGTGGTATCCCCCGGCGTATCCTCGGATAGCTGCTGGATGATGTTCTGAGGAAGGTCGTCGAGCGTGATAATATCGGAGGAAGCCATCACCACCGAACGCTCCACCACATTCTCCAACTCCCGGACATTGCCGGGCCAATCGTAGGCTTCCAGCAGGCGCATCGCTTTGGCTTCGAAACCCCCAAGGGTTCTGCCCGCAGCGCCGCCGTATTTGCGCAGGAATACATCAGCTAAAGCGGGAATGTCCTCCTTCCGCTCCCGCAAAGGCGGTATCTGCAGAGAAATCACAAGGAGGCGGTAGTAAAGGTCTTCCCGAAAACGCCCCGCCTCCACCTCCTTCTCCAGGTTCCTGGAAGTGGCGGCGATAACCCTCAAATCTACCTTGATGGTCTGGTTAGAGCCAATACGCTGGAACTCCTTCTCTTGCAAAACTCGCAGGAATTTGCCCTGAATGCGGGGCGAAATCTCGCCGATTTCGTCAAGGAAGATGGTCCCGCCGTCGGCAAGTTCGAACCGACCCTTCCGCTTGCTGTAAGCGCCGGTGAAGGAGCCCTTCTCATGACCGAACAACTCCGATTCCAGCACCCCTTCAGGTAAAACCGCGCAGGACACCTTCACAAAGGGTTTGTTACGCCGGGGACTGTTGGCGTAAATCCAATAAGCCATAAGTTCCTTACCGGTGCCGCTCTCTCCCTGTATCAACACCGTGGATTGAGAGCCTGCAATCTTATTCACCGCGGCGTCGTAAAGTTCAGACATGCGCCGGTTACGGCTTTCCACATGGATGAAACGCTTGCCCTCCTCTACCGTGGGCGGCTGCTCTCCGGCAGTGATGGAGTAAACCCGATTCACCTCGAAACGGACCTCAGCCTCACGCACCGGTTTGAAGATACAGCCTTGAGCCTCTTCATCCACAGATGTCAAAGCCGATTCCAGGGCTTCCTTATCGGCGATGATAATCAACCTTGCTTCGGGATTGCCGGTTCTGGCCTTATTCAGCAACTGCTTCACTTCTCGGCGCTCCCCCTCCACAATCAGGAGGTCGAATTTCCGCTTGGGCGCCACGCCCAAAGCCTCCATCACCGTCGCCAGAGGGTGGATTCGGTAACCGTTGCTGGATAGAAACTCCCGAATCGACTCCCGGGTCTCCTTCGAAGGGGATATCAACAATATTTCCGCATCTGCCGCCAATATTTCCCGTTAATGATATATTTGTAATTCACAAATTTGACATGATTTACATGATTAACAAGATATAACAATCTATCAGTGTGAAGTGTAAACGTCTTTCTGGCCGCGAAGCGAGCCAGAATCTTTCTTATAGCGTAAACAAGAGAAATACAATCAAGAAAACTCAATTCCCCCTACTGTCATAGTCCGGAATTTTAAGTCCTTTACCGATGATATAATTACGCGAAAACAACGTCTAAAAGCGACACCGCTCCCTCGTTATTAGTATCGGCAAAAGCGGGAGTAACCTTTAATCTAAACTCTTGCTTTAATTGAACTTAAAGATAAAGCGGATTGGTAATAATCTTTAACCTTGCAACGATAATATCTCTGGAATGCTGCTTTAAAACAAATCTCTATATCGCCGTAAAAACAGGGACAACCATCAAGCTATTGAACCACCGTTCTTAGCCGCTATTACAGAGGAATATTATCCGTAAATCCGCAAACCGCAAGTTGACAGGTCTAGATTCTAATGGAAAATATAACAGAAAACTTAGAGAGCTTGTTTGACCATTAATGGTGGAGGGCAGCAATATGAAACCAACTATGACGGTCTCTTCTCAAACAATGAACGGTCCACGGATTCACACTTTACCATTACCACCGCCGCAGCCATACCTTTGGTGTGAGTGAGGCTAACCTGAAACGACGCGCCCTTGAGCGCCTGGCTCATTAAACCGTGAAGCTTTATAGTGGGTTTACCGGTAGAACGAGCCACCTCCACATCCTTCCAGCGTAAATAGCGGTTGCCGACTCCGCAGCCCAGGGCTTTTCCCGCAGCTTCCTTGGCGGCGAAACGAGCCGCTAAAGACTGTTCGGGGAAGCGCTTTTTCCGGCAGTATTCGATTTCGCCCGGAGTGAAGCACCGGTCGAGGAATCGCTGGTTGTCCTTCAGTTTCGCGATTCGCTCCACTTCGATTAAGTCGATTCCAATCCCTTCAATCATCATTTACCTTGCAAATAGCGGCAGCTTTAATACGCGAGCCGTGAATTTTCATTTAAAGTTGCGCGTGGTCGCGAAAGAGACCCTCGGATGAGGGTTTATCCTCCCCAAAATCTCCAGTATCTCACTGATGTCGTCCACAATATAATCCGCGCCGGGAACCACTGCATTGGAATCGCCTTCCAGCCGGGTGTAATTATCGCCATAGCTGGCATAGACCGTGGTTATACCCAGGTTCGCAGCGCCCTTCATATCACGCTCCGGCCAATCCCCCACCATCATCGTCTCCTCCGGCTTCACGCCCAGCCGCTCCATCGCAAGTTGAAAGGGTTGGGGATGCGGTTTTTTCCTTCCCGTATCTTCGAAGGTGATTACCGCGTTGAACAGGTGCTGCAGGTTAAGGTAACACAACCTCAGCCAGGCTTGCTTGCGAGGCGCGTCTGAAAGCACTCCCAGGAGATAACCCCTCTTCAGCAGTTCCACCAGGGTTAGGTTTACGTGAGGATAAAGCACCAGAGCGGCTTCGCGGGCTTTCCTGTAGGCTACAATCCCCGAAGCCAGGACTTTGTAGTTTATCTCCCCCAACGCTTCCACCAGGAAGCGGTCAAAAACTTCTTGAAACTCGATGCCCACTTCACGGTAGATTTCGAAAATCTGATCCTTCGCCTCCTTCGGTTCCAGCTTGAGTCCGGCGTCTATCATCGCCTTCACCGCCGCCTCCACCGCCTCCTCCTTCATCCTCATGAAATCGACCAGAGTGTTGTCCAGGTCGAATAAAACGGCTCTTATCAAATAACTCGATTCCTATATCTATGATGAACGATATTAATTCTTGGTGCGGACGTTTAATTGAACACCTCTAACTGATAGGACTCTACAGCGCAAATAGTCTTCAACTTGAGAACTTGCCAACTTGTAAACTTATTTTCAAGATAAATAAAATTAGCCGAAATGTCAAACTGACGCTCTAAGGATTGATTTTTTTCGTATAAATAGATACTTTATTATTTTAGGTTGAAATCGATTTTTTAAGAGTGTTGACAAATAACTTATGCTGTAATCTAATATTTATATTAACAATCACTTAGTCATGTCATCCTGAACGAAGTGAAGGATCTCCATTTTTCAATAAGTATATAATTAACAAAGAGATTCTTCGCTTCGCTCAGAATTGCAATGCTGTTTATCGACACTCTAATTAAGGGCAGACCTGTTAAGCTGTCAGCGCGTCAATCATCGATGAAGAAAGTCGTCTTCATCATATTTTGGCTGTTTCCCGCGATTGGGCTGGGGGGGAATAACCAGAGCGACCAACTATGGAGCCATCAACGGCGGCTGGAGAAACTGCGGCGGGAAATCGACGCAGTAGAGAAACTTGTGGTAGAAGCCAGCCTCCGGGAACAGGCGCTCAGCGACCTTCTGGCTAATCTCGACCGGAAACTGTCGCTGCGCAAACAGCTATTGCGCGAGTTGGTGCGCAGCCGGAAGACGATTGAGCGGGAACTCGACAACGCCTGGCGGCAGCTTCGCCGGGTTCGAACCGATATCGGCCGGGCTGAAGGGGATATCGCAGCTTTAGAACGGGATATCACCAGTCTGCGGGCGCTGGTTGCGAAGCGAGCGGTTTACGCCTATAAGCGCTGGCGCTGGGATGAACTGCGGTTAATCTTAGCGGCGGAGAATTTCAACCAGGCGCTCACGCGTAAGAAATATTTCAACATCATCGCTATGCGCGACCACCGCAATCTGGAAATTCTAAAGGAAAAAACCGAGCTGTTAAGTCAGTATAAATCGGAGAAGGTATCCAGCGAAAAGAAACTAACCGCGGTAAAGAAAAAAATTACGCGCCGTTTAGCGCAAAAGAACCGGGTAATCACGGAGGAAAAAAAGGAGGAATCCACATTAACACGGGAGCGTCAATCGAAATCGGATTTGCTGGTTAAAATCAAGCAGGACCGGAGCGAGCTTCTGAAGGAACTAGAGGCTAAGAAGGAAGCCGCCCTGGAAATCGAACGGATGATAGTCAGCTTGGAGAAGCGGAAGGACACGGCGCGGGAGGTGGCTGTATTGTTCCCCGACCTGGAATTTTCCAAACTGCGAGGCAGGATGGGATGGCCTGCGAGCGGAAAAGTGGTCGCCAAATTCGGCAATCAACTCAATCCCAAATTGAAAACCTGGACTGAAAACACCGGCATCGACATCAAAGCCCCGCCCGGCTCTCCGGTATATTCAGTGGCGGCGGGGAAAGTGACGGTGGTGACCTGGATGCGGGGTTACGGTTCCACGCTTATAATCAGCCACCCCGGGGGATATTACACGGTTTACACTCATCTGGATGAGATATTGGTGAACGCCGGAAGCATTGTCAAGGGTGGAACGAAAATCGCCACTGTGGGGGATTCCGGTTCGCTTGAGGGTTCGAGACTGCATTTTGAGTTGTGGGAGCGTAAATTGAAGCACGACCCTGAGAAGTGGTTGAAAAAGCGGGGATAGTTGATTGCCGGACAAAGTTTCGATCTAGAAATTCTGTGTCAGGTTTCCGTTTTACAAAATATCAATGCAGCAGAGTGCGGGCAATCTGTCCGAGTATGCTTGATTTCGAACAATATCTTTCTGAACGCAGTGAAGAATCTCTTATTTATAAATGACTTACTAAAAATGCAGATGCTTCGCTTCGCTCAGCATGACATATTGTCGAACAGGCTGCGGGGACCCGACACCAGTGAAATGGGATTTGGGTAACAGCCCTTTCAAAGATAATTACAATACCAGGATAGTTATGCGTGCAAAGGAATCCAAGTTTATGGAACGGGTGGTGGGGCAGGGTCATTTGAAGGGACTTTTTCAGCGTCTGATAGAGCGTGACAGACTCCCTCATGCGCTGCTGTTTTACGGTCCTTCCGGCGGTGGTAAGGAGGCTGCGGGTATTGAATTGGGAAGGTTTTTGCTGTGCCGGGAGCAGTGGTCGCCTTGCGGTGAATGCGCTTCCTGCCGCCGTTTCGAGCGTTTCGAACACCCGGATTTTCATTACCTTTTCCCCATCCAAAAGCCCAAGGGTTCCTACACGGAAAGCAACTGGGAACACGGTATGGATGAAACTCAGGTGGAGGAGTACAGGAAACAATTGCGGGAAAAGTCTGACGATATTTATTATCCGGTCAATTTCAAGGGTGCTTCGGCGATACTAATCGACCAGGTGCGTCAACTGATACAGAAGAGTTCACTGACATCTTTTCAGGGGGGCAACCGGTTCGCTTTGATTTCACCGGCAGATTTAATGAATGTTCAAGCACAGAATTCGCTTCTAAAGCTGTTGGAGGAGCCTGCTCCGGGATTCTACCTTTGTCTGGTAAGCTCCCGTCCGGAATCGCTGTTGGCAACGGTCAAATCTCGGTGTCAGCCTTATTATTTCCCTCCGCTGCCGCGGGAGGAGATCATTACCGGATTGGCGACCGGTTACGGCGCCAAGGCTTCTGAAGCGGAGAGCGCCGCCGACCGTTCCGAGGGTTCATTTGTCAAGGCTTTAACAATATTGCGGGAGGGGGACCCTTTACGCGATTTTGCGGTGAAAGAATTTATTTTAGAGGTTGTTAAGAAGAATCCGGTTTCAATTCACCGGATAGTACAAGACATAGGTAAAAGGGATCGTAACGAGGCGAAGAAGATATTGTTAAGCATCGACTTTTGGTTTCGCGACATCCAGATGATGGACAGCGGTTTGGAGCCTCAATACAATCGGGATATGCAGGAGCGTCTGGAAAAGTTCAGAAAGAACATCGAGTATTCGGATATTGCTGAAATGCGGGGTCTGCTATCGGAGGCAATTGATTTAATCGATAAAAATGTCTATATTGATATGATATTCATAAATTTGGCTAACCGGCTGAGCCGTCGGCTGAAATGGAATAGATGAAGGTATTGATTTCAGTGAGTTAATTTTTGTTTTGATTATTGTGGGGAAGTCTGGGAACGAGGATGTAGTTTCGCAGCGGATTAAGGGATTACGCGAAGTTTCTGCCGGGTGCGGGGACCCGGCGGGCACATCGATTTTTTCGAGTGCGGAAAGTCTATCTGAAAATAGGGAAAAGCGAAGAATATTAGGTTTGCCTAATATTGTATCCTATTGTTATTTAATGAATTCTGGATTCCCGCTTTCGCGGGAATGACAAATTCGGGGTATTATCGGACAAACTGCGGAGACTCGACACCACATTTAATGAATGAGAGATTCTTCGCTCCGCCTGCGGCGGTCTCAGAATGACAACACTGACGATGTCCGCTATAAACAAACGTGATTAATAGCAAGATGTAATGATAATTCAATTGGTTATATAAAAATAAATGGCTGATATAATAGAAGTACAGTTTAAGGGCGACAAGCTGGGGATTTTCCGGAATCCGATGGAATTCCCTTTCCAACTTGGCGATATGGTGGTGGTCGAGGTTGAGAAGGGTGAACACATCGGTTATATTGCCAATCTTGAACCTCGGGACACTGAGGAGAATTCCGAGGAAGTGGAGTACAACATTCTTCGGAAGGCGACTCCAAACGATATACAATGGCTGGAGCAACTTCACGATCGTGAATGCGAAGCTCTTAAGGTGTGCAAGGAGAAGGTCGGGAATCACGGTTTGCCGATGAAGCTGGTCGATGTTGAGTATCAATTCGATATGAAGAAGCTTACCTTCTACTTCACCGCTGACGGGCGGGTCGATTTTCGGGAGTTGGTTAAGGATTTGGCGGGACACTTTCGGGTTCGTATAGATTTACGTCAGATTGGGGCTCGGGACGAGACCAAACGTCTTGGCGGTCTTGGTATCTGCGGTCAGCAGTTATGCTGCACTACGTTTTTGCACTGTTTTCAGCCGGTTACGACTCAGATGGCTAAGGTTCAGAACCTTTCTCTGAATCCTCAGAAGTTATCGGGCTGCTGCGGGCGTCTGAAATGCTGTCTGCGTTACGAGCTGGATTTTTACTTGAAAGAGTTGCAGCGATATCCCACTCGGGAGTCGATTTATGAGACTGAGCGGGGTTCCGCCATAGTGGAGAAGATCGATATATTCAAGGACCAGATTTTTCTTCGCTATCGGACGGGCGAATGGGAAAAGGTATCGCTGGAAAGGATGGAAGGATTTAAGTGTTTAAAGGAGGGACCACCGGTCTCTCTGGATTATATCGATGACAAGGGTGAGACCGTTTCCGACAGTGAGACGGTGAACGCCTGCGAGAAGAAAGCCGGGGATTTGGAACAGGGGGGAAAGGAGCCTTCCGACGCAGGGGATTCCGATTACGAAGATGAGCGGCGTATGGAATCTAACGCTCCCTTTCCTACAGACATTTAGGGCACCACGGGACAATAGAACTATGAAGTTCCGTAATCCACTATTCGATTGAGGATTCGATGCATTCGAAATTTTACGTTACTACACCAATATATTATGTGAACGCCGACCCTCACATTGGGCATGCCTATACGACTATCCTTGCCGACGTGCTTGCCCGTTACCACGGTATGTTCGGGGAGCGTTCATTTTTTCTCACGGGCACCGATGAACATGGTCAGAAGGTTCAGAGCGCGGCTGAAACGCTTGGTATGTCCGCACAAGCTCATTGCGATGAGATGATGATTCGTTTCAAGAACCTGTGGAAGAAGCTTGAGATCGAGTATGACGATTTCATTCGCACTACCGAACCCCGTCATCGCGAGGTGGTTGAGGAGATACTGCAGCGGATTTGGGATAAGGGTGAAATCTACAGCGACGAGTTCGAGGGCTGGTACTGTGTCCACGATGAAAGGTATTGGACAGAGAAGGATATTGTGGAGGGCAACTGCCCTTTGTGCGAGCGTCCGGTGAACCGTATGCGCGAGAAGAACTATTTTTTTCGGATGAGCCAATATCAGGACTGGCTGATAGATTATATTCATGAGCATCCCCGTTTCATACAGCCTGAGCACCGTCGGAACGAGGTGCTGGGATTTCTGCGCCAGCCGTTGAAGGACTTGTGCATTTCGCGTCCCAAGTCCCGGCTCAGTTGGGGGATACCGCTGCCTTTCGACGCGGATTATGTCACCTATGTCTGGTTCGACGCCCTTTTGAATTATTACACAGCGGCTAAGGCGCGGGGATTATGGCCGGCGACAGTTCACCTTATCGGCAAGGACATCTTGACCACTCATTCCATCTATTGGCCCATAATGCTTAAAGCTGCCGGGTTAGAACAGCCGGGGACAATTTTCGCGCACGGCTGGTGGCTGGTTGAGGAGACTAAGATGTCCAAGTCGTTGGGGAATGTTGTGCGTCCTCTGGATATGATGGAGACTTACGGCGCGGAACAGTTCCGTTATTTTCTGATGCGGGAGATGGTTCCGGGGAGTGACGCTAGCTTCACAGAAGAGGCTCTGCTTTCGCGCATCAACAGCGATTTAGCCAACGATTTGGGTAATCTGCTTTCCCGCGTCACCAAGCTGGTTCAGAGCTTTTTCGGGAGTGTAATTCCTAGTCCGGTCTCTGAGGATGCGGATTGGCGGGCTCTTGGTGAAAGCGCGGTGCAAACCGTAAAGGAAGCGATAAGCGATTTTCGGGTTGACGAGGCGGTTACGGGAGCGATGCGCCTGGTTCGGCGCGCCAATCAGTATCTGGAGGAGACCGCACCCTGGAAGCTGGCTAAGCGTGACAAAGCGGCTGCGGGGACTGCGCTGTATCATACGCTGGAGGGGCTGCGTCTGGCGGCGCTGCTGCTTCAGCCGGTGATACCTGAAAGAAGCGGCGAGGCTTTAAGGCGGCTTTCCGCCGCGGATAGCGGATTGAGTTGGGGAGAACTGCGTCCGGGCGGGAAGATTATGTCCGGCTCTCCCTTATTCCCCAGGATAGAGATTAAACTGCCGAAACCTTCAGAATCAAAAGAGGAGAGAGCGATGAAAGAAGCCGGTATTATCGACATCGATGATTTTAAGAAGGTTGAATTGCGCGTGGGCGAGATACTGCGGGCGGAGAAGGTCGAAGGGGCGGATAAACTGCTGAAGATGGAGGTCGATATCGGCTCGGAACACCGTCAATTAGTGGCCGGCATCGCTCCGTATTATCCGCCGGAGGAGCTTCCGGGGCGTAAAATCATCGTGGTGTGCAACTTGAAGAAGGCGGTGCTTCGGGGGGTGGAGTCTCAGGGGATGCTGCTGGCGGCGGTGAAGGGGAAGAAGCTGCGTCTGCTCACTGTCGATGGGGAGATTCCTAACGGAAGTAAGATATCGTAATGTATCAGATGTCATTTTGGCTTCATTAAATGACTATCCACATAGTCATTCCGGCGTACAGTCTGTCCGACAATATGACATTCTGAGTGAAGCGAAGCATCTGCATTTTAGTAACTCATTTATAAACAAGAGATTCTTCACTTCGTTCAGAATGACATAATATGAAAACAGGTGTTCTCGGACAGCCTGGCAGCCGGAATCTCTCCGAAGAAGAAGGATTCTGGCTCGCTTCGCGGCCAGAATGACGAATGTTTTAGTGACAGCACTTGCTTACTAAATGAACAAACTCAGCGGGATACTGCATAAAATCCCCGACGAGGGTTTGCTGGTTTTCGGCGAAGTCGGGGAGTTTTGGACTGACCGGGCGAGGTTTTCTTCGGGGCAGGCGCTGGTTGCTCCCCCGGTTTATCAGACCGAGGCTATTTCGGGATATTTAGGGGAACGCGTTGGCGGAGGGTGTAAGGGTCTTTTCCTCGCCTGGGGATTGTCGCGGCTTTCGGGGCAGCGGAAGGTTGCTGAAAAATTACTGACGGCGCTGGAGGATGCGGGCGGATTTTTTGCGGTTGAGGCGATAGGGGGTGAACTGCCGCCTGCAGAGCGGAATCATTATCGTTTTTTGGAACTGATAACCGGCGGCAGCCCTTTACCCAAGAATCGTCTGCTTGCATTGTTAAAAACGCTGGGATTGACCCAAGCCCGCGCGGTTGAGTTTCATCGTTTCGGCGAGACTTTGGGGGAGAAGGAACTCAAGGCTTTCAGGGACTGGATTGAGACCCGGCTTGGAAGTATTTCATCGGCAGAGGCGGAGAGACTATTGACTGACATCCGGGCTGAGGGGCTGGCGCCTTCGCCTTTTCTGCTGATACACGCTCAGAAGCGGGGGTCGCGGCAGTCGGCTGTTCCGGTCAAATCCTCCGTCAAGCTCAATATCGACTCTCTGCAAAGGAAGATACTCGACGATGGAGCGGCAGCATTGGGTGAGGAGGAACTCCTCTCCGCGGCGCTGGGCTGCGATACTGAAACTTCCCGGAGGATACTGCAGCAGTACGGAGGTAAAGCGCTTTTGCGGGAGAAGCATTCGCGGAATTTCGCGGAGGAAGCCGGTATCGATGAGCTCCAGGCGGCTCATCTGCTGGCGCTGCTGGAATTGGGGAAGCGGTTCTATTCTCCGGCGGCGGTGGAGGCTTTGGAGCTTCATTCCCCTTCAGAGGCGGCGGAATATCTTGAGGATATGAGACTCCTCAAGCGCGAGCACCTGCGCTGTCTCTATCTCGATTTGCGGGGCCGGTTGATTTGGGACGAGGTGGTGGCTATCGGGACGCTTTCCAAGGCTTTAGTTTCACCACGGGAGATAATCGGGCCGGCATTGGAGCACAGCGCCACGGGAATTATCATTGCGCATAATCATCTTTCGGACATCGCCGAGCCCTCTCCGGAGGACCGGGAGATGACAGCTTTGGTGGAGAATGCGGCGGAGATGATGAACCTGGACCTTTGGGACCATATTATTATCACCAAGGAGGGATACTACAGTTTTAACGAGGCGGGGGAGATTAAGGCGAGCAGCCGGGGTTTCAGGCGGAAGGCGGGGGGAAATGCCAAGTAACAAGTATCAAGTAACAAGTCCCCCCCAGAAACCACCCTCTGGATTACTGCTTGCGCAGGAATGACAGGTGGGGGTAGCTTCCAATGAGGGCGGTTCGCGAACCGCCCATGCGAAGAAGGATTCCGTCTCGCTTCGCGGCCGGAATGACTTGTAAATTGGTGGGTTAAGAACCCACCCTACAGATTGATAATTGGCGGATTAAAAATCCGCCATACAGTTCAATAAATAAGGATTAATATACAATTGGAAAAGTTACTTTTATCGGGCAACGAGGCGGTCGCCCGGGGGGCTTATGAGGCGGGATGCCGATTCGGTTTCGCTTATCCCGGGACACCCTCGACCGAAATAATGGAAAACTATGTGCGTTATCCCGGGGTGCACGCCCAGTGGTCCCCCAACGAGAAGGTTGCTTTCGAGGTGGGCATCGGCGCTTCGATGGGCGGGGCCCGGGCGCTGGTGGGGATGAAGCACGTGGGGGTTAATGTGGCGGCGGATCCGCTGATGACCTTCGCTTACACCGGGGTAAAGGGCGGCTTTGTGTTAGCGGCTGCTGACGACCCGGAGATGCACTCGTCACAGAACGAGCAGGACAGCCGTCGCTGGGGTCCTTTCGCCAAAATACCCATTTTGGAGCCTTCTGACGCGAATGAAGCGCGGTTTTATGTGATGCGGGCTTTTGAGATGTCGGAGGAATTTGATACGCCGGTGATGCTGCGGCTTACCACTCGGATTTCGCACTCCAAAGGGATAGTGGAAATCGGGGAGGCTCGTGATGCGGTGATGACCGGGTACGAGCGCAATATCGCCAAGTACACTATGATGCCCAATTTCGCCCGGGTGCGGCACACTTTAGTGGAACAGCGGATGGAGAGACTGCTTGAGCTGGCGGAGAATTTCGATTTCAATCGGGAGGAGATGGGCGACACTTCCGTGGGCGTGGTTACCGGGGGGATTTCCTACCAGTATGTTAGGGAAATTCTGCCGGAGGTTTCTGTTTTCAAACTCGGTATGACCTATCCCCTGCCCATTGAGCGTATCAGGAAATTCGCGAAGAAGGTTAAACGCCTGATCGTGGTGGAGGAGTTGGAACCGTTTTACGAGGAACAGCTCAAGATACACGGCATCCCCTGCGAGGGGAAGAAATTCTTATCGCTGGAAGGGGAATTGAATCCTGAGCGTCTTCGGGCGGGGATGGTTGAAGCCGGGATTATCGACAACGGTCACAAGCTTGTAAAGGGCGAAAAGGTGATTCCCCGTCCGCCGGTGTTATGCCCGGGCTGCGCGCATCGGGGAGTGTTCCACTCGCTGAAGAAGCTTAAAGCGGACGTGTTTGGGGATATTGGCTGCTACACTTTGGCCGGATTCGAGCCGCTGGAAGCGCTTCACAGCACCATATGTATGGGGGCTTCCATCGGGAACGCAATTGGAGCGGCTCTGGTGGGGGGGACGGAGAAAGCGGTGGCGATTATCGGCGATTCCACTTTCCTGCATTCCGGCATTACTCCTCTGTTGGACGCGGTTTACAATCAGGCGACGGTTACGGTGATTATCCTGGATAACCGGGCTACGGCGATGACCGGGGGGCAGCAACATCCCGCTACCGGGTACAACCTCAAAGGTGAACCCTCCCCAGCGGTGGATATCGGCGAGTTGTGCAAAGCCTTAGGAGTCAGGAACGTGAGGCTGGTCGACCCCTACAACTTGGAGAAAACCAAATCCGCGATAAAGGCATCCATGAAAGAAAAAGGACCTTCGGTGGTGATAACCACGCGTCCCTGTATGCTTTTCCCGCGTAAGATACGGGGTGAGGCTTATTATGTGGACGAGGAGGTTTGCAACGGATGCGGGGCTTGCTTCAGAATAGGGTGTCCCGCTGTCAGCCGGTCGGGGGAATTCACCGAGAAGGGACTGGCTAAGGCTCAAATCGACGAAACCACCTGCACCGGGTGCGAGATTTGCGTACAGGTCTGCCCGGTGGACTGCATCCACAAGCTGGTTAAGGAACCGGTTGAGTGAGGGGACGGTATAGCGCTCTGGGAGGTTTTTTCTATTACATCGTGAAGTTGACAGTCATCATTAGTGTCGCAGAGTCCCCGCACTCTGCGACCGGAAAGCGGGGAATAATGCTGCAGACTGCGGGGAGTCTGCAGCACAAAGAGTTCTTTGCAAGGGCGTTCAATTGAACGCCCCTACTAAACCGCAGAAATATTATAACTATTTTCGTTCATTTTAATCTACAATTAGAATCTAATTATCGAATGTAACCTATGGAAATAAAGAACTTGCTGTTGGTCGGTGTGGGGGGACAGGGGGTGGTTCTGGCTTCGGAGATGATTTGCGCTGCGGCTCACCACGCGGGATTCGACGTGAAGAAGAGTGAAATTCACGGAATGAGCCAGCGGGGGGGGGTGGTATCCTCGCATGTGCGTTATGGCGCTAAGGTATTTTCACCGCTGGTTGAGGCGGGCGAAGCCGACATCATTTTAGCTTTCGAGGCGGCGGAAGCGCTGCGTTTCTGCCATGAGCTCAAACCGGAGGGCGTGCTTTACGCTTCGCCCTATACTGTGGTTCCGCCTATCGAGGGTAAGAAGTTCCATTATCCTGACAATCCTCTGGAGCAGGCGGATTCGCTGGTAAAAAACCTGGTGATTGTGGACGCGGAGACCATCGCCCTGAAACTGGGCAATCCCCGTCTGGCGAATTCGGTCTTTTTAGGGGCGCTGGCTCTTAATTCGGGGATTCCTCTGGCGAGTTGGGAATGGGCGATAGAGAAGCTGGCTCCCAAGAAGACGGGTCCCGCCAATTTAAAGGCTTTTCGTCAGGGTATGGCCGCTGGTAAGGCGGAAAAGGTGGCTTAGTCTTATCTACAAAGATATATTCTACGTAGATACAAGTATTAATAGGCGCTGAGGAGATAATCATTATGTCTATGAACCGCTACATCTTCATCGCCGCGCTCGCTTCGATGCTCGCGCTGGCATATTCCTGCGACCGCCGGGGCGGTCCCATAACCGGAATAGAAACGCCTCCCTCACAGACACAGTACACCCTTGAGATAGTGCCTGAGAGTGAGATTACGCTGCCTGACTTGACGCTGAAAATCGCCTGTTTCGTTCGGGACGCTTCCGGGAGTTTGGTGGGGGGCAAGGAGGTTCATTTCCGGGCTTTCACCGCTGCGACCCAGGATTCAATTTACATCACAGAACACATTCAGTCCAGCGGCACCGACACCAGCGACGGATTGACGGGGAATCTCTATTTCTACGTCAGGGGAAATGTCGGTGAGATAAAGCTGGTGGCGTTTACTTACGTCAGCGACACCACCACTTCAATGGCAAAGAGCGACACCGCCAGTATCTTGTCAGTTCCCTACGCTGTGGAATTTGCTTCGATGGTTGATACGGTTTATCAATCTCAGAGCGTGCAGTTACTCTGCGATATTTTTAATCCGTTTAGCATGTCCCGAGTGAACGGAAAGCACATTGCGTTCGAGGTTCTGGACGCGGGGGATGTAAATCCGACGGAAGCTTTAACGGACACCAGCAATTTTAACGGGATGGACGTAAACGTATTGTACACCTCTCCGGTAAACCTTACGGGGGATTTTTACGTGGCGGCTCACGCGATTTGGATGGGGGGCGTCAGCGGGAATAAGATAATGGGATCCGATACTCTTACTATCACAGTGGTGGATAATTGACCCTCATAGTTTGACTTTATCGAATCAGATTCATAACTTGTTAAGTTATGGTGATTTTTCGGCATTGGCCACATTCCGTGCATACGTTGGAAACTCAGTGACCGATGTCTGATTAGCGCCCGTAGCTCAATAGGATAGAGCGTTGGATTCCGGTTCCAAAGGCTGGGGGTTCAATTCCCTCCGGGCGTACCAGGATATAATCAGGACTCATTGCGCGATGGCGGCATGAGTTCGAGCGCCACAACTGCTAATTGCCTCATTCTACGATTGACATTCTTTGCTACACCGCCTCAACTGCATAATGGTTTATTATAAAACAGGTTAGCAATTGCGATTATCACGAGCCTTCACTCCTACTCTTAAGGAAATTCCCTCGGATGCGGTGACCGTTTCTCACCGCCTGATGTTACGCGCGGGGCTCATCCGCCCTCTGGTTTCCGGCGTTTATTCGTATCTCCCGCTTTTCTGGCGATCTGCGAAGAAGGCGATGGAGATTATCCGGCAGGAGATGGACGCGGCCGGCGCTCAGGAAATCCACCTGCCGGCGCTCAATCCGGTGGAACTGTGGATTGAAAGCGGCCGTCACAGCGATTTTGGTCCGGAGAAATTCAATTTCAAGGACCGGAAGGGTCACGAGATGACCCTCGCTCCTACGCATGAGGAGATTATCTGTGACCTGGTGCGGCGGGAGATCCGCTCCTACAAGGAACTACCGCAAATCTGGTATCAGATTCAGACCAAATTCCGGGACGAGCCCAGGCCCCGGTCGGGAGTGCTCCGAACCCGTCAATTCTTTATGAAGGACGCATATTCGCTGGACTCAAGCTGGGAGGGGTTGGATGAATCTTATCAGAAGCAGAAGGAGGCTTACAAACGGATTTTCTCCCGCTGCGGGCTGGATTATTTCATTGTGGGGGCTTCCAGCGGTTTGATGGGAGGCAAGGCTTCCGAAGAATTTATGGTTGAATCCTCCTTTGGTGAGGACACCTGCGCCCGGTGTGAGGCCTGCGGCTACGCCGCCAATCTGGAAGTGGCAGCCTCACCCAAACGGTATGAATTTGCGGAAGGCGGCGCGACTCCTGAGGAAGCGCATACTCCTAACCGTAAAACAATCGATGAGGTGACCGAGTTTCTGAACCGTCCCCCGGAGCAGTTTCTGAAGGCGCTGCTTTACATCGCCGGGGAGGACCCTGTGATGGCTCTGGTCTCCGGGGCGGACGACCTCAATGAGGCTAAGCTCTCCGCTGCGCTGGGCAAGCCGGTGCGGCCGGCTCATCCGGAGGAGGCGCTGGAGTTAATGGAAGCGCCTTTGGGCTTTATTGGGCCCGTGGGGCTTAAGGCGAGTATTCCGTTATTAGCGGACAAAGCGCTTAGGGACGCCAGAGGTATGGTCTGCGGGGCCAACCGGGAAGACTATCATTTAATCGGAGTGGATCTGGGAATTCACACAGCTCAGCCGGAATACACCGATTTGCGGATGGTTCAAGCGGGCGATCCTTGTCCGCAGTGCGGCGCTTCCCTGGGAGTGGTCAACGCGATTGAGATGGGACATATATTCAAGCTTGGCACCAAGTATTCGGACGCGATGCGCGCCACTTTCCTGGATGCTACGGGGAAACCGCATCCCATTATAATGGGGAGTTACGGTATCGGTGTGGAACGGATAATCGCCGCCAATATCGAGCAGTGGTCTGACAAAGACGGGATTTGCTGGAGGGGTGAAATTACTCCCTTTCAAGTAACGATTCTGCCTCTAGATACAGAAGATGCGGATGTGATGAAGATGGCGGAAGACCTTCACCGGGAATTAAGCTCCGCCGGGAGAGAAGCGATGCTAGATGACCGTCCGGTCAGGCCCGGGGTGAAGTTCAAAGACGCCGACCTGCTGGGAACGCCGATTCAGGTGATATTGGGGAAACGCTTTACCGACGGCGAGGTTGAGATCAAAGCGCGCCGGACCGGCGAACGGATTGTCTGCCCTGCAGCCGACTTACTGGAGACTCTACAATCGCAATTAGAATCTCTGTAGACCATCATCCGTTGGATTCTCTTCGCGAATCATCGCGCAACTTAGCATAAAATCAGGGTTATTTGTATATAAACATCGATATGCATTCCCACGCAGGAGCGTGGGAACGAGGGGAAAGATTGCTTCGCTTCGCTCGCAATGACAATGGTTGTTTTTCCTTTATAAGACAGACTGCAGAGACCCTGCGCCACATCGAATTTTGGTGGGTTAAAATCCACGCTACAATTCTAAAAAGAAGGATTCTGGCTGCGCCGGAATGATTATCAGGGTAGTTCTGCATTCCCACGCAGGAGCGTGGGAACGAGGAAAGAAGGATTCTGGCTATGCCAGAATGACAGGTTAGAGTCTGCTCAGTTAACTTTACAGATAGATTTATAAATTCCATAAATTTGTGAGGACATTATGGCAGAGGAAAAAGTGAACACTTCTTCCGAGGAAGAATCCGGAGAAAAAGCGGAGGAGACTTCGGGTTTTACCCAGGGTACCGGACCTGCTCCCGAAGAATCTCTGAAGTGGCAGGCGGCGTTAGCTTACCTGCCGCTGATATGCCTCATACCCCTTTTCCTTAACCGTGACGACGCTTTCATCCAGCGCCATGCACGTCAAGGTTTTATTCTGTTTATCGCACTGCTATTGGCGATGCTGCTGCAAATCGACCTGATATGGAATATAGTCATCGCCTTGTGCATCGCGGCTGCAGTAGTGGGAGCGCTGGGGATATTGCTTCGCGGAGATATTAAGATACCCCTTCTCAGCGATTTTGCCGACAAGCTTAAAATCTGAAACCGCTCGCAGTGGAATTTGCTGAATGGGAGTCGCAGTTCCGGAGGGAATCGCATACGATTGCCTGATAGGATGACAAAGTTTTAGCATCCAAACCGGGATGCGCCTCGTTCAACTATTAATCCTGTATCATATAATATACCTTGGGAGTTTATTTGACACTCACGGAGAAAGTACGGGGCTTCACGGAAGCGCGTGAAGTTGAGGCGTTGGGGCTCTATCCCTATTTTCGCCCCATCGAATCAGAACAGGGGACGATTGTGAGCATCCAGGGCAAAGAAGTTTTGATGCTTGGTTCCAACAACTATCTGGGACTCACCAACCATCCTGAAGTGAAGGAAGCGGCTAAGAAGGCGATTGACGATTTCGGCACCGGCTGCGCCGGTTCGAGGTTCCTCAACGGAACCTTGAGCATACACCTTGAACTAGAGGAGAAGCTGGCTGAATTCACCAGCAAGGAATCGGTTCTACTCTTCAGCACCGGTTATCAGGTGAATCAGGGGGTGATATCACCATTGGTGGGCCGGGACACCACGGTTATTTACGACCGTTTGGACCATGCCAGCATCATCGAGGGCTGCCGTTTGGCCTTTGGCAAGAGCGTTAAGTTTGAGCACAACGATATGGATTCTCTGCGCAGTGTGCTGCAAAGCCGTAACACCGATTCCCTTCTCATTGTGGTGGACGGAGTCTTCAGTATGGAGGGGGACATCGCGGATATTCCCGGAATCGTGGCTTTGGCTGAGGAATTCGGGGCGGAGACTATGGTGGACGACGCCCATTCCATCGGAGTGCTGGGTCCCAAAGGAGACGGAACCGCGGCGCATTTCGGGCTGAACGATAAGGTCGACTTGATAATGGGCACCTTCTCCAAATCGCTGGCTTCGGTGGGAGGTTTTATCGCCGGCCGTGATGATTTCATTCACTTTCTGAAACATAACTCGCGGGCGCTTATTTTCTCCGCGTCTCCGCCTCCGGCTTCCGTGGCTTCGGTGCTCAAAGCGCTGGAGATTATAGATCGGGAACCGGAGCGACGGGAAAAGCTTTGGGCTAATACCCGCCGTTTGAAGGATGGAGTCGAGAGTCTGGGATTCAACACCCGTAATTGCGAGACGCCCATCATTCCTCTGGTAGTGGGAGACAATCTGAAGGTATTCCAGATGTGCAAGACGCTGCAGGAGGAGGGGGTGTTTGTGAATCCGGTAGTTTCTCCGGGAGTCCCGCCGGGGGACCAACTGATTCGTCTTTCTTTGATGTCCACCCACACTTTCGACCAAGTAGATTTCGCGTTGGAAAAGCTCGAAGCCGCTGCCAAACAACTGGATATTATTTAAGGGCTCATAGCCTGGCATCTTTTGGGGATTATTCACCATCTAAGCTATAACGATTGTTTTTCGCGACCATTTAGGATAGGAAACCATCATTCGATGGATTCTCTTCGCAAACCATCGCGCAACTTAAAATGAAAATTCACGGCTCGCGTATTAACTCAGCCGCTATTTTCAGGATAAATTATGGAAATAGAAATCCTCGAGGTTGTGAGCAAATCCGACCTGCGTCGTTTCATAAAACTACCCTGGAAAATATACAAGGGGAACTCGAATTGGGTCCCCCCTCTCATTATAGACCAGAAAGCCATATTCGACGCCAGGAAGAATCCCTTCTTCGATCATTCCCGCGCCCGCTACTTTCTCGCCCGCAAGGAGGGCGAATTTGTGGGCCGTATCGCCGCCATTGTCAACGACAATCACAACCTCGTCCATAACGAGAGCGCCGGTTTTTTCGGTTTTTTCGAATGCGTCCGTGACGATTCAGCCGCGCGAGCTCTTTTCGACGCTGCCGCGGGTTATTTAAAATCGGAGGGGATGACCGTGATACGGGGTCCCGCCAATTTTTCCAGCAACGACTATTGGGGACTGCTGGTGGATGGTTTCGATAAACCTCCGGTGGTGATGATGTCCTACAATCCGGATTATTATCCCGCATTGATTGAGGGTTACGGTTTCCGCAAAGCGATGGATTTATACGCTTATTGGATGAACCATAAACAGATGACGGAGCGGGTTATGCGCGCGGCGGAGGCGATGAAGAAGCGCAGTAAAATCACTGTCCGGCCTGTCAATATGAAGAAATTCGAATCGGAGTTGAAGCGCATCCAAAAGGTTTACAACGAAGCCTGGATCCAGAATTGGGGATTTGTGCCTATGACCGAGCGGGAATTCGAGCACACCGCCCAGGATATGAAACTTATCCTGGAGCCCGATTTGGTATTGATTGCTGAGCATAAGGGAGAGCCGGTCGGTTTTTCCATGGCGCTTCCCGACATTAATCAGGCTCTGATACATCTGAACGGGCGTTTGCTGCCCTTCGGGCTGTTAAAACTGTTGTATTACAAGCGGCGGATTAATTGTGTGCGGGTATTGACAATGGGAGTGGTTCCCGAATTCAGGAACCGCGGTGTGGATTTGGTTTTTTATTCGGAAACCTTCAAGAACGGCGTGGCTAAAGGTTATTACTTCGGAGAGTTTTCCTGGGTGCTGGAGATTAATGACTTAATGAACCGGATGGCGGAGAATATGGGAGCGAAAGTCTATAAGACCTATCGATTGTACGATATTCCTCTAAGCTGACAGTTTTACTCACCTGAATTCATAGAAACACCTTATACGAGTTACATCCTTGCCACTTTCCCTCATAACCGGTTCCAACGGTTTTGCCGGCTCGCATCTTGTGGAGTATCTGCTGTCGAAGGGACACCGGGTCAGGTGTTTAGTTAGGCGAACCAGCGATTTGACCAACCTTGAGGGCTTGGAAGTCGATTACGTTTTCGGCGATGTGACTTCGCCGGAAAGCCTCCCTCCTTCCCTAACCGGGATCGATTATGTTTTCCATTTCGCCGGGGTGACCAAGGCGCGTGATGAAGCGGGGTATTTTCGAGTGAACGGTGAGGGGACGGGGAACCTGATTCGAGCCTGCCTGGATGTCCCGGGTTTGAAGATGTTGGTTTACTGCTCATCGCTGGCGGCGCTGGGGCCTCAGCGCGAAGCGGAGCCTTTGAACGAGGAGATGACGCCTGCGCCCTTGACCGCTTACGGCCGGAGCAAACTTCGCGGCGAGGCGTCGCTCCGGGAAATCGCCGGGGATAGAATTCCCTGGGTGATTATCAGGCCCAGCGGTATTTATGGCCCCCGCGATCGGGAAATCCTGATATACTTTAAGATGATACAGCGGGGCTTGCGACTGATTTTGAACGCTCCGGGGCGGCAGGTCAGTTTGATACACGCGCAGGATTTAGCGCGGCTGTGCTGGCTGGCGGCGAACTCAAGTTCTCCGGGCGAGGTTTATTTAGCCACCGACGGCGAAGGATACAGTTGGGAGGGGCTTTCCCGTTTGATTGAAGCGGCGCTGAAGCGGAAGGCGGTTTCCTTCAGGATTCCGCTGGGATTGGCGACTCTGGCGGCACTCGCAACGGAATTATGGGGCCGGATGAAGGGCGTTCCGGTGACTTTGAACCGGGAAAAAATCCGGGAACTGAAGGCGCCGGGATGGTTCTGCTCGATGGATAAAGCGGAAAAGAAACTGGGATTCAAACCGGTTCACTCCATTGAAGAGGGTATAGCCGAAACCGCGCGCTGGTATAGGGATAATGGGTGGTTATGAGATTGATTTTAGAATAATCGCATCGCATTAAGATGATTCACCGGTTCTTAAAAGCGCTGGAAGAGGCGGATTATCGGGAAATCCTGGTTCACCACGAGATTCTACCCGCAAAGAGCGCGGAATATTCGCGTCCCAATCCTCTGCTCCACCGGAGCCTGGCCGGCGCGCTGAGGACTTCGGGGATTAACCGGCTTTATTCGCATCAAGTACGCGCTTTGGAACTGGTACGGGAGGGGAAAAATCCGGTGACCATCACTCCCACCGCTTCCGGCAAGACTCTCACCTACAATCTTCCCATTTTAGAATACTTCCTCAACAACGAAAAGGGGCACGCGCTCTATCTTTTCCCTTTGAAGGCGCTGGAACAGGACCAGTTCAAGCAGTTTAAAGCGCTGGCGGAGCAAATCGAGGGCGGGGAGAAATTATCCGCCGCGGTTTATGACGGAGACACTCCGCAGCGTGAACGCGCCAAAATCCGGGCGGACTTCCCCCGCGTGCTGCTCACCAATCCGGAAATGCTGCACCTGTCGATTTCCGGTTATCATAAGGGATGGGGTAAATTCCTGCGGAACCTGCGCTTCATCGTCATCGACGAGCTACACACCTACAAGGGGATATTCGGCTCGCATATGACGCAGCTTATCCGGCGCATCGATCGATTGTGCCGTTTTTACGGCTCCAGCCCACAGTATATCGCTTCCAGCGCCACCATCGCCAATCCGGTGGAACTGGCGGAGAACCTGACGGGGAGACCTTTCACGCTGGTGGAGGAGTCCGGGGCCCCGGCGCAGAAACGGCATTACATTTTCCTCAATCCGGAAATATCGGTTTATACGGTCGCTTCGAGGCTATTCCGGCGGGCGGTGGAAATGGGATTGAAAACCATCGTTTTCACCAAAGCGCGCAAGATAACCGAATTGATTTACCATTGGGTATTGGAGGCGCAGCCTGAACACAAAAATAAGATTTCCGCCTACCGCGCCGGATTTCTGCCGGAGGAGCGGCGTGAAATCGAGGCTAAACTGCACAGCGGGGAATTAGCGGGGGTGATTTCCACTTCGGCGCTGGAGATGGGGGTGGATATCGGGACGCTGGATTTGGGGATATTGGTGGGCTACCCCGGCACCGTCAGCGCCACTTTCCAGCGCGGAGGACGGGTGGGGCGCAAGTCGGAATCGGCGGTGGCGCTTCTGGCGCAGCCTAACGCTTTAGACCAGTATTTTATGCGCAATCCGGCTGATTTTTTCGGGCGTTCCTTCGAAGCGGCGGTGGTGGACCGGGAAAACCGCTATATTTTAAAGGAGCACATCGTTTGCGCGGCGGCTGAAATCCCCATCGGCGATCAAGAAGAAACCTATCCCCCTGCGAAGTACGGAGATACTCTCAAGGAACTCGCCGCCGAAGGGAAACTGGCGCAGTCCGCGGACGGTACGCGCTGGTTCGCGGCGGAAAAGCGCCCTCAGAACAAGGTGGATTTGCGGGCTTCCGGGGCTATCTACACGATATTAGATGAGAAAGGGAAGATAATCGGCTCCATCAGCGGGGGCAATGTTTTCACCGAGTGCCATCCGGGGGCGGTTTATCTGCATCGGGGGCGGCAGTATCTGGTGGAGGAATTGGACCTCAAGGGCCGGAACGTCCGGGTGAAGGAATCCGACCTTCAGTATTACACTTCCGCCAAATCCCAGAAGGACACGGAGATTATCACGCGGCGGCAGAGCCGGAAATTGTCGAATTTCACTCTTCATCTAGGCGAACTCAAGGTCACGGAGTGGATAACCGGCTATGATAAACGGCGTCTGCATTCGCAGGAATTACTGGGGAGTTACCCGCTGGATCTGCCGGAGCAGTCTTACCAGACAGTGGGAATATGGATGGAGATTCCCCGCAGCGCTAAGGATTGGTGCGATAGTGATGAGCTGCATTTTATGGGGGGGCTGCACGGGACGGAGCATGCGCTTTTGGCGCTGGTTCCGCTGTTTGCGCTGTGCGACCGGGGGGATATGGGGGGGATTTCCTTTGTGGAGCATTCGGGGGCGAAGGGGCCTGCGGTTTTCATTTATGACGGTTATCCCGGCGGCGTGGGATTGGCGGAGCGTGTTTACGGTATCTTCGAGAAACTGCTGGAGAAAACGCGGAAGTTAGTGGCGGAATGCCCCTGCGACGAGGGGTGTCCTTCGTGTATTCACTCGCCTAAGTGCGGCTCGGGGAATCACCCGCTGGATAAGAAAGCTGTAGTGGGACTGCTGGAAAGGTTCTGCGGGCTGGGGGATTTTTCTTTGCCGGAGGAAACGGTAGACGCCGAGGTTCCGAGCCCTGTGAAAGGTGAACGAGTGATTCCAACACCGCGTATGATTATTAGAAAAGCGGCTCATACTAAGACTGTCGAACTTGAGACTTTGGGGACGCTGGTATTCGATTTGGAAACGCAGAAATCGGCGGAGGAGGTCGGCGGGTGGGGCAACATCGAGGCGATGGGATTGGCGGCGGCGGTGACGCTGGAGCTGGAAACGGGGAAATTCCGGGTATATTACGAAGAGGATGCGGAAAAGCTGGTGGAGGATTTACAGCGGGCGGAACTGGTGATTGGATTTAATCAGAAGCGGTTCGACTATCAGGTGTTGAAGCCTTACGGGCTGGAGGCGCCGAAGCAGATAAAGTCGCTGGACTTACTGGCGGAAATCATGCGGTCATTGGGGCGGCGTTTAAGTCTGGGGGCGGTGTGTTCCGCCACCTTGGATGCTGAGAAGAGCGCGGACGGGCTGCAGTCTCTGGAGTGGTTCAAGGCGGGGCGGCTGGATTTGGTGACCAGTTACTGCCTCAAGGATGTGGAACTGACGCGGGATTTGTATTTATTCGGTAAGGATAAGGGGTATATTTTGTATGAGGATAAGCGGATGGGGAAGGTGCGGCTGAAGGTGGGGTGGGGAAAATAATTTGATATTTGATAATTATGGTATTATATTGATGGGTCATGAAGAAGTTAAAAGAAAGGCAATTGTATATGTTCAATTTCAAAACGGCTTTTCTTCAAAAGATCGATCAGTTTTACCAAGACGGTTTTGAATGGGCTATTGTTGGGATCCTAATAAAAACCGGAAAGGTCTATA
>CAYQZD010000020.1:0-42398 GCA_964421875.1 uncultured bacterium
AGGGGGGATTATCGAACTTGGGGAAAAATCAAAGGGAATATAATACGCCTAAATAGTGCTTGTTGTAAAACTCTGAAATTGTCATTGCGAGGAAGCGAAGCGACGAAGCAATCTATTTGTTATATAATAGTTTAAAGATTGCTTCACTTCGTTCGCAATGACAGATAAAGGACTTTGGCAACAGAAACTAAATAATTACCCACACGAAACAGCGAGGAACCAAAAATCTTTATATCCGCTTTATCATCCCCATAAGAAAAGCCGGTTCATAAGAACCGGCTTTAAAATTTCGGAAGGCGTTCAGCCTACTTCATCAACACCATCTTCTTCATATCGGTGAATTCACCTGCGGTCAGGCGGTAGAAATAGATGCCCGACCCTAATTGGGAGGCGTCGAAGGTAACGCTGTGACGGCCGCGTTCCATCGCGCCCTCTGCCAAGCGCGCAACTTCGCTCCCCAGCACATTGAACACCGCCAGTTCCACATTCCCCGCCTGGGGAATGGAGAACTCGATGGTGGTGGTGGGATTGAAGGGATTAGGATGGTTCTGAGACAGTTCGTACCGTTCCGGCAGTTCTCCCGGACGGTCACCGACTGCAGCTTCGATCCCGGTTCCAAACAGCCGCACAAAGTAAGGGGATGTGGCGGTGTTGTTGACCATAATGATGCTTTCAGCCTGCGGACCGGCGGCGAGCGGGAAAAAGCGCGCTTCCACCACCAGGCTGTCGCCCACAGGGATAGTATAATTGGTGATTACCTGGTCAAGACCAAAATGTGTGCCGGGTGTGACTCCGACCATAGTCAGAACCAGGTCGTTGCCGCCGCCTACGTTGTAGATAGTCAGGTCGACCCGCGAAGTATCGCCCAGGTTGGTATCGGGGAAGTCGATGGTATCCTGAGAAACCGCGATTACCGGGTCGGGCGGAGTGGCTGAAGAAGGACTAATGTAAGCGCGCGCCATCAAGTCGCTGCCCTCGAAGGGGGACCAGGTGCCCGCGCCCATCTGCCAGGCCACGGTGGGCATATTGGGGTTGCCCGCAGCATTGGGAACGCCGTCGTCCATACGCATGGTGGTCGCGGTTACGGCTTCCACCGCTACCGTGAAACTTCCCTCGAAGATAGAGACATCTGTAGGTGCGAAAAACTCCCAAGCTCCCGCTGAAAGAGTAGCAGTGGTGGACCAAACCATAGTTACCGGAGTGCCGGTATAGGGGTCGTTCTGGAAAATCTTCACCGTGCAGGAGGCGGAATCGCCCACCATCACCGCCACAGTATCGACATCGCAGGGATAAACCGTGGGAGTGAAGGAATTCCCGAAGGCGTCGGTGGGATCCATAGTAAACTGGGATTCCCCGGTGCCATCGTCATAGATATACCAAACATCCAATGAATCGACGGCTTGTTCCAGTCCCTGGGTATCGTTGGAATGGTCGGCGTCATCGATATGGAAAGCTGTTCCCCAAACATAGTAGTAACCGTTAGCTGTGGAGGTGAACGCAGAGTCTGCGGTGAGGGTCACGCTGGCTCCGCCCGCAAGGTTGGTGTAGGCGTTTTGAAAACGCCATACTTCGTTTCCGCTGGTGTCTTCAACTACCCAGGTGAAGGTATAATTGTCTGCGTTGTTGATACCGATGTTTTCCACATCAGCCTTGAAGGTGACCGGAGTGTTTACCGTCATAAAGAACTTGCGGGAGGTATTATAAACATTCATTGTCGCCAAGTCGAGGAAACCTCCGGCCATCACTCCCCCTACGCGCAGCAAGCAGTCGGAGTTCCAGGGATCCCAGGTCACCTGGTTGGTCGACAGCAGGCTGCGATAGGTAGTGGTGCCGGAGTCATACCTAGGCCACCAACCGGGGTCGGAGGGGAATGTTCCACCAGGGATGTTGTAGTAAACGTGGAAATTGTCCCCGGCGTTGAAAGTGATGGGCGAAAGCAGATTAGCGTCTATCCAATCCGTGCCAATCGGAGCCGGAACGGTGATTGTGGATAAAATAGAGCCGGGATTGCCGCCGACATCGGAACAGATGTTAATTGTCATACTGTTGGTTGTATTGTTGTTGGCGTTGTTGGGGTATATATATACCGAACGGAGGCTGAATTCCACCGGAGCGGTGAAACGCACGTCGGCCCAGAAATTGAAAACCCCGTGAGCCAGCCAGTTACCCATACCATCGTCGTAGAGAATGGTATCGGGTTGAGGATCGTCAGTCCCGCTGGGACGCAGTATCATTTGATCCGAAGCATAATCCGGTTCCGTTACCGTGGTCTGTAAATCGCCCCAGGTGTAGGCGAAACCACTTACGGTCAAGACCAAAACCAGCGTCAAAACGAGAAGCTTTCTCAAAGTCATGTTGACTCCTGTCTTTAGGTTGTTAGCTTATAAGCGAGCAATAACTCAACTTATTTTTTCTATTTTACTTACGATTTTTTGAAACTCTGCGGTAAACGCCGCTTTAGAACGAGCTGAATACCCCCCCAATGATATTATGCTCTCCTCGCCATCGAAAACCGCCATCGCCCACAGGTGACGGGGGGAAAGGTAAAAAAGCAAAATCGATCCTATGGTGGCTAAAATCAATCCCGCCCATATCACCTCGTAACCGTAATTTTCCTTTATTTCCAGGATGGTGGCGTATTCGGCTTCCGCTCTTGGGTTTATCAAATCCAGAACCTGAAAAGTGTAAACCGCATTGGGCGAGGCGCTGTGAAAAGGAGCGTTAAGGAAACTCCATTGATGATAAAGCTCCTCTTCCCCTCGAAACACCTTAACCTTCACCGCCGGATTCAACATATTATCCGAAGCGGAAACCGCGCCCTCCTCCCCCAAACGAAAATCAGGGAGGAATTTAGTTGCCGACATCACGCTCCCGTCGGGCAGAATCCTCGGTTCCTCCGGCGCTGCAGCTATCGTATCCACCACCTCGCCGTCCAATTGTCTCCTGATTTCAATCACAACGCTGTCCACCGCGGCGGCGACCCTGGGATTCCGGGCGCTGAAACTGCTCTGATAGAACCGAAATCCTTTATACCGAAGCGGTTTGTTCACCTCGATCCGGCGGCTGAAAACCTCAACGCCGCCGTCTATCACCGTCAGGTCGCAGATATAGTCTTTAACGTTCCCGGCGTCGGTTTCGATATCGAACTTGTTGCGGATTCGGGTAGAATCGACTGCGTGGGTAACACTTCCGTCCCTAGTGTAAAACCTGACCTGAAATTCTCCCCCCGCAAGCCTGCCTGTAACCTTCCCTAAGCTGCGGCTATCCACCAACACCCATTGACCGACTCCGAGGGGATAATACTCGATGTAAAAATCGTCCACCCGCACTTTGAAGTCGAAATGCTCCGACTCGATGACGTCTCCGGGATAACCGGCGCCCCGGGTCGATTTCCCCCAGATAGCGAGTAATCCTCCTATCACCAGAAGCAGTAATCCCGTATGTATCAGGGGAGAACCTAAGTATCCCAATGCGCTTCGGTCTCCCCTGAGATAAACCACACCGTCCCGCTCCAGAGTCTGCAGTGAGTAGCCGCGGAATATCAAGCGGAGTCTGCCGAGGAAATTCCGGTGGGTTTTAACTACGGCTTTCTCCGGGTATCGTAATATAGCCTCGTGGTTATAGGTGAATCTTCGCCGGAAAGCCCGCTTGAAACCAGCAGGCAAACGCTCGATAACGCACAGCATCAAGCTCAGGGTTAAAACCCCCAACAGCGCTTGATACCACCAGGAACGGTAGGGGTCCTGCAGGTGAAATACATGAATGAAGGGAAAAAGGGCTCCATACCTTTCACTATAGACTGATTTCCAGTTCGAAATGTTGTCATCGACCGGGAAAAATTCCACAAAGAACATCGAAACCAATGAAACCACCGCTAAAATCACCAGAATCCAGACGGCGAATTTCATCGATTTCAGTTGAGTCCAAATGGAAAGCCCTGCGCTTTTCCCTGAGAACTTTCCGGACTTATTCATCACGTTGTAAGATATTAATCTTTAATTTTACGGAAAATATTAATAATTGTCAAATTTTGCGCAGAATTTCACAAGATATACCAACTCTAAAAAAATAGACAATTGAAACAGATTACGGATAACTTAGTGATTTGGAAATAACTCTTGAATTGTCATTGCGAGCCAAGCGAAGCAATCGAGGGCTAAGGGGTAATACTGACCGATTTGAAGTGACAGAGTAGCATTACTGCTTAACTCCTATAGAGCCCTTCCCGCTCGATAATCTCCGTGACGGCCGGAGGAACCATAAATTCGATAGATTTCCCCTCACGCACCCGCCGGCGTATTATTGTCGAGGATAGTTCAAGCTGAGGAATCCAAATCTTCACCGGCTTTCCTGGTAGTTTAGCCGCCGCCTCATCGAGGTCGTACACCGAGCGGTTGAATACCGCAAGAGACGCCATCTCCGATACTTCGAGGGGGTTTCGCCACAGATGAAAATCTCGAGCGACATCAGCCCCCAGTAGAAGATAAAACGAATGTCGCTCAGGCGGATACTCCCCCTGCAATTCCTTCAAGGTCTCGACCATATAAGACGCGCCCGCCCTCCTGACTTCGATTTCACTGACTATAAACTTTGAAGTGTTTTTAACCGCCGCTCCAATCATCTGTAAACGGATATCAGCCGGGGCTGATTGGCGCGGCTGTTTCAGAGGGTTCCGATTGGCGGGTATCATTAACACAAAATCCAAACTCAGCGCTTCACGCGACCATTCCGCTGCGATGAGGTGGGCGTAATGGGGGGGGTCGAAGGTGGAACCGAATATCCCCACCCGGACTTCATCCTCGTCACAATTCTTCAAAATCCAACTCCAGAGATTTCAGGCTCTGCTTCGCCGTCTTGGCCGAGGGGGAATCGGGATAACGTTCCAGCAGTTTGGTCAGCGTTTCACCCGCCTCTTCGAACCGTTTCATCTTAGCGTAACATTCCCCTTTCTTCAGCATCGACATCGGAGCGAATTCGGTGTCGTAGAAATTATCCAGCACATCGTCGAAATAGACTATGGCAGCTTCATAGTCGTGCATTCGGTAATAGAGCGCTCCGCTGCGGTAAGCTTTCCTCGCCAGCTTGGAGCGAGCCTCCATAATCTTCTCCAGAACCGAAGGCACTAAATCCGATTCCGGGAACATCTCGGTGAACTCCTGAAATTCCTTCAAAGCCTTGCGGGTGTATTCCTGGTCGAGCTGGTAATTGGGAGAGAGCAGGTAGTAGCTGAGTCCGATTTTGTATTTAGCGTTGTCCACCAGCGGACTTGAGGGATACTGGTCTATCAGCCGCCCGAATTCGTCCGCCGCCACAATGTATTCCTTCATACGAAAATGCGATTCTCCCAGGTAGAATTGTGCGCTGTCGATGAGCGAACTGCCGGAAAAATTCAAGGTCACCAAGGTAAGCTCCTCGGAGGCGTCCAGATATTTTCCCCGGTTGAACTTATCCATCGCATGGCGGAAACTTTCTTCAGCCGTGGGACCGGTTTTACGCGCTTTACCCCCGCAGGATACTAATATCTGTGAAATTAAGATAAGCGGGATCAAGACTGTTAGATACTTTGTTTTCTTCATGGAAAAAACGAGACTAATGTTTGTTCGTAGTTATTAAGTTCTATGAGCGGCAACACGAAATCGTCATTCTGTCAAGCGCAGCGCAGACAGAATCCCTCTGTGTTTATGCAACTTATATAAGAAAAAAGAAGAATTCTGGCTTCTCCAGAATGACCGGTTGTAGTCTGCTCGAACAACTTAATAGATATGTTTGTTTTAATGCATTTGGTAGGAGCATTCAATTGAACGCCCCTACTAAGAAACTTAATATCCAGATTGGTATAAGGACTAATTTTGCTTATTATAGAATCTCGGTTATTTTTCAAGTCATTGTTATTGTAGCCTTTTTCCAGACGTTTCAGCGGCTGCGGACTGAATACAGCAGGTAAACCGTTCCGCCCGCCGCCGCGGTGACCAGCAACGGTTTCCACAGCGTGGAACCGGAGGAGGATTTTTCCCCGCCTTCGTCGGTTAAGCTCCGAAGCCATACAGGTTGGGACGAGGGAGCCTGAACCGCAGAAATAGGGCTCCCGGCTTTGACAGCCGGATGGAGCGAAATCGCTATACCCAGGATAAGCGCGGTAAGGTTCCTCTTTAATCCCATCTTAAAATCCTATATGCAGCGCGAAAGTATGAAGGAAAACTTTGTCCGGCATTATTGAGAGACTGTAGTCCACAACCGTCTCCCGCGCCAGGCTCTTGTCGTCCAGCGCGCGGAATTCGCACTGGTCGAGCAGACCCACCCCGAAGGAATATACTCCATCGGAGCCGTCAGGAGCGTAAAATCCCGCCCGCAAGGATAGGTGCCGCCAGGGGAACATTTCCACTCCGGCGTGAGGTTCCAGGAAAGCCGGACGGCTCTCCTCTGACAGATTGCGGAAGTCTGCGTACAGCTTCACAAGACTCGAAGGCTCCCAGGAAATCCCCGCGTTGATGGTCTCGTTCACAATCCGGTCGCTGGACATTAAAACGGCCGAGTGTTTTTCCGGAAGGATGTAATAGAAGACTCCCGCGCTGAATTTCCCCGGCTTGAGGATTACGCCGTAGGAATAGCCGACCTTGCCAACCTTATGATCCTGCGTGAAAAGCTCCGCTGAAAATCCTACCAGCACCCTGGGATTGAGCCTGAGCCGGAAGAACGCCCGGTTATAGTATTTATCGAACAGCGGGTAATAGCGGAAAAACTGTTTAGACTGTAAATCACCGGGAAGCTGCTCTCCCAGAACCATACCGATGTCGGCGACTTTATACGAAAGTGAAACGCCCTTTATTAAGAAAGACAGTGCGGTGACCGCTTTCTCCGACTCGGATAAATCATCGTAAGCATTATCGGCACACAATCCATTCGCCGCCGCGAAGGGACCGGAAAGATTGAAGAACAGCCGGACTTTTAATCCCCCGGCTTCCTTGAAAGCCCCGAAACCGGCGGGATTAAGCGGCGTTTCGGCCGCATTACCTTCCATTACCGCCGGACCTCCCAGAGCCAGGCGACGGCTCGATGAAGTGGACAAGGTCAGGAAGCGGTCCTCGCCTTGGGATGGTTTCGCCAGTAGAATTAGGGCTGATATCGATAACAACACGAATAGGCGAATCCTGCTGCGTCCGCCGCATAAGGCTATGACAAGAATCAATATAGCAAGTGCGATTACCGGATAAATGAAAATATCACCATACTTCTTATAGAAAGTCTCTCCTTTATACAAGGGAAACTCCAATTGAAGAACCTCCCGCTCTTGCAGCCCGGTTCTGCCCAGGAATCTCCCCTGTCCGTCGATGACATAAGAGATTCCGGTGTTGGCCGCTCGCAGCAGGCTGCGGCGGTTCTCGACCGCCCGAAACCGGGTCAAAAGCGCATGCTGGTAAGGTTCGACGGTCTTGCCATACCAGCCGTCGTTGGTTACATTCACCAGAAAATCCGCGCCTTCCTGCGCATATCGGCGCGACAGCCCGGGCATCACCGATTCAAAACAGATCAATCCTCCGAATCGAGCCTCCCCCACTTGGAAAAGATGGTAATCATCCCCCGGAGTGAATTCCGCCTGTCCAAAATTAAGTTTCCCCAGCGAAGGGAATAGACTCTGGAAAGGAACACGTTCCCCGAAAGGAACCAGATGTATTTTATTATAACTTTCCAACGACCCGTCAGGATGCGCCATAAACAAAGAGTTATAGCGGCGGTAAATCCCCTCATCATCCATCCTGCTATCAAGAGCCCCGGTTACGATTGGGCAGGCTATGTCATCCGCCAGCGTCCGCAGCGTCCGCCGCGCTCGAAGCTGGCTCCGTAAATGCGCTGGCGCCGCAGTCTCGGGCCATAAAACGAAATCGCAGTCCTCTTCCGCAGCGCCCAGCGTTAAATTACGGTATAAATTCAGACTGTAGGACAGTCCGCGGGTCCACTTCTCCACCGGGTCGACGTTGCCCTGGACTATCGTCACCTTCATCTTAGACAATGACGCCGGGGGACGACTGAGTATAATGTAACCCGTGATGAAAGGCAGCGCCGACCATAAAAAAACCGCAATGAATAAAACCCGGTTCCTCCTGACCGCTAAGTATAGCAGCGCATTGACACCGCTAATCCAGAAACTCAGTCCCCATACTCCGGTGATGGAAACCATCTGAATCGGCGCTAAAAAATCGGCTTGACTCAAAGGCAGTATGTTCCAGGGAAAAGCGACTTCCCCCAGCGACCGAAGGTATTCAATCGAACTCCAGAAAAAGGGGACCGCCAACACTCCCCAATCCCCCCACCTGCGCATAGCCAAAGCCGCGGGAACGGCAAACAGCGGTCCTGAAGGGAGCATAATCAATACCAGTCCGAAATAGGAACCCGCCGCTAAAAAAGGCGTCGCTCCGCTGTTGAAAACGATAAAATGCAGCGACACCAGATGATATACCACCGCGAAAATTAAACCCCGACGCACCGATTCCCAAAACAAGCAGTCCCGGAGGCTCACAATCAGCGGTATCAACCCTATGTATGCTAAAAAACCGGCCGGGAGCGGCGGAAAACAGAGTCCCAGCAGCAATCCGGAAAGAGCGGGCAGGGTGACACTATCCCTCAGCTCGCTTCTAATTAACCATCTACTCAAAGCCCGCTACCTGTTCTTAACCGAGTCGAGGTAATGTTGTAGAATAACCGCCGCGGCAGACCGGTCCACCCTCCCTTTATCACGCCTCATATCCGCGCCCGCCTCCCGCAATAATCCTTCCGCGGTGAAACTGCTGAATCTCTCGTCCCACTTTATTACTTCTACCTCCAAATCCGAAAGCTGTTCCAGAAATTCGTCCACCTTAGAGGCGGCAAAATCCGCTTCACCCTTCAAATTGAGAGGATATCCCACCACTAAGGTCGATATCTCATACTCGCCGATCAGCTCCTTCAGCCTGACCGCCGCCGCACGATTGTTCTTTATCGTCTCTAAGGGTGTGGCCAGGGTTCGAGTGGGATCGGACACCGCCACGCCCAGCCTGACGGTCCCGTAATCCAATCCCATTACCCGGCTTCCCGTCAATCCTACCGTTTCAGGTTCTCCTTAAGATATTGGCCCGGTGAAAAGCGCACCCGCATCCGCGGACCAAGCTTTATCTTCTCATTAGTCTGCGGATTCCGAGCGCTGGTGACGCCGCTTTTACAGACTTCAAAAGAACCGAAGTCGCGAATACCGATTCTGAGTTCGCTATCGGAGGAACTCATAATTTCACGCAGAACGGTGAAGGTTTCGTTCACAAGTCTTGAGACAACTTCACGTTTAACTCCGGTGCGCTCCGACACCTGTTTGACAATTTCGTTCTTGTTTACCTGTTTCAAACCAATCTCCAATATTCGATGATGACCGTTACTGCCGCTTCGAAGATAGAGATTCCGCGTCGACCAGCAGGTCTTCATCCCCGGTCTGGTCAAGGCGGTCGACGCTGACTGTGCCCTTCACTCCCCGAATCGAGCGGATAATCTTAATCAACTGGGGAAGGTTATGCACTTCCAGGATGAAATCGCCCACCGCCAGGGGCCCGTCTCGCCTCATATCGATTGCGGTGATGTTGACATCATAAGAGGAGATAGCGTCGGTGATATCCCGCAGCAGCTTGGACCGGTCCTCCGCCACCACTCGAATCCGGGCGTTGAACTGGGTATCAAGGTCGCTGTCCCATTCCACCTGAACGTTCCGCTCCGGATCACCTAAAAGGTGCTCTATGTTCCGGCAGTCGGTGCGGTGAACTGTGATTCCTTTGCCGGTAGTGATGAATCCTGTGATTTTATCGCCGGGCAGCGGGCGGCAGCATTTGGCGAAATTTACCATCATATTGTCCAGCCCCTGAATCCTGATCCCCTTGACATCCTTGCTTAACCGCTGCCGCATACGGTCGATAAAACTTTTGTCAGCGTCAACCTCCGCTTCATCGGGAACAAGCTTCCGGATCACGTTTTGAACCGAAATATCCCCTGACCCAACCGCGGCGTAGAGCGATTCGATGTCGGAATGTCCGAAGGAAGCCGAAATATCAGCCATCATCACCATGTCGCGCTTTATCTTCAGCCGTGAAAGTTCCCGCTCGATGAGTTCATTTCCCAATTTCAGGCTCTGCTCAAACTGAGACTCCTTCAAATAGCGCCTGATACGGTTGCGGGCGCGGCTAGTCTTCACATACTTAAGCCAGTCGATGGAAGGCTTCTGGTTAGGTGAAGTGATGATTTCCACCGAATCCCCGGAATGAAGCTTTGAGGATAAAGATACAATCTTACCGTTAACCTTAGCGCCGGTGGTGTGCAATCCGACATCGGTGTGCACTGCAAAAGCGAAATCGATAGGGATACTCTCCTTGGCCAGACGAATGAGCCTCCCCTTGGGAGTAAAAACGAAGATTTCGTCCTGGAAAAGGTCAACTTTCAGGTTCTCCATAAATTCCGCGGAGCTGGCGGCGTCTCGCTGCGTTTCCAAAAGCTGGCGCAGCCATTTTGCGTGGGAATCCACTTCGTCGGGAGCCCCCCTCCCCTCTTTGTACTGCCAGTGCGCGGCGATTCCCACCTCGGCGACTTCATTCATCTCTTCAGTCCGAATCTGTATCTCCATCAGCCTCCCGTCCGGACCGACAACTTTCGTATGCAATGATTGATAACCATTAGGTTTGGGAGCGGCAATGTAGTCGGTGAACTTTTCGTGAACCGGGGTGAAAAGAGAATGAACCGCCCCCAGGACAAAATAGCATTCCTCAACTTTGTTGACGATAATCCTCAGCGCGATTAAATCCAGAATTTCCTCAAAGGATTTCTCCCGAACCTTCATCTTCATATAGATACTGTAGAAGTG
The DNA here is from genome assembly GCA_964421875.1 of uncultured bacterium. Classification (GTDB taxonomy): domain Bacteria; phylum Electryoneota; class Tariuqbacteria; order Tariuqbacterales; family Tariuqbacteraceae; genus CAYQZD01. The sequence goes on from CAYQZD010000020.1 coordinate 10,868, forward strand.
CTTGGCGCGGCCCAGTACTAAAGCCTCTATCTTCAATCTATCCAGCTCCTTGCGGATAGGTTTAGCTACAGTTTCGAGATAGGATTCCCGGTCCTTCCGCTTCAACGAAACCTTCTTCTCGATTTCGCGGTAAGCCTCCTTGTCAACGACCTTCAAAGCCAGGTCTTCAAGCTCGGATTTCAGTTTAGCGATACCGAAGCGGTGCGCCAGCGGTGCGTAAACTTCCAAAGTCTCGCGGGCGATGCGCTCCTGGGTCTTGGGGCTGAGGTGCTCCAGCGTACGCATATTGTGCATCCGGTCGGCGAGCTTGATCAAAATCACCCGTAAATCCTCCGACATCGAAAGCAGCATCTTGCGGAAGTTTTCCGCCTGCCGGACTTCACGGCTTTGGAAACGGAGTTCGGCGATTTTGGTCAAGCCGTTGACCAGCATGCTGACCTCTTCACCGAAATTCTCTTGAATCTCCATAAGCTCGATGTTCGTATCTTCGGCAACATCATGGAGAAAACCGGCTGCGATGGTTATGTAGTCGAGTTTAAGGCCGGCGAGAATTGTCGCCACTTCAAGGCAATGCACCACAAAGGGTTCACCGCTGCGTCGGTTCTGGCCGCGGTGAGCCTCATAAGCGAATTCAAAGGCGCGGCGAAGAAAATCCGCATCCGCCTCCGGATTGTAGGACAGCACCTGGTCTATGACAGCCTGGAGCTTGTTTACGTAGCGCTTTTCCATTACACACTAAGAACTGTTGACCGCAGGATTGGATTAATAGGGTTCCTCCCCCTCCTCCCCAAAACCCGGCTCAATCGCCTGGTCGCCCTCGTCGAAGCGGGAGCGATTGTCGAAACGGGCATACTCCCGGTTGAAAATTAAATCGATTTTCCCCGTGGGACCGTTGCGCTGCTTGGATACTATGACCTCGGCTTTGTGCTTATCCTCCTCCTCTATCTCATCCTGACCCACTTTATACTGCGCCGGCCGCCACACGAACATCACCACATCCGCGTCCTGCTCGATAGCCCCGGAGTCTCGAAGATCCGAAAGCTGCGGACGCTTGTCGCCGCCCCGGGTTTCTACCGCGCGGGATAATTGGGAGACAGCGACGACCGGAACCTCCAACTCCTTCGCCAACGCTTTGAGGGAACGGGAGATGAAGGCTATGGCCTGCTGCTGGCTGTCAGCTTCAGGGGGAGGCTGCATTATCTGAAGGTAATCTACCACTATCAGACCCAGACGGCGCTTCCCGTTATCCGAAATACCCTTCTCTGCAGTTAAACGCCGAGCCCGCGACCGCAGTTCCAGCACCGACAAATTCGAAGTGTCGTCGATGTATATCGGCAGCGAGGATATCGCCTCTGCGACTCCCCCCAAGTTTTCCCAGTCGGATTCCTTCAGCTTACCGGTGCGAAGTCTATGTGAATCCAAACGGGATTCGGAGCACAGCAGTCGGTAAGCTATCATCTGACTGTTCATCTCCAGTGAGAAAAATCCCACCGGCTTCCCCTCCTCCACCGCCACATTGCGGGCGATGTTCAAGGCCAGCGCGGTCTTCCCCATTGAGGGCCGCGCCGCTAACACTATCAGCTCGCTGCGCTGTAAGCCGGAGGTCAGACTGTCGAGGTCCCTGAAACCGGTGGCTATTCCGGTGACTTCCCCTTTCCGCTGGTGGTAGAGTTCAATGGTTTCAAGCGTATCGGACATTATGTCGTCAATGACCTGGAAGCCGCGGCGGTCCCGCCGTGAAGTCAGCTCGAAAATCCGCTCCTGAGCCTTATCCAACAGCTCCGGTGCTTTGGTTTCGGGACGATAACTCTCGTCGATGATTTCTGTCGAGGTCGATATTAGCCGCCGCAGTATCGCCTTCTCCAACAGCAGATTGGAGTAGTACTCCACGCTGGCAGGGGAGGACACCATCTCCGTCAATTCCGTCAGGTAGTATGCCCCGCCGGCTTCCTCTAACTTCCCCATAGCCTTCAAACGCTCCGCCACCGTGAGGATGTCGATGGGCTGAGTATCGTTGAAAAGCCCCCGCATCGCCAGGAAAATCATCTGATGCGCCGGCCTGTAGAAGCATTTCTCGTCTAAGATTTCCACCGCCTTGCCGAACGCTTCAGTGTCCAGCATCATCGCCCCCAAAACGCTCTGCTCTATCTCGACCGCCTGGGGAGGAAGACGCTGAAATTCGGTTTCACGCTTTTCATCCTGACGTTTCTTTTCCGCCATAACACCGACTGAAAGATAAAAAAGTTTACGATTGTTGGATTGACTGAGGATATTCCCTATTCACTGCCGGTTTTTTGCGCCAGCGACAACACTCGGTTCATATCTTCCTCCACCCCGCGGCGCAGAGAAGGATTTCGGAGCACGGCGGCGGTATGATAAGTAACAACCAGGGGAATCCCTTCATAAAGATAAGTATTGCCTCTGAGTCTGCCAATCGCTGTAGTAGTTCTTAGAAGGGTTTGCGCCGATATGCGGCCTAAAGCCACAATAATTCTTGGTCTGATGATTTTGAGTTGTTTATGTAGGTAGGGTTCGCAGAGTTCTATCTCCTCTTGCAGAGGGTCGCGGTTATTGGGAGGCCGGCATTTTAAAATATTGCAGATATACACATCTTTCCGGCTGAGACCGAAATCGAGCAATATCTGGTCCAGCAGTTTACCCGCCCGCCCCACAAAGGGCTTGCCCTGCAAATCTTCATCGCGTCCCGGCGCTTCCCCCACAATAACGATGTCAGCGGAGCTGTTTCCGTCCCCAAACACGAATTTATTGCGGGTCTCTCCTAAAGGGCACTTCCGGCAGGTCTCGATTTCGCGCTCAAATTCCTCCAGCGTCAGGAACAGCCTCCTGACCCGGTCCGCCGTTTCCCGGTCAAGGAACAATCCCCCTTCCAGCTCCCTCCGAGCCTTGAGATAAGCTGCCAGAGCGCTCGTTTTCCCGCTGCCCTCTTCCATCGCATCAACCCATTCCCGCCGCGATGCAGTCAACTACCTTAACCGCGGCGGCTTTCTTACTCATCGACGGCAGTTTCTCCTCCCCATCCCGGTCCACCAGAGTAATCTCCGTATCGTCCGAATGTAGCGCGGAAGGGTAATTCAGAATTATCAGGTCCAGATTCTTCGCGGACAGCTTGCGCCGCGCCTCATTAAGGTCTCCACTGTCTTCCAGCGCGAATCCCACCAGAAAACGCGATTCCCGGTTCGCTCCCATCCACTCCAGAATATCGGGATTTTTGACCAGCTCCAGCGTCAAGCTATCATCTTTCTTAATCTTTCTTTCGCTCCGCTGCGCCGGCTTATAATCAGCCACCGCCGCGCACATTACCGCGAAGTCGCAACGCGGATACTCCGCCGCCACCGCGTTCATCATCTCCTCCGAGGTCCTCACTTCTACCGCCTTGACGCCGGGCGGCGCGGGCAGGTTCACGGGACCGTGTATCAAAACCACCTCCGCTCCGCGTAAAGCACACTCCTCCGCCAGCGAATAACCCATCTTACCGCTGGAATGGTTGGAGATAAAGCGCACCGGATCGATTTCCTCCAGCGTCGGTCCTGCGGTTATCAGCGCCCGGCGGCCTTCGAGGTCGCAGGGAGCCATTCTTAACCCCCGCTCCAGCCACTCCACTATCTTAGCCGGTTCCGGCATCCGGCCCAAACCGCTCCCTTCCCCCTTTGAAGCCAGGGGGCCGAATTCCGGCTCCAGCAGACGCACCCCCCGGCTGCTGAGAGTCTCCAGATTTTTCTGCACTGCGGGATGATGGTACATCGCCGGATTCATCGAGGGCGCCATAAAAATCGGAGCTTCCGTCGCCATCAATACCACGCTTAGAATCTCGTCCGCGATTCCCAGAGCGGCTTTGCCGATGATATTAGCCGTCGCCGGTGCGACCAGCGCTGCGTCGGGCCAGCGCGCCAATTCGATATGCAAAGGCTCCACGCTGCCTTCAGGAGGAAACAAATCGGTGTGGACCCGGTTTCCCGACACGGTCTCCAGCGTGGCGCGTGTCACGAAATTAGCCGCCGCACGGGTCATAACCACCCGCACCTCGCCGCCGGCCTTAATCAACAGCCGGACAATCTCCGGCGATTTGTAGGCGGCGATGCCGCCGGTTATCCCCAGCAGCAGTCTTCTGTCAGAGAAAGAATTCATTGAATCTTCAACCGGAAGATTTTTCCCTATATTCGAATTCCAAATCGCCCTTGGTAAGCTCACGCATCGCGATTACCGAAGGCTTTTCATAGTTGATTTCAGGCTTGATACAATCTTCCTCTTCCAACGACTCCTCTTCTTCGGATTCCGTTTCGGATAGATTCAACATCTTGTCTATTTCAAGCTTTTGGTCCGCGCCGATTTTCCTCGCCCGGCGGGCGATAATCATCACCGCTTCATAAACATTCTCGACGCTCTTATCCATATCTTCCGGCAGAGGAATGTCCTTCTTCATTTGGGCTCCGTGATATTTATATGTTTCTGTCTAATATCTTCAATACTCTGTCAGACATTACCTTAATTCTTATTATGTCATTCTGAACGCAGTGAAGAATCTCTTGTTTATAATTGACTTACTGAAATGCAGATGCTTCACTTCGCTCAGTATGACATATCATCGGACAGGCTGTTCAACACTCTGAGGCGCTTTTCACCGTTTCATATCCCCGCCAATCCTCTCTATTATGGCTGCAGTTTCCGTCACCGCCCTCGCCAAGTCGTCATTGACCACGTGATAATCGTAGCTGAGAGCGGCCTCCATCTCCATCTTCGCCCGCTCAAGCCGATGGTCTATCTCCGCAGCCGATTCATCCCCACGGCTCAGCAGCCGCTCCCGCAGGGTTTCGATGGAAGGAGGGGAAATGAACATCAAAACAGAGTCAGGATATAGTCGTTTAACCTGCAATCCCCCCTTGACATCAAGGTCCAAAATCATCCAGTCCCCGGATTCCAGCCCCGCTTCGACCGGTTCCTTCGGGGTTCCGTAATACTCACCGTGAACCTCCTCATATTCGATAAACTTGCCCTCACGAATCCGCTTCTCGAATTCCGCCCGGCTCAAAAACCAGTAAGCCTCACCCTCCGTCTCATAGGCGCGTGGAGACCTGGTGGTGGCGGAAACCGAAAACCGAGCCTTCGGCAGAAGCTGAAGAATCCGCTTGATAATAGAGGTCTTTCCGCCGCCCGAAGGGGAAGAAATCACAAAAAGCCGTCCGCGTAATTTACGGTCGCTACTCGACATTCTGCGCTTGTTCCCGCATCTTTTCCAACTCCTCCTTCATATCCACCACCAGGTGGGAAAGCTCGGTTATCCCCGCCTTGGCCGAGGCTGTGTTCAATTCGCGGTTCATCTCCTGAATCAGAAAATTGAGCCTCCTTCCACAGGGACCGCCGCTCATCACTATCTTCTTGAATTGGCCGTGATGACTTCTTAAACGAACCAGCTCCTCCGTAATATCCGATTTGTCAGCCAGATAAACCGCTTCCATCTCCAGGCGCTGCGGATCGAGTTCCTTGTAAGTCAGCAATGTCTCTATCCGCTCCTTAATCTTCTCCAAACGGTTGGCAGCGTTATCGGCGGCCAGATCCCCCGCTTTCTCTATCCCCACCTCTATCCGGTCCAGCCGTTCCAGAAAATCGGTTTTCAAAGCAGCCCCCTCCATCCTCCGCATCTCCCCCACTTTCTCCACGGCGCCTAAAAGAGCCGTTTCCGCCGCATCGAAAAGCTCCAGCGGGACGCTCGCCATACTGTCAGCGTGAATCTCCTCGATGAAGGGCAGCAGGTGCTGCAAGGTCACCGCTCCCTTCAAATTGAGCTTTTCCGAAAGCTCCTGAAGGTGCTCTAAAAGAGCCTGGCTAAGGTTTTCATCCAGACGAACCTCCCCGATGCGGGTCGAAGGGGAAAGGTCGTTTAAAACCAGGTAGATGCGGCCGCGTTTCAAGTGCGAGCGGATAATCTCCTTGGCGCGGTACTCGAAATCGCACAGGGAACGCGAAATCTTGGAGGATATCTCCAAAAAGCGATTATTTACCGCCCGAATCTCCGCCGCAACATGCAAATTCCCCTTCTGAGCTTCAAAACGGCCGAAGCCGGTCATACTCGAAAATTCACCCAAATAAACCTCTGAAGAAAATTGAAAGCCCCCGTTATGACTGAATTATGGTAAAAAATACGCGCTATCTTCTTACAATCGAGCCTCTTGCAAAAGTCTGGAATTCATTAATTTGTCATTCTGAACGCAGTGAAGAATCTCTTGTTTATTATGATGTTAGAAAAATTTGAGACCCTTCACTTTGTTCAGGGTGACTTTTCAGGCAGACTTTTGCAAGAACCTCAATCGATTACATCTTTCTCCGGATGCGTAACGCCGGGATAAATATCACGCAGTATTCTATTCTTCGGACATATCTTCGGTTTTCTTTCCCTCGCTGCCATCCAACGATGCGCGCAAAGCCGCCACCGCCACCTCTAACTGCTCCTTCACCGGCTCCCGAGTGGTGATGTGCTGAAGCCACAACCCCGGTTTGACCAGCGCCCGCCAGATTCCCTGCTCGCGCTTCTTCCCCGACAGTTTCAAGACCTCGTAAGCCGCTCCCGCCACCAGCGGAATGAAGGGCAGGTGCACCAATACCCGGTGCAGGGGGCTTTTGAAGGCTCCTATCAGAGGCAGCAGCAGAGTATCCAGCACTGCGAAAAGCAGGATGACTACCACCGCGGTTATCAATAAAAAACTGGTGCCGCACCGGGGATGGAAGCGCGATTCGCCCGCGGCGGATTCGACTTCAGCCTCCCCGTTCTTCTCAAAAGCGAAAATCGACTTGTGCTCCGCGCCGTGATATTCAAAAACCCGGCGTATCTCCTTCCACAACGATATCACATAAAGGTAAGACAAGAAGATGAATATCCGAATCAATCCCGCCACCAGGTGGAATAGGAACTGACTGCCGCCCGACTCTCGAACTATTCCCGTGACCCAGTAGGGGATGAACATAAACAGTCCCAGCCCCGCTCCAATCGCGGCAAGAATCGACAGCGCCGAAAGAACGCTTCCCCACACACCACCCTTGGAATCGCCGCCGCCTTCAGCCTCAGCCGCCACCGACGCCGACCAGTTAAGCGTCTTTATCCCCAGATAGAGCGCCTCCCCCAGGTTCACCGCCCCGCGAATGATAGGCCAACCTAAAATTCGAATCCGCTTACTGAGAGAACGGTAAGTAAAAAAGTCCACCACAATCTCGCCGTCGGGTTTCCGCACCGCAGTAGCCACCGCCGAAGGAGACCGCATCATCACCCCCTCAATCACCGCCTGCCCCCCCAGTGAAAGAGGCTCTTCGCCCTGTTTATCTCTCACCTGCGAATCTTTGTCAGCGCTTGTAGTAAACTGCAATAGTATCCTCGGTAATCATGCTTGGAATGATGGTTCCTCAGTTGTTCCGGTAGGTCTCCACTACGCCAAAGACCTGATTTATAGTCATTCTCGAAAAGAATGACGAGTAAAAGAATGTCATTCCCGCGAAAGCGGGAATCCATCTTCTTGTATTTATACTAGATACTGGACTCCTGCTTTCGCAGGAGCGATAAATCATAAGACAACCTTTTGGGGAATCGATATAATTGGAAATAACAAACTATATTTTCCGCTTTCAGCATGACCATTAGCGGGGAAATTCTTCCCTGAGGGTATCAAATCAAAAAAGCGGAACGCTCGCTGATGAAGACATTCCGCTGCTGAAAACATAGTAGCGCTCCCGGTTATACTGTAAAATCCGATATTAAATCGGCGCCGATTAGGACGGAAGCCCAATCAGGATTTCGGAGGCTTGATATTGTACTTCCGATAAAACTTGTCCACTCGGCCCGCAGTGTCCACTAATTTCTGTTTCCCGGTGTAGAAGGGGTGGCATTGCGAACAGATTTCCACCTTTATCTCGTTCAACGTTGAACGGGTATGGAAAGTGTTCCCACAGGCGCAGGTGACCGTGGCAGTCTTATATTTAGGATGGATACCGCTTTTCATAATTAGTCCAGCCAATAAATTGCCTAAGATACGCCGCCGCTGACATAATGCTTCATAGGTGTCAAACGGCTTTAAATATCTTATTAATTAATCTAACTAATTTACATAAAATTCTTTTAAAAATCAACCTTTTTATTATGCGCAGAGAACTTACTCTTGGTAAAAAACAATCCTATGAACTGAATCGAGCCGGTTACTCGCGCATCAAGGCGAAAAATTCATCGTTGTCCTTAGTTGACCTCATCTTCTCCAGAAGGAAACGCATCGACTCGATTTCATTGTAATCGGAAAGGAAATTCCGCAGTATCCACATCTGATGAATCGTATCCTCGTCTAACAGCAGTTCCTCTTTCCGCGTTCCGCTGCGCTTCAGGTCGATTGAGGGGAAAATTCTGAGGTCGGACAACCGGCGGTCTAGTACTATTTCGCTGTTGCCGGTCCCCTTGAATTCCTCGAAAATCACATCGTCCATCCGTGAACCGGTGTCGATGAGCGCGGTGGCGATGATACTCAGAGAACCGCCCTCCTCTATGTTCCGCGCCGCGCCGAAAAACCGCTTCGGTTCATACAGGGCGTTAGCGTCGATACCGCCGGATAAAATGCGCCCGCTGTGAGGAACCACCGCATTGTGAGCCCGGGCCAACCTGGTGATGGAATCCAGCAAAATCACCACATCGTGGCCGTACTCCACCAGACGCTTCGCCTTCTCCAAAACCATCGAAGACACCTGAATGTGACGCTCGGGCTTCTCGTCGAAAGTGGAGGAAATCACCTCCGCTTTCACCGTACGCTGCATATCGGTGACCTCTTCGGGGCGCTCGTCGATAAGCAGCACAATCAGCACCGTCTCCGGATGGTTGCGGGTAACAGCGTTGGCGATGCCCTGCAGCAAAATGGTTTTTCCGGTGCGCGGTTGGGCGGTTATCAATGCTCTTTGACCTTTACCCAGAGGATTGAATAAATCCATCACCCGCATGGAAAAGTCATTGGGATTGGTTTTCAACGCGAATTTCTCTTCCGGATGCAGCGGGGTCAAATGGTCGAAAAGTATCTTTTCTCTGGTCTCCTCCGGCGATTCCAAATTCACCGCCTCAACCTTCAACAAGGCGAAGAACCTCTCACCCTCCTTAGGAGGACGAATCTGCCCCGAAACCATATGCCCTTTCCGCAGGTTGAAGCGTTTAATCTGGGAAGGTGAAACATAAATATCATCCGGGCCCGGCAAATAATTGGCGTCGGCGCTGCGGAGAAAACCGTAACCGTCAGGGAGTATCTCCAGCACACCCTTGGCAAAAATCAAACCGTGCTGCTCGGTCTGCCGCTCCAGGATGGTGAAAATGAGGTCCCCACGAGTCATAATGGAATAATCCTCGATTCCCAAATCTTTGGCAAGATCGTTGAGTTCGCCGATTTTCATCGACTTCAATTCTGTAATGTCCATAGTCTTTCTTGAAATTATTTAATTTTTTCAATTCGAAATATGTTTAACGACAATAAAGATAAGACACAATCCTGATTTCTATGCTTCGTCGAAGGTAGTTAATAAAAAACCATCTCCGAAGGTATTGGTTGAAAACCTGCAGTATGAATTATGCGTATGAAGTTATCGCTCAGATTTAACCTGCTGAGGAAATACCAACCCTAAAATCGGATATGAACTTTCGAAAGGCGCTAACGGAGTGATACGCGGAGGCAAAATAAAGGCCGCTATTCTCCTTTTCTGATAATTTAAGGAATATAATCGATTATGTCAAGTTTTGGTCAAAAAGCGCTTCACCCAAATAATGCGACCCGGTCACCAATATCACACCCTCCTCAACCGTCTTATCGATTAAAATCCCCACCGCCTCTGCGGCGTCATCGATTATCATATACTTAAGATTCATCTCACGTGCAATCTCGGCAATTTGACGCGGTGGCATACTCCGATCGGTGTCCAGCTCGACAAAGGTAAAATCCTCCGCCACTTCGCAAAGCCGCCCCAACACTCCCCGCACATCCTTCTCCGCCACAATCCCCAGTGCTACACGAACTTTCACGCCGGGAAACTGTTCCCGGAAAAAATCAGCCACTACTCCCGCCGCCGCCGGATTATGCGCCACATCATAATAGACTAACGGCGTCTCCCGCAGTATCTGCAAACGCCCTTCCCAGTGGAACTTCTCCAAGCCGCGCTTGACCGCTTCAGGAGACAGTTCATACTTCCTTCCAAACGCCATAACCGCCGTAAGCGCTGTTTGGAGATTAATCCATTGATGCTTACCGGGCAATCCCAAAGTGTAATGCCCGCTGATTTCAGGATAGTCGGGACATTCCAGCTCTACACGGCTCCCCAGATAATCTGCCTCTCCGCCGATAATCCGCGCCTCCTCCGGCCCGTAATGGAAATCGCAGCCTAAAGCGCCAGCCCTCCGCTGCAGTTGCTCCAGAGCCGCCGCTTCCTGCCGGGAAGACACTACTGATGTCCCCGGCTTGATTATCCCCGCCTTGTCCCCGGCGATTGACGCGAGCTTATTCCCCAGACGTTCAGTATGGTCTAACGATATCGGCGTGAAAACGGACATAATCGATTTGACAATATTGGTGGCGTCCAGACTCCCCCCTAAACCGGTCTCCACCACCGCAATATCCACCTGCCGCCGAGCGAAATGGAGAAAAGCCATCGCCGTGGTCGATTCGAAAAAAGTCGATTCCGTCTTATCGAAGGCTGAGCGAAGCTCGTCTATCAATCCCGACGCTTCCTCGTCAGTCAGCAGCTCATGGTTCACCCTGATACGCTCCCCGAAATGCGCCAGGTGCGGGGAAGTGTACAAACCGCACCTGTACCCGCCCTCGATAAAAATCGATTGCAGCATCGCCCCGGTGGACCCTTTGCCGTTAGTCCCGGCGATGTGTATGAGGGGATACGAATCCTGGGGATTACCCAGTTCCCGGCACAACAGGCTTATATTGTCCAGACCGGTTTTAATACCGAATCTGGTCAGCGAATAGAGATATTCGAGGTTTTTGTCGGAATTCATACTATTTCCGGAAAGAAAACGAGGCTGGAATATGGCGACAAAATCCGGCGCAGTCCGCTAAACCCAGAAATCCGCCACTTCAAATTCTACTTTCTCCGCCGCAGGAAGTTCCCCTCCGAAAAAACGGCGGCTCACCTCAGAAAATTCGGCTGAAATATCGCTGGCGAAAAACTTAATCTCCCCCCCGCCGGAATGCTCGATTAATCCCCGCACCGCCAGCTCGGCTTTGACATATTCCGCGGTGGAAACCGCGGAATCGATTATAGCGGTATCCGCTCCCATAAAGTCTGCGATGACCGGCTTGAGCAGGGGATAGTGGGTGCACCCTAAAATGAGAGTCGCCACGTTTTCAGCCTTCAACGGAGCCAAATAATGCTCCGCCACCCGCCGGGGAATATCCCCTTCAGTCAATCCCTCCTCCGCCAGCGGCACGAACAGCGGGCAGGCCGCCGCTGCGACCATAATCCCCGGCTTGAGCTTTCGCAGTTCACGCTGGTAAGCTCCGCTCTTGATAGTGGCGCCGGTGCCGATTACACCCACCGGCCGCTCCCTGTAAACCTGCAGCGCCGCCTTCACCCCGGGCTCGATAACCCCCATCACCGGCAGTGACAGCCGTTTCTGCAGGAAATCCAGCGCCACCGCGGAAGCCGAGTTGCAAGCCACCACGATGTACTTCACCTCGTGTTTCAACAGAAACAGCGAGTTTTGCAGTGAAAACTGCTTAATTACCGGCTCGGATTTGGTGCCGTAAGGCACTCTGGCGGTGTCGCCAAAATACACGAACGATTCCCCCGGCATCGCTTCCGCCAGCGCTTTCAACACCGTCAGCCCCCCGATGCCGGAATCGAACACTCCGATAGGTTTTTGTGATAGGTTCAATTGTTATCAGTAAATTTTGATTATTCTGTTTATTGATTAGTGCTTCCCTGTCCACTTGATATACACCCGCGGCGCACGCCGCGTAATCCCAATCGTCACTTCGTAAGGAATCGCACCGGTCAAACCGCAGATGTCCTCGGCGGTGATGCGCTCAGCGCCCTGCTTCCCCAAAAGCACCACCTCACTCCCCAGCAGCACCCGGTCCTCCCCTACATCCACCATAATCTGGTCCATACAAACCCGCCCCGCCACCGGATAGCGTCTGCCTCCGATGAGCGCCTCGCCACAATTCGAAAGCCGGTTCATATAGCCGTCCCCGTAGCCGATGGGGACGGTCGCTATCGTAGTCTCTCGCTCCGCTTTGAAGAACCGCCCGTAGCTGACAGTTTCACCCGCTGCCACCCGCTTGATAAAAATCACCTCCGATTTCAGCGACATCACCGGCTCAAGTGCAATCCGCTCCCGATAAGAAACATCCGGATACAATCCGTAAAGCAAGAGTCCGGGACGAACCATCTCGAAATCCGCCTCCGGGAAATTCAACATCCCCGCCGAGTTCTGGATATGAAACGGAACCTGGCGAGCGAACACCCGCTGCGACAACTCTTTAACCTCCAGCACACGCTCCATCTGCAAGCGCGTGAAGTCCAAATCGCTCTCCGCCGCCGCAAAATGGGAATACACACTCTTCACTTCCAAATTAGACAGCCCCGCGGCGAATTTCAAAAACTCCCCGGCGCGCCGATAATTGACTCCTATCCGGTTCAAACCGGTGTCGATTTTCAAATGCACTTTAGCTTTGCAGTCCATCCTCCGCGCCCGCCGCTCTATTTCACCGGCTATATAATGCGAAGAAACCGTTAGCTCAAGGTCGTACTCCAGAAAGTGGATTATCTGGTAACCCGCCACTCCTCCCAACACCAAAATCGGACACTTGACGCCCGCCTCCCGCAAAGCGACCCCCTCCTCCAAGAATCCCACCCCCAGATAATCGACCCCCAGCGTCTCCAACTCCCTGGAAATGGTGATAAGACCGTGCCCGTATGCGTCAGCTTTCACGATAGCGATAACCTTCCGCTCCCCCGCCAATTCCCTCACCCGGCGATAGTTCCGCTCCAGCGCCCCCAAATCCACCGCAGCGTAGGTGGGACGCCGTTCCAATTCGATATGCTTCATAGTCCCGCCGCCTTCACCCGATGTAAATCCGGTTGAACCGGCTTCATAACTCTTTCCCATTACGGTAGCTCAAATATATTGAAAAATTCCGGTCGAAATCCGAACCATCCTCGCGAGGATTGGAGCGGTATGAGATTACCGACGCTTTCCCCGCGAGTGCAATCCCCCCGCCGATTCCTATCCGCACAACAGTATTAACCTTCAATCCCTCCCCCAGATAAAACGGCGCCCGCATCAATCCCGGAACATCGTATTCGTACTGATAAATCCGGCAGTCATAATCGGGGATATTAAAATAGGATAAATCAAATTCAAATCTGCTGTTCCGGTGAAAAAACCCGCCTGAACCGCAGGAAATTAGAAAGCCTTTGTGCTTTATCCCGACGTCATCGGATTCCGACCATTCCACCCGAAACCGCCCGATGAACCTCCCAAAATCCCGCTTCATCCGAAACCGCAAACCGTCTCGCGTCAAATCTTCAACCCCCGTCACGCTAAAGGTCCGCCTCGCTCTCAACCCCAGATAATATCTGCCATACCTTTGCGCCAAATACAGCGAAGTCTCTCGCCCCTCCGGCGGCGAATCGTAAACATAAGTCCGCCAGGGTCTGCGCCAAATATCGCCGTAGAACTTCACCTCGCCCCCCTTCCAGGGATTGACACTCGCGGCGAAAGTGTAACCGATTTCATTGCCCGCAGGCGCGACCGAGCGCAGGTTTTTGTACTTCTGTGAGTAATTCCGTCCCGAAATCTCCGCCTTGGCTTTCGCGCCCGCAGAAAACTGCAATCTAATCAGTCCCGCTGTTCCCCCCGATCTCACCCGGGCGGCCTCCCCGCAGGCTCTCACATATTCACTTTCATAAGTAAAATCGGTTCCCACAGCAACATTCTCATCGCCCGCAAAATCGAATGTCCGCCGCGCGCTGTCGTCAGGCGCGAAGGGGGGATTGTAGCGCGCCAATGTCGCGGACGCGCCCAAACTCAATCGCCCGGTCAAGCTAAACCTGGCCCTCCCCCCACACAACCTCTCCCGCAGCCGGTCCCGGTTAGCCTTCTCCGCCGAAGTATTATGAAGCCCCGAAGTTTGAACCGTCACCACCCCCTCCTCATTCCCCGAAGCGTCCCACCTTGCGTCGGAATACAGAACCATCCAGGAAAACCTCTCTTCAGTATAACTCACAGCGCCCCCGACCAGCGCACCGTTCTCGCTGGTGGAGGCGTAACCGCGTAGAAAATCCGCTTTCAGCGGGGGCATAGGTCGTTCTGCGTAAGCCCCCCAGTCGAAACCCCGCCATAAAACCAGCCCCTGCCCCATACCCGCCGAATACCCCCCCAGCACGCCGGTGATATTTCGGAGACGACAACTGATGTAACCAAGGTAAAAATCTCCGTAATCCTCCCCCGAATCGCGTTCGGTGATGAAACCCAGACTGAAACCGGAGCCGTAATCGAGACCGCCGCGTAAAAGCTGTCGCCCCAGCCTTTCGCCGGAACCTCGCGAAGAGAGCCTTATGTTATATTTACGCATCGACTCTGCTCCGGATACCACCCGCCCCGATTCATCCTGAGTTCCCGAAATATCCCTTATCGGAATCTTGAATCCCAAGAATCCCGAAGGCAGTTTTATCCAGCTTACACCCGCGCTTTCTATGATTAATGACAGCTCATCTTCTTCCCCATCCTCTTCCCACAATCCCTCCAGTTCCTGGCAATTCCCCCCGCAAACGCTCAATGACAGGACTAAAACCACCGCAAAATATAATCTATCCGGTTTCAGCCTCATCTATAATGAATATTTATCTGCAAAATTGCATGTTAATAAAATTGGCTCTTCGCTGAATTGCGTGGGTAAAAGGATCACCATTGATGATTCACGATCTAATGGAAAAATATAATTCCCCTAAATCCCGCTTTAAGGAAGGGGGACAATCCGTTTTCCCGCCTTTCATTGAAGCTTTCCACTTTCCCCCCTTTTCTAAAGGGGGGCAGGGGGGATTATTAATAAGTATCATATATACAATCGTTTAGTCTAACGGTTTTTTCGGGACAATATTGGTTCGCGAAAAACTCCTACTTGCCGACTTGAAGACTTATTTCAGGATAACCATCATTCGATGGATCCTCATCGCGAACCAAAGCGCAGCTTAAAATGAAAATTCACGGCTCGCGTATCGAAGCTGCCGCTATTTTAAGGAGAAATATCAAAATACACCGATTGTTTTACCCGCCGCCAGCGCGCTTACCCAAAAAAAATCGCACCCCGTATATATGAGTCACCCCTAATTGATGGTGAGTCTGAAATGAATAACAGAGTCGGAACCGCCCAGCGCTCATATCGAAGCCCGCGGAAAACCGCGCCGGACGGTCGGATAACCCCCCGCGAAAAACCAGCCGTTTGAAACCCCTGTACTCCAAACCTGCCCTGTACTCTGCTGGGAAACGCTCCTCTTTAAAAATATCCGCGTATAGCGATAACCATTCTCCGGGAAAATAAGAAACGCCCCCCTGAAACCTGACCGGAAGCCGCTCCCGACAAGCGCCGATTACCGGGCGGTTAAGATTATCGCCGGTCAATCCCAGCGCAAATTCCGGCAAAGGACGCCATACTATTCCTCCCCTCATCCCCCCTGCCCAGCTTGAACCGTTATCTTTGATATAAAGGTTGAACGCGGTGAAACGCACTCCGACCGACACTTTACCCGCGATAATCCTCCCCGCAGATAGCGCTATTGCGGTCTCGCGATACAGCTTATTACCAAAATCGTGAAACCCAGACTGAAATCCGTTGTTGAGGATTCTGCCCTGCAGCAAAACCTGCGACTGGCGCAGCTCCTTCATATTATACAGCCTCCGCTGGAACAGTTCCAATCCCGGAATTGACACATATCCCAACAGAGCGGGATTTCGCCCGATGATTCCCGCATCCCTGGATCCGGCGCACCCCGCTCCCGCAATCCCCAGCGACCCCAGGTCATCACCCAACAGCTCAAAGGCGCCCCGGGAATCGGTGAAAAAAATCAGCGACGTAATTATGAAACTCAGAGCCCCAATCAACCTTCGCAGCCGCCTGATACAACATAAACCGATTAGTCTATTGAAAAGAATGCCGGGAAAACCGCCGATTTGAAACTCCCCCTTGACATAATTGTCCTTTTTCTGTATCTTACCTTGAAAGTCTGCAAGAATGAAACAGCTAAATCCTTTTTTTCGATTTGCATACCTGTGGACCTGACGACTTGAAGACTTATTAAAGACAAATATACCATATCATATAGTAAAATCAAATTATAAGGGCTGTTATGAACGGTAAAACACTGAAATTGGCGGTCTCCCTCACTATCATTGTGATAACCGCGTCTAGTTATTCATACGCCCAAAGGGTGGTCTGCGATGTGAAGGTGACCCTGGAAAAAATGCCGCTGGAGAACCAGACTAAACTGACCTTTCTCCAGAGTGAATTGGCGAACTATATGAATATATACGATTGGACTGAAAACGAGTTTAAATATAACCTGAACTGCCAGCTCGAAGTCGCCTTCAGCGAGGCTAAGACCATCAGCTACGAAGACCGCTACGTCGCCACCATCGTGATTTCCAACGGAGTGGATCTGCAGTATGCCGATAAGAGGTGGGAGTTCTCGCTTCGCCAGGATGAAAGACTGGAGCATTCGGAGACGTTTCATCCTTTCACCTCCCTCATCGATTTCTACAACTATCTTATCCTCGCCCACGAATATGACAAACTCTACCGGATGGGCGGAGACCGATACCTGGATATGGCGAATCAAATTAACGAAAGCGCAAAGTTCGATGTACAGTACTACAAAGGCTGGGACCGGCGTTCCGATATTATCAACACCCTCCGAAGTGAAGAAAGGAAGGAATACAGGAAGCTAATTTATTATTACTTTACCGGTATCTACTTCTATGATCAAAAGGATAAGAAAAAAGCCGTGCAATTCCTCTCTGCTGCCTTAGAGCAGGTAAAGAAGGTTTCCCCGGACGTACTAAAACGCTTTTTTGAGGTCAATTACTACGCTTTACATCGCGCCTTAAAAAGCCTTAAGCTGGAAGATAAAGCCCGTTCTATCGAAAAATTCGCCCCCGAATCGTGATTACTTAATTAGATAATGCTTGTAAAAAAACTCTGAAATTGTCATTGCGAGGAAGCGAATCGACGAAGCAATCTATTTGCTATATAAAACTTTAAAGATTGCTTAATCCGCCGTACGGCAGATTCGCAATGATATATGAGTGACTTTATCAACAGAAACCAGATAATTTCAGTTTTTAACACTCTGCTGATATAGAGCTTATAAGTCATTCTGTCAAGCGAAGCGCAGACAGAATCCTTCTGTGTTTTTATAGACTATTTGAGTAAAAAAGGAAGGATCATAGCTTCTCCAGAATGATCGATGAAGAGTTTCTTCGAACAACATAATAAATCTTCAGAGTTTTCTCGGACCGGTCTTGACAATGTAATATAAAATGGTTATATTTAATCTTTGAATATCCAACTATTTCTTTGATTGATTGTAATAATCACGCTTTCCGGTGTATATAATGAAGAAAGTGGTTTTTATCATCACGGCGGCGTTGATGATTTCATCCGCGTTCGCCGTCGACTCGGTTATCACCAGTTTCTCTGTGACCGCTGACGGTGATAAAGCGATATTGGAATGGGTAAGCGGAATCGAAGGGAATCTGGCTAAATACAGCGTTGAAAGAAGCGCCGACGGAAAAGTTTTCTCCTCAATCCACGATGTCTTTCCACAGGGGAACACCGTGCATTATCGTTATATAGACGAAAATCCCCTGAAATTTTACTCCCAACGGCTGTATTATTACCGGATCAAGATGCTTTTCTCGGATGGTAACTTTACCTACAGCGAAATTGAATCTGTCAGCCTGAACTTTAACGGACTCCAGGAAACCTGGGGCTCCATAAAGGCAATGTTCAGATAAAACTGATTATTTATAGAAAGAAAGCCGGACCGCTATGCAGTCCGGCTTTTTTTTATCCTGAAAATAGCGGCAGCGTCAATACGCGAGCCGTGAGTTTTCATTCTTGGTGGCGGAGGGTCGCGTCGGAGACCCTCCATGAGGGTTTATGCGCGCCCTGCAGGGCATATTTTCAACAGCGGACAATCCGCGCAGCCCGGGTTGCTAGGCCGGCATAAACTCCGCCCCAGTTTCAGCAGGTTGAGGTGGAAACTGCGAGCCCTGCCCGCAGAAACCAAAGGCTGCATCAAATGGTGCGTCTTTTCCGCCGAAGCGTTAGCGGAAACCAATCCCAGCCTCCGGCAGATGCGGTGAACATGCACATCCACCGGAAAGATGTCCCGCCCGAAAGCGAAGCAGAGCAGCACCGCCGCGGTCTTAATCCCCACCCCCTTGAGCGAAGTCAACTTCGAAATCGCCTCCTCCTCCGACAACCCTCCAATCCAATCCAGGGAATAATCCCCGGCGCTCCGTTTCACCCAATCAAGGATAGCCAATATACTCCGCGCCTTCTGCTCCGCTAATCCCCCGGAACGAATCGCAGCGGCTATCTCCTCCGGTGAAGCCCCCGCCGCCCCCTCCCAATCGGGGAAACACCGTTTAAACTCCCGGTAAGCAAGGTCCCGGTTATGGTCGGAAGTATTCTGGGATAGGATGGTTAAAATCAAGGTATCCAACGGATCGCGGGGAACGAGTTTTTCAGGCTCGCCGAACCGCTCCCGGAGGAGACAGTCAGCCTCCCTTGCCGCAGCCTTCGCATCCGCATCGGGAAGGTCACTTCCCACTCAATGTCTCCCCATAGGCGAACAAGCTCCCCGCCTGGTAAATGTCCATCTGCACCTGCGAAAAGGGTCGAGCTTTCAGAACTATTCCCTTCGCCGGGCAGGTTACGGTCGATTTTTCCAAATCGATTTCCACTATATCGCCCGATGCCAACCCGCTGTGCATCGCCCCCGGAACCGATAAAATCGGCATCCCGGAATTCACCGCATTGCGGAAATATATCGCCCCGAACGATTCCCCCAAAATCGCCGTTACTCCCAGCGCTCCGAAACAGTCCACCGCCTGCTGCCGGCTGGAGCCGCAGCCAAAATTTGAACCTGCAACCAGAATGTCGCCCATTTCGACCTTATGCGGGAAATCCTCCCACCCGGGTAGGTTGCCGAAAGTGTAAGGACCCATCTTGGCCTTCGCGGTTATCGCCAGGTGACGGTTGTGGAATATCATATCGGTATCCACATCGGGAACATCCACCACCCAGATGCGGCCCTTGATTGACGTAGATCTGTTCATCGTCTGCATCCGGTATATATTTGATTAACTCTATTTTACCTTGAAAATAGGATTTGGGATTAGTAGGAGCGGTTCGCAAACCGCCCTTACGGATTCCTTGTTCTCCCGCTTTGTGCAGAAACGTAGGGTGGGTTCTTAACCCACCACCAGTCATTCCGGCGCAGCCGGGATCCTTCTTTTGTAGGAACGAAGCATTCTTAATTTATCAACAATTCTTTATGGATTCATTATTGAATGCTTCGCCCCTGACGGCAACCGGCAACTGCAACCTGTAACCTGCAACCGTTCCCCCGCGTGGAAATACACACCCGCCTGTCATTCCCGCGAAAGCGGGAATCCAGAGCGTGGCTCTCAGGGCAGACTTGTTACTTGACACTTGACAATTATTATGTAGGGTGGGTTCTTAACCCACCAATTTACTGTGTCGCATAGTCCCCGCACTCTGCAGCATTTCCTCGGTCCCACGCTCCTGCGCGGGAATACAGACAAACAACCGATAGCATTCTCATGCTAAGTTGCGCGAGGTCGCGAAAGAGATCCTCGAATGAGGGTTCATCTTTTCAATCTCCTCGTGCCGGAAGCAGTCCCTAATATGGTCGTTCACCACTCCCACTCCCTGCATATAAGAATAGCACCCGGTGGGGCCCACAAACTTGAAACCCCGCCGTTTCAGTTCCTTCGACATCGCCGCCGATTCCGGCGTCCAGGCGGGAATTTCGCTGTCCGAACCATATACCGCAGGCTTTTCCGGCTTGAAACCTTCGGCGAACCGCCAGAATCCGTTAAACTCCTCCGCGATTTGCAGAAAAGGACGAGCGTTATGCATCACCGCCTCGATTTTACGCCGGTTGCGGATAATTCCCGCGTCCTTCATCAAACGCTCGAAATCCGCCGCAGTAAAGCGCGCAACCTGTTCCGGGTCGAATCCGGATAACGCGGTGCGGAAATTTTCGCGCTTCTTCAGCATCGTCAGCCAGCTCAACCCAGCCTGAAATATCTCCAGCGCGATGTGCTCGAAATGGTGTTTATCGCCCCCGCCGGGAACTCCCCATTCCCTGTCATGGTATTCCCGGAGCATCGGGTGAGACAAACACCACTCGCAGCGAATTAAATTCCTGGAATCAATCAGCAGAAGACTCCTGGTTTTGTTTTACTTTGTGCGCCTTGAAAAAAATATGTTTCTTGGTTCTCCTCAATCCGCAATAAAATAACAAAAATCGCCGAATTATCAAAATTCCGATATAGTAGTAACTCATACACTGTTTTTCACTGCTAATGTGCCGAAAATAAAAAACCCCCGCATTAGTCGCGGGGGTTCCATAGTTTTGCGTGGCTTTTGATTAGGTGCGCACATCGACGCCGTCGGATTCAATCTTGTTGGCTTCCGACCTCAGCTCTTCCAATTCCTTGAAACCCGCCCCTAAGGTTTTCTGAATTTCCAGGAAATTGGCATCCCCCACCGTAGCTACCTTCGAGGGGTCGACGTTGTAAGGCGTTGCGCCGCTTACTGCTGTTTCCATTAGGCTTTCCTCCTTCCTCCATAGGTTTCGGGAGGACCTCCATTTTTATTGGAATTTGACTAAGTTACTTTATACTGATATTTACTCTTTCTCCTCCGATAAGCAAAGACGCCGAAGGAAATCCTCGTATGAGAATTTATCAGCGTTCAATCATATTATCGACAACTTAAGCAAAACCTTTAATTTTTCAGTAGTTTTTTTGGAATATTAGTAAGAGGAGGACTGAAAGGTGAGGAATGATGAAGCTTATTAGGACGATTTCTGATGATTCTGTTGTTTGAAATGAGGTTCAAGCGGGTGTAATAAGCAGCTTCAGGCTATTTCATCCAAGTTCATACCTGTGCCCCCGATATAGCGGTCGCGTAGATATTCCGAAGCGACGTTCTGCGCCCGACGCATACGGGCGGAATCATCCCGCTCCTCCAGTAAAATTTGCTCCGTCTCACCCACCGGCGTAGCTCGCTCCGGACGGTATTCCCATACCGGGCCGGTCTGTTCCAGCTTATCTACTTCCTTCACTCTGTCAGCAGACGGCTGGTAAGCCTCGTCCAGAGTCTGGCGAAAACGCTGAAAATCGACCACGGAGCGTTTGTCCAGCCATATCCGCTCGGCCACCGGCTGCGGAGCGCCCGGCTCGATAATATTCATTACCGGCAAAAAATCCATAGTACACTCTTGTGCGATTAATCCTCTGAAATCATTCAGCGCCAAAGCCTAACCGGTGAAATCGACATTCCCACCCAATCCGGAAGCGCTGTCCATCGCGTTTACCAGCTCCAAACCGGTTCGAGCTGTTGCCGTCATCGAAATCAAAGCGCTGATTTCAGCCATCCGCGCGCTCTGGACGTTTTGCAGCAGGTCGCCAATATCCTTGACCGATTCCCTGATGTAACCTGTATCGATAGGAGTAATCTTGTCCATTTTCCTAATTCAAGCTATAGTATAACTTTAAATATATTTATGTGTAATATCGTTACACTTCAGCCTTCTGAAGCAACTACCTATTCGTCATTCCGGCGCAGCCGGAATCCCTCCGGAAAAGAAGGATCAGCCGTACGGCTGATGATGCTTGCGCTTCATATCGGTAAGATTTTAGGTTATATCGCGTTGTCAGGATAGGGAGGAGATCATTGAAGGAAATCCCCTCCCTTTCGTCTAGAATGGGCGCAAGTATGTAGTGAGTTTCAGTTTCTAACCTTTACCGCCGAAGCTGAGTCCGGTGCGCTCGGAGAATTGAATGGTGGCGCCGGTCTTAACTCCTGGGGAAGGTCCGGTAGTGGGCTGAGCCGGCGCAGGAACGTTAGCCCCCCTCGCCTTGGCGGTTTGAGCCGCTTGTCTTCCCTTGGAGCTGATTTCAACTGCGTCGCCGCGAGCCTGGCTGCGAGCGGCGGTTTGAGATTTGGCTGAAGAGCGAGTGCGCGCTGAATGCTGCGCTCCCTGCATCTGAGATGCGGCGTTGGCTCTGCTGACTCTCATGACGATTGTCCTCTAATTGTTGTGAATTTATGGTTTAGAAATGTCTGTCGGAGAAATTTAGTGGTTACCGTCCTCCTGAATTATGCTTCTGAGAAACCTGACTCACGCATAATATTCGTGCCCCCGGCCGTGGGGGCTCACGTGACGGCCGTAGCCGGGAGTCATCGCACCCGAACTAATCCTCCCGCTCTCGCGAGCCGCGGTCTGCTGAGCTTCATGCTGCCGTCGAGCCTCGATGTTGGCTTCCCGGTTCATCCGTTCCAGGTCTTCGGGTGTGGTATCACGCCCGCCCTCAGCCAACTGCTGGGCTTTTGCCACCGCAGCGCGAGCTTGAGCGCGGGTTCTGGTCGGAATATTTTGACCGCTCACAGGTCCGGGTTGGAAGGCTGCGCCAGGCGGAACTGCCCTGGCGGCCTGGCCCTGTCCATCAGGTGGGGCATTGCCTTCATCAGCGCGGCCTTCTCGTCTTGCCCGGGGAACTTCACCTCTTTCAAAGATTCTCTCATTACCCTCAAGTCCCCGCCTCACCGCTTCATCCCTTCGCCTTTCATGAGCTTCACGCGCGGCATTCTCAGCCGCTCTCTGTTTCCCAGAAGCGGAATAATCGGGCCTGCCCGTAACATCGGCATATTCAGTTCTGGCGGGCGCGGTGGTTTGTTCAGCCCTGCGAGCGCGGGGCTCCGCTGCAGGTCTCTGTTTCATAGGAGCCTCGGCGCCAATCGCTGCTCTTTCAGCTCTGGCAGGCTCGGCGGTTCCGCCGGTGACGCCTGGCACGGCGCGGCCTTCTGCTCTCTGTTCAGTTTCCCAGGCTTGGCGCCGCGCTGCGCGGCCCCTAAGCTCGTTAAGCGCCTCGGAAGAAGGGGAGGTTCCCTTCGATTTATCCGAGGCTGGTTTAACGCCTCTGTTAGATGAATCGAATTTTACCACCGGTTTTACACCTCCCGGCGATGGGACAAGACTTACTCTTGCCTCCAACTCAATTAATGGCACTGGCATAATCTCCTCCTTATATTTAATCTGTAAATTGCGGCTGCGCTTCACGCGAGCCGTGAACTTTCATTCTTCAGGATGCGATGTTTCGCGAAAGAATCCATCGAATGATGGTTTAATCTGTAAATAGCGGCTGCGCTTCACGCGAGCCGTGAACTTTCATCCTTCGTTGTGGAGGGTCGCGAAAAGAGACCCTCAATGAGGGTTTATTTATACCTTTACGTTGATATTGCCTTCTCGTTCTATCTGATTTTTTTCTTTCTGTATATCTATATCCCTAAAATCTTGCAGGTTCTCCAGAATATCCTCACGCAGCGAATGAAGTCGCCCTGCTGTCTCAAGGCTCATTCGGTGCAGGCGGCGGAGTTTCAACAGCAATTCCCCAGGAATATCAATATCGCGCTGTTCCCCATCAAAAGGAGCGAATCCTGTCTCGCATATTTTCGCGGTTTCAAACATGGCTACATCTTTTCTATTATTAATAAGGTCAGTTAATAGTGGACATCTTCAGTGTTGTCATTCTGAGCCCGCCGCAGGCGGAGCGAAGAATCTCTACCTAAATGCAAGCTGGAAAACAAGAAGAGACCCTTCACCTCGTTCAGGGCGACAAATCTCGCCTTATTTGTAATTTGTCCACTATTTTCCGTTCCAATTAATAACACTCCTGATTGTCCTTCATACCAGTAAGTCGATGCGGAAAGATTTGGCGGTTATATTACCGCGCCTCATTTCTGCAAGATGGGTGTAAATCTCTTGCTGCTGCTGCTCTAACCTGCCGGTGAATTCAAGCCTTTTCCAATGCGCCAGCCTGAGGTCGAATAAAAACTCCTTAAGCGCCGCATCGAAACGTTCCATACCCGGCGGTTCGCTGCGCAGGATACTTACCTCTACCATTTACTAATCCTCCGAATTTGATAAATGAAGTTTCACCGCGCCCGGCTGAAAAAACGCTCCAGAATTTGACTTTCCTGCCCCGATGCGGCTGCGATGATTATGCGCCAACGGCAGCTCGCTCTTCACTATCGCTTTATCAGGATTTATGAAGGGCCGAGCCGGCCAAAACGGCTTGGCTTCATTCTGATATCTATTCAAAATAATTCTGTCACTCATGTTAAAGCCATAAATCGATTAAAACGGAACTCCGCAGCGGATACCCGCCGCTGTAAGCCAGCATCGCCCCCCGAACATCACTCCGCAAATCAGCCTCACCCCCAGGCTCGCCGAAAAACCGCTCAGCCTCCGCAGCCGATTCCCGCAAACCGCCTGCCAGCGCTTCCGAACGCTGCACACCGTGAGCCAGCCCGGGACGTTCCTTGAAATATTCACGGTCGAAATCGTGCCCTTCGCCTAAGCTGTCAGCGGCCCGGGCGGAAATGTGTCCCTCGTAAACCTCATTGATAAAAGCGGTCTTATCCTCCAACTCGCTATGGAGAATAGTGTTGTCCACCAGGGAATCCCCCGTCTTCAGCCGCATATCAACCGCCGCGTCCACTGCGAATTCCGGATCGGACTCCAGGTAATCTTCCACGAACTGCCCCTCCCCGGACAAAGCCGATGCGGCCTCTGCCCTGGCTTCCTCCCGAGCCTGTCCCTGCATCTGCCCGAAATACCGCTTGAAATCCTCCGCGTCCTCAGGACGCTGGTTGAGCATATCGACCATACCCGGACGCCGGTCCAGAAAAACCGCCGCTTCGGGATGTTCCCGAAAGAACTCTTCGTCCAGGCCGGTCTCCTCCTCGAACTTAGCCGCGGTCTTTACCGCGAATTCTTCCCTGATGTCCTCAGAATATCCCTCCCGCGGATCGCCGGTAACCGCCTCGGCAAGTTCCGAATCTCCGGCTAAGGTATCGGCCGCGCCCCCCAGATTCAACGCCATCATCTTAGCGGTATCTACGTCCTTCTCCAATTCACTCCGGTTCATCTCCGCATCGTAACCCAGCCGCTGCTCCGCCAAACCGGTCATCTGCGAATTCAGGTCATAATCCTCGTCCGGCTCCGAATCGAAATAACCCTCACGTAATGACTCATCCTCCGCCAGCATTTCCCCTACTTTGGGATGCTGTTTCAGGTAAATCCAGCCGGAATCCTCGCCGTAGTCAATCTTCTCCGCTTCACGGAGGTCGGTGCGCAATGCTTCCAAGGAGGGAGGCGCAGCTTGATAGCGGTTATCGATGGCTCCGTCGTTGATATGAGTCTCAGGATTGACGAAACCGTCGTAATCCCCCTTCACCACTCCGCGGAAATCCTTCAAAGGTCTGGTGCCGAACGGAGAGGGATTCAGGAAATTTATCCCGCGGAACGATTTGTGATCCCGATTAGGGTCCTCCGCCGCCTGAACCAAACCGCTCTCCCGGCTCACATCCTTCCCCAGCAGGCGGGTGAAGCGCCGGCGGTTGTTGAGGAAATTAGCGGCGTCGCTCCGTTTCGTTAAAAATGAAGCTGATATTTCGCTGTTTGAAGCCATCGATTCTTAATTAAAATAAGCAACCTTATTTCTTGTACTAATAAGAAATCATCCCATTGTAGGGGCGAAGCATTCTTAGTTTGTCGAGTGTGTTTATAGGGGTTTATACTGAATGCTTCGCCCCTACTAAAAAACGAATAAATCAGAAATTCCGTTTAATAAAGATTGGGTGTTTTAGGATTGACAATTTCAGTGTCTTAAGAAAACCCGCCTGCAACCCGCAGCATGAAAAATAATGACTGACGTGAAAGTACTATTCTTATTACGATAGTAAAGAATTTTTCAATATTGTCGATAAAAAAGTTAAAGGCCAACTGCAGGGCGAACGTTCCCCACCTAAAAATAAGGGAAGGGTGGTATGCCTCCGCGGCGACTGGCACTCTCCGCGGAAATATTCAGCTAAACTGAACTTCGTGGTTGGCCTTCCCCTATAAATATCCGGCAAAGTTCAGTATAGACTATAGCATAGGGTCCTTCAGCTACGCGGCTGAAGACCTTTGAGAAAACTTACAGCTTGCCTCCCGGCGCAGCCTGAGTAAGCGGTTTATCAGTCTCTGGCTGTGTCAGGGTGAAGCTGTCGTTTCTTTGAAAAATAATTCAGGGATTAACCCGACCTTACAGTTCCCAAATCTGAACTGCCTGGGGCAGTCCGTAGCGGTACCAATCATTAGCAGCCCTGTCCTGCTCTTCGCGCGTAACCTCTTCATCGCGTTCTGCCTCCTCCGTTTCAGAAGCTGCGCGCCGGGGCGAGATTTCTACCCGGTCGGAGGGACTCTCGAGCTCCTCGGCCTCTTCCGCCCGCTCCGAGGGTTCCCGACCGGCTTTAATTTCCCGCTCCACCGGAGCCACAGGACCAACCCCTGGCACAGGTTCGATACTGTCAATCATTTGGAACCACCTCGCTTGATAACTTTATCCGCGATGTCGGATAAAACATCGGGCCGGTTGTAGAAACCGCTTTTAATTCGCTGGTGAATCATCTTGGCTTTCTTAGTGTCCAGTTTCGCCTCTTCCGAAGCCGCTTCAGGCGCTTTAGTCGATTTCATCGCCCGGTTAAGAGCGCTGTCGAATTCACCTTTAGCGGGTTTGGGTTTCTCCTTGGATTCAGGCTTTGGCGCGAGACGACCGGAGCCCTGTACTTTACTTATATCCATGTCCATCTCCTGATTATAGCACAAAACTTCTTAAAATAATCCTCATAAGAGGGAGTGGGTTTGCTTGATTCAGGTCGATTTCCCATGGCAGTGGGAAATGGGCATAACCACTATGACGGGCGCATCCGTACACCCTTCAAATCTCGTGCCAATTTTTTCCAAAAGAAAAAGCCGTTTAGCATAAGTTGCAAACGGCTTTTTTCATTGGACTTAGAATTTATCCAAAGAAGCAGGCTATCGATTGGTTTAAAAAACCATCCCTTCACTTTGACACCTTTTCGTTACAGCGAATTCGGGAAGAATAACCTATATCGATGAAATATCGATAATTGTGCACTGATACGATTTGGTGGCAGCAGGAGGTGAAATCTTCCCAACAACCCGGAATGAACTCCCTCACTTCTTCCGCTTCTTGTATGATCTCTTTATCAGTTTGTCCATATATGCTTGAGGCGATTTCAATACATCCACCGTGACCTTGAAACTATCCGCGCCTATCAATTTCAAGCCATGCTCGTAATCCTTGAATTTCTCCTTCAAAAATTTTGCTGCGTCCTGACCCGCAGCCTCAACCTTAAACTGCCTGCGGGCCTCGGCGGTGAATTCGACCACAATTCCCGATTTCATCAAAAAATCCCGCTGAAAACCAGCTAAAGCCTCCTCTATCAGGATTTCCTCCAACGACGCCGCCGGATTCTCCACCATCACCAGCGTGACCCTGAGTTTCTTAACACCGGTTGAGGGAAGCTTCTTTTCGAACGGCATCAAAACACGTTCCATCACGGACACCAAACCCCGAGCCCCGGTCTTCTCCTTTTCAGCCCGCTCCGCGATCTCCCGCAAAGCCTCGTCGTCGAACTCAAGCTCGATTCCATACGCGGAAAAATCCCGCTTTTTACCGGACATAACAGCGCTGCGTGGATTCTGCAAAATCTGGTAAAGACCATCCACACCCAACTCCATCAGACAACCGATAACAGGCAGCCTGCCCACAAATTCAGACTCGAACCCGTACTTTATAAGGTCTTCGGTCCTGATATGCTCTAAATATTCACCTCCGGAAAGCGTCTTGCGCTCCTGGTCGGAAAAACCTATCTTGTTGGATTTTAAGCGGCGGCGCACAATCTCGTCCAACTTGTCGAAAGCCCCGGAAACCACAAATAAGATGTTCCTGGTGTTAATCTTCTTGCGCGGTGCCTTACCCGTGCGTTGTGTCTCCATCACCGCTTCCATCTGAGAAGCTAAATCATGAGGAACCTTCATATCCACCTCGGTCTCCTCCATCAGCTTCAGCAAGTTGCGCTGAACGCCGGTCCGAGAAACGTCAGGACCCCAATGCCCCATAGAGGAGGCGATTTTATCGATTTCATCGATGTAGATGATGCCGTACTCCGCCAGCTTGATGCTGCCTTTAGCCTCCTGCACCAGGTCGCGCACTAAATCCTCTACGTCGCCGCCAACATACCCCGTCTCGGAAAATTTGGTGGCGTCCCCCTTGACGAAAGGCACCCCGATTCTATCGGCTATTAGTTTTATTAAATAGGTCTTACCCACTCCGGTAGGCCCTATGAGCAGAATGTTAGACTTCACCTGGCCAATTATTTCCTCATTTTCCGGATGTTCAAGTTCATACTTCATCCGATGAAAATGAGTGCATATCTTGGTAGCCATAATCTCTATCGCGCGCTCCTGACCCACCACATAAAGCTGGAGGTGCTCTTCAAGTTCCTCCGGCTTCAAATCGAACTGAATCTGGTCCAACTCCTCCTCTTCGTCGTCTCCCGGCTTCCCCTCCTTGGTGCCGATGTAATCCGGTTCCGCGAAAGCCACCTTGGCGCCGTATTTTTCCTCAATGAACTTCTTAATATCCTTCTGAATCTCTTGATGAGAGGGGATTTTGCCCTGCTCTTTGTCGGTGGCTCGTATCTGGCTCATATTTCTATCCAAAGTTTATTAAGCGTAACTCTTTACTTATGTGAAGTTCAGCAACCCGGATTCTGTATTATCCGTTTAAAACATTCACCCTAAGGATGAATGATTTGTTTCTGAGTTTGAGCATATCGAATTTAATGATGTGGATTCAAATACCAGTTTTAACTGATAATGTATCTGCGAAATCAGTGAAAATCAGCGTCAATCAACAATTCAAAAAATCTTTACACAGAATCTGAGATTTAAACTCTTCTTATCATCGGCTTGTTCCGCTAAAGATTAAAGCGAATCGGTTCTAAATAAATATTTTTCGGTCAAAACCATCTCCGACAATGAAAAAATATTTGACTTTTTCCCATAAATTGTTTATAATTTCAAATTGTAATACTATATCACCTCAACGGAGGACAATGATGTCGAAATCCAAAAAACCCGTTTTATTACTAATAGGTGTGTCGTTAGTTCTGGCGCTGGCGGCGGAGATCATGGCTCAGGGAGTGGTGCAGCGGCGCCGCATTGTGCGCGAAAGGTTCAAACAGATTGAAGTCTATTTCGACGGGGGATATTTCATCAGCGGTATGGGTACTGCTGAAGACGCCCTTGACGCAGGCTACAATTCAGTCGCCTCGCTGCTCGATTCCGCCGTCGCTGTCGATGGAGGAGCGTATTCCCATTCTAAGAAGAATTTCGAAAATGAGCGTTCTATGGGTGGAGGTATCAATTATCATATCACTCCAAATTACGGTGTAGGATTGAAGTTTATCATTACCCAGCACGACGCCTCCAGCGATGTTACATACAGCATCGATAACATCGTGACCTTTATCCCCAACCTTGGCGATGTCATCGTCAACGTCAACCAAATGTTCAATACCATTTACCGTTACCATCAAGCCCCCATCATCGCAAACTTTTTCTACA
Organism: uncultured bacterium; assembly: GCA_964421875.1. GTDB lineage: Bacteria > Electryoneota > Tariuqbacteria > Tariuqbacterales > Tariuqbacteraceae > CAYQZD01. The sequence continues at coordinate 40,697 of CAYQZD010000020.1, forward strand.
ATCTGAAACCTTTCCCCAACAGCGACAAGATGAGTCTAACCGTGGGTGGAGGTCCGGGATTGTATGTCACCTCCATAGATTTGGAATATGAATATATCAATCACAGGTTTGATGTCAATACCCCTCCAAGGTTGAACCTTGCCGACAACTTTGTGCGCTACTATGACCGAGTGGTCTCAAAACCGATAGGAGGTTATGTCTTCGGAGGTCTCAACATCAAGGGAAGTTCTGTGATCTCACTCAGTCTTAACGCCGAATACCATTATGTCCTCGAAACCGATATTGATAAATGGCAGGAAATCAAAGACTGGCGCTCCTATCCCTTCGACAAGAACGACCCCTTTATGATCAATCCCGAAACCGAAGAACCAATAATCAATCCTGAAACCGGAGAACCTATCACCTCCGCCGATTTCTTCAATGATATCTTCTCAGGATATCGACCCGATAAATTGAACATTTCCGGCCTCAGAATCGGCGCTACGGTCTCCTTCGCCTTCTAAAATCCATAATACTATACTCAGATATTCTCGAAACTAATTATATTCCCCGCCCCTGCCGGCGGGGATTTTTTATGAAATCCTCCAGCCTTATTCCCCCGCACATACGTCACAACTGTGCAGCAGAGTCCCCGCACTCTGCTGCATTATCCGCCGCAGGCGGACGAAGCAATCCTTAAGGTCAAATTATAGTCATTCTTGAAAGAATGACGGAAAAAGGATGTCATCCCCGCGACCTGTGCGCCGCACGGTGTAAAGCGGGAATCCATCTTCTTGTATTTGTATTATTTACTGGATTCCTGCTTGCGCAGGAGTGACAAATCATAGGACAACCTTTTTGGGAATCGCTATAATCAATAAGATCGCTTCGCTTCGCTCGCAATGACATAATTCGGTGGGTTAGTGGTAATTAACTAATTATTTTAACATTGATTACGTCATTCTGAACCGAGTGAAGAATCTGCGCCTTAAATATAAAGAGGCTCTTCGCTGACTTGTATGGGTAATGACAATCATAATTGAGGATACAGGGCATATTTTAACACATATAATCCCCCTTTTATCCCCCTTTAAGAAAGGGGGATAATCCGTTTTTTCCTCCTTCTGTCAAGGCTGCCCCACAATTCCCCCCTTTTCTAAAGGGGGGCAGGGGGGATTATAGAACTTGGAATAGAACCAAAACGAATTTCATATGCCTTGAAAAACTGTATCAATTACCCACACGAAACAGCGATGAACCTATAAAGAGGAGACCCTTCACTGCTATCAGGGTGACATCCGGCTGTTTCTTCCTCCTCAGCGCAACAAAATAAAGTTATATAGTTAAAACCATAAATCCACCCTATAACCGGAAATCGGCAACTGTCTTCCCCCCCTCCCTCCCAACAGTATGGAACTAAGAAAAAAACAAACGCCAACCCCCTGCAAACTTATTTTCAAGAAAATTGACTTTTTTAAGGAATAAATTTACATTATAAGGATATATTATCAGTGATTTTCCTGTTTAATTTCAATCGATATTGAATATTGCTAAACTAATCGCCCGGTTAAGCTTGGGAACAACCGCCCTCTGCCTTACGCTGTTCAGCGCTTTAGGCGCATCAGCCGGACTATCCCCGGACGGCAGGTATAACCTCCCCGTTCCCCAACCACACCCGGTTTACCACTATCTGGAAAGGCTCGAAACCCGGGGATTCATCGAT
>CAYQZD010000021.1:0-42397 GCA_964421875.1 uncultured bacterium
CTCGGACCGGAAACATCAGTCAACAATCAACATCGCTCGAAGCTCCTTTCTTTCACCCTCCATCCAATATACCCCAATCCCTTCAACCAAAGAACTGTTGCCAGATTCGAGCTGCGAGCTGCGAGTAAGGTCAAACTGGCGGTTTACGACATCGCTGGCAGAGAGGTCGCGACGCCGGTGGACGGTTATCTGCCGGAAGGAGCGCATCAGGCGGTGTTCGACGGGAGGGAATTAGCGAACGGGGTGTATTTCGCGCGGCTGGAAGCGGGGGATGCGGTGCAGACTCAAAAACTGCTGCTGTTGAAATAAGTTTTATACCGATTATAAAAAAGGTTGTCCTATGGAATATCACTCCCGCGAAAGCGGGAGTCCAGTATCATTTATAAATACAATAAGTTGGATTCCTGCTTTCGCAGGAATGACATACTTTTTCTCGTCATTTTTTCAAGAATGACTATAGGCAACACGCCCTTCAAGAAAGGCTATTGAAGAGAGTAACGTTAAAGAAAAGCCCCGGCTTATACCGGGGCTTTCTATCAAGGGTATTCATCAGACGTCTATTCAATCACCGGGACGGGAGGCGCCATAAATTCTGACCCTACCGGGTTCTTAATGGTCTCAGCGACGATTCGCTCCATCGTTTCGATAGCCTCCGTATCCAGATGCCATCCCATAATTTCTCCCAATGGTTCCAACTGTTCCGGATGGCGCGCTCCCCAAAGCGCGATATTCACGCCTTTGTCCAGAATCCAGCGCAATGCCAGGTGTATGGCTTTCTTCCCATAGTTTTCCCGCGCAAAACTATCCAGTAGTTTCACCGCTTCCAGATACTGATTCAAACGCGGAGGCTGAAACTTAGGGTCGCCTTTCCGTAAATCATCCCCTATGAATTCACGCTCAGGAGTAACCTTCCCCGTAAGCAGTCCCCGGCAAAGAGCGCCGTAGGTCATCAGAACGATGCTGTTATCCCTGCAGTATGGTATGATGTCGTCTTCAATGCTTCTTTCAAATAGGTTATAGGGCGGCTGGCAGAAATGAATCGGCGCCGCTTTTCTAAAAGCCTCGATCTGTTTGGGATGGTAGTTGCTGACTCCAATAGCGCGGATTTTACCGTCATCGTAGAGCCTCCCCATAGCTTCCGCAGTCTCCTCATAGGGAATCATAGGATCGGGCCAGTGGATGAAATAAATATCGATGTAATCGGTTCTCAATCTTTTCAAAGAATCGGTTGCTTCCCGCATAATCCGTCTGGGACTGGAGTTCCGGATTATTTCCTTGCCCCTCCATTCCAGTCCCGCTTTGGTGGAAATGACCACCTGATCCCGGCTGCCAGCCTCCGCGAGGGCTTTGCCCACAGTCTCCTCCGACACGCCGAAACCGTAAACCGGCGCAGTGTCGATTAAGGTAATCCCCCGTTCCAGAGCGGCGTGAATGGTGCGAATCGATTCCGATTCATCCGTCCCGCCCCATAAAAAACCTCCGATAGCCCAGGCGCCGAGCCCAATGCGCGACACCGTAGGTTCAATACCTTCGAACCGTCTTGTTTCCATAAGTACACCCCTCTTTCCGCATATTAATAACTAAATTACTTAATTGTATCTTTAGCGCTTACGCTTATCGCGGATTGTTCTCATCGTCAGCAGACTAATGCAGTGTAATGGTTCTTCCCGGGTTAAAATGCTCAATTCATGATGCATCTCATCCCCGGAGGCCTACTCGAAGCTATTGAACCAGCTTAGCTTGCAGCTTAATTTCAACCCCGGCGAGAGCCTTCGACACCGGGCAGTTTTGCTTGGCCTCCTCGGCCTGCCGCAAAAACGCCGCCTCATCGATACCCTCGATATCGCCTTCGGTATTCAATTCGATGACGCTTATTATAAATCCGGCCTCAGTCTTGGTTAATTCGACTTTCGCGGAGGTGGCTATACGCCGTGGTTTGTATCCGGCTTCAGCCAAGCCGTGGGCGAAAGCCATGGAAAAACAGCCGGCGTGCGCGGCGCCTATGAGTTCTTCGGGATTGGCGCCGGGAGCGCTTTCGAACCTGGAGCCGAAGGAATAAGCCCCCTCATAGGCTCCGCTGCCCAGTTTCATCGTCCCCTTTCCCTGGAAAAGGTTTCCTTCCCAGACTGCGTTGGCTTTACGAATTGGCATGATAATTCTCCTTGGCTAATTTCTGTTAAAAAAGTCGTATATTTCTCAGTGCAAATCCACCGTACGGCGGATGAAGCAATCGCGTGATTAAGCGTTAAGTCAGGTCTTTAGTGAAACTGAGAGCTGACGTAATAATCTAAACAGGCGGTTGGCGAGCGCTTTAGCAAGTTTCAACGCCGCTATCATCAAGGCCAATATGAAGAGAATACTTATCCCGCTGGTGCTGAGCCAATCGATAATTGTTTGAAAACAAGCGCTTAAATCCATAACCGCTTACCTTTATGTTTGAGTATTTTATTCTGTTCTCAGGTCAAAAAACTCTCCGCAGCAGTTCAGACACAGCCACTCATAATCAATAATAATTTCAAATGATAAAGGCAAATGAAAACGTCCATAATATCTATTTATTTTACGAGCAAGTTGCGTGCCATTCAATCGAGTGCTATCATTTAGCGTACTGTCACGGAAAATTTGATATATTCTTTCAATCCGGCATTGCCTCTGAAAAGAAAGTCTATGAAACACTGTCGATAACTTTTACGTATCGATTTTTTTATTTCCCTCAGTCTGCGATTTGATATTTAGACAATTTTGCTTTAATTTTAACGACTTTTGATGCTGTCATTAACAATTCCTGTGAATAGAATTATGGTGTAACCTGTGACTGCAAAACAAAACTTGATTATCAGAATTGCCCGGGATTACTGGGAAGGTCTTTTGGGGCTTTTCACCTGCCCCCGGGAAATTTGGCTGGTTTACTTGGTGAAGATTTTGGAAAGCCTCTGCTATTTTTCATCCACAATGATGTTGATGCATTTCCTGACTTTCGAAGAGGGGATGAACCTATCCGACGTCACCGCGGGGACCATATCAGGGCTGTATTCAGCCTCGATGTCGATGTTTATGGTCTTTTCCGGTTTCATCGCAGACTCCCTGGGGGTGAAGCGAGCCTTGCTGGGCGGATTGGTAGTGGCGTTCCTGGGAAGGATTGCGATAACTTTTTCCACTAATTCCATGATCGTTTATCCCGGGCTCTTTCTATTATCCCTGGCTTTCGCCATGCTGATTCCTCTGCTGGCGGCTTCCGTTAAAATTTACTCCACCCGCAAGGCGCAGAAATTCGCTTTCTCCTGGTATTATGTGGTGATGAACGTGGGCTCACTGGTGGCGGGGCTGTTGTTAAAACCAATCCGTGACATCGGAACCGAAACTATGCATTTCAGCCTGCTGGGAGTGAATTTGACTATGATTCCGATTCAGGCGGTCTTTCTGGTCAGTGTGTTCACTACTATGGTTTCATTCGTTATAGTGCTGTTTTTCATCAGGTCTCGTGTCCCGGAAAGCGAGACCGACCGCTATGAAGAAGATGCCCCGGAAACCAGGAAAACCTCTAAAGTCAGAGAAAAGCCTGAAGCGGCTCCGCCGCTGGTGAAATCGCCCTGGCAGGTGATGAAGGAGGTGGTGGTGGAAAACCGGTTCTGGATATTCATCAGTTTTATATTCCTGCTGGTCTTGGTGAAAATGATTTTCCAGTATAACCATTTCCTCTATCCTCTTTATATGGAGCGCATCGGTCTGGGGGATTGGATAGGACCGTTATATTCCATCAATCCCGCTATCATCATAATATTAGTCCCGGTGATGACCGCAATCACCGGGAGGATGAAAGCCTATAACGTGATTGTATTGGGCAGTTTCATCAGCGCCGCTTCGGTCCTGATAATGGGTCTTGGTGAAGGTATCGCTTTCATAGCGACTTATCAAGTAGCCCTGTCCATCGGCGAAGCGCTTTGGTCGCCCAGGCTTTATGACTATGCTGCTACCATCGCCCCGCCCGGAAAGGAATCGTCGTATATGGCTTTCACTAAAATGCCGATGTTTTTCGCCAAGGTGGCGGCGGGACCAATCACCGGAATCCTGCTGGCATCGCTATGCCCCGTGGCTGGCGCTCGAAATACGGAACTGATGTGGATTATCGTGGGATTATCTACGCTGGTGAGTCCGGTGACGCTGGTGTTGACTCGAAAATGGCTGGATGTGGAGCGCAGGAATAAGAATTAGAAAAATGATATAAAAGAAACGGGCGGGTTTTCAAACCCGCCCGTTATACATTACTGAGGAATTTAGCCGCTAATAATCAGATTCACCCTCTCGCTCGGCGGGGATAATCGCCAGCTCGCTGATTTTTCCCCGGTTGTTCAATCTGAACTGCCAGTTGCCGGAACCGGATTTACCATCCGGTTGGATATAGGTGTAGTCGGTTCCAGCCCGCAAACTGGATACTTCGACATCACCAGTCTGGAAGATGGTCTCCGGAGTAAAGTTGGATAAATAATCGATTATTTGGTCGTGCCCCTGCATCACCTCAGGGTGGAATTCGGTTCTCAGCATAATTGTGGCATTCTCATCGAATATATGTATCAGATTCTCATATTCGCCGGTTTTGGAAGCCTTGTTGAGCCTTTTGGTGAATTCGGGAACCACATCTTCAAGTTTTCGCAGGCTGCCGGGTTTTTCGCCGCAGGATATAGTCAACAGCAACACCGATAGAGAAGCGAGGGCCAGAATTACTTTTCTCATATTTTCACCTCAAGTTACAAAGTTTAATGTTATCGATTAAATATATAACATCTGACAATATTAGTCAAAATAACAAGCCGGTTTTATGATATTTTGAGAGATTAAATGATAAGTACCATCCTGTTACACTTCGATAATGACTGCGCCGCCTCCTCGGCGTTATGACGGATCTCAGTGTGACGGATACCTAAAATTCATCCCTCCCTCGCTCCCGTTTAAGAAGATCAACATTTTTTCCGTAATAAACTTGATATTTGTTCAGTAATTTTGTGTAATACTTATGAGGGAGTTTTGATAAGAGATAGAGCATCGGTTTGGTTCAATCGATTTTTGCTCCTCTTTATTTTTCGCTATAATGCATAATTATAATAACTTGTGTACTTGAACTACTTAGTGTACATAGAGAACGTCGGATTGTTGTTGACAAGTGGTGCATTAACCTCAGGTTATCATTGTCTTAAGTCGGGTCTTTAGTAAAGCGGAGACCTGAATTTTCTTTAAAAATAAGGGCAGAGTCTATAAACGATCCGTGAGATTTCATTCTGAGTGTGGATGATTGCTAAAAGAGACTATCGATGATGGTTTACTTGCATATTAAGAAGAATATCGTTATTTTTTACATTCCCAAATAATCATCATAGAACTTAATTTTCGATATTGCACATAGCGCCTGGGGATAACAGGAAACCTCTATGAGATTCTGGCTGGACTGGGACCGAAAAACCAAACTATGGGCTGTCTTCGCCTTGGCGATGGCAGCGCGGCTGGCGTTTATCATCCCCTGGGGCAACAATGTGGCGGCGCCTTTCCGCGACCAGAACACTTATTACGCTTTAGGCCGGGGGATTGTGGATGACGGCCATCTCGGCCCTCCTGTGAACCAGTATGCGGGGCCCTACTATGAATTCCGGGAAAAACACCCCCCGCCCCTGGGGAAAATTCCCCAGTATCGTCTGCGGATGTATGAGAAGTGGGACGCCGAACAGAGGTATTACGGTGTGGTGAAATGGGGCGCTCCCACCGCGTTTTATGAACCTTTATACCCCCTGTTCTCAGCGCTTTCCTATTATCTGTTCGGAGACCGGTTTTTCTATCCGCGGATTCTGCTGGCGATAATAAGTTCCCTCACCTGCATCGTGGTGTTCCATATCGGCCGCCGGATTTTTTCCGAGACTGCCGGTTACATCGCAGCGGCGTTCTCCGCGCTGTATCCCTATTTTATCTTTTACACCGCGTTCCTGATGTCGGAGACCTTCACCTTCTTCTTTTTCACGTTGAGTGTTCTTTATTTTGTGAAGCTAAAGGAGGAACAGAGTCTAACAAACGGGATAATATTCGGACTGACGCTGGGGTTGACTTTCCTCACGCGATCTATCATTTTAGGATTGGTTCCGTTCCTTCTGATACTGTTGATTTGGCGCAGTCCGCGCCGGCTGGCGCGTCCGGTGATAACGGCGGCGCTGACATTCATAGTGACCATTTCGCCCTGGGTCGTCAGGAACTACCTAGTATTTGATGAATTCGTCCTGCTCTCCACCAGAGGCGGATACAATATCTGGCTCAGGAACAATCCCTATTTCTTCGAGGATGAACTCAAAGCGCTGGGCGCTCAGGTTCCTCAGTCGATTCTTGACAATATTAAGTACCGGCAATTCCTCGATTACCCTCAATTCGAGGAAAGTCAGGACGAGGTTGAGCGTAACCGCATACTCACCGATGAAGGAATGAAGTTCATCAAAGCCAATCCCCGGCTCTTCGCTTTCTTATGCTGGGTAAGGTTCAAGTCGATAGTCGGATTCAGCGGCACATTATCACAGGGGCTTTTGTATAAGTTGGTGGGCATCTTCTCGTTCGGGCTGGCGCTGCCCTTGAGTGTCATTTCTCTGGTGCTTTTCAGGGACCGCTGGCGGGACACTTTGCCCTTCGTGCTGATTTTTCTTTATCTGGTTGGAGTATATACCTTGACGCATGACGGAGTCCGCTACCGTCTGCCGGCTGACCCCTTTCTGATAATCATGGCTTCGGCGGTGATAGAGCGAATCCTGAGTCGATTTTTCCCGGCGGTGAGATATCAAGCGGCGCTGAATTAGTTTTAATCCGGAATTCTACGGGGCATAGAGCTATAGCTGAAGAGAGCCAAAAATACATATTGAATCACTCCGTATCGGTAGTTGTTCCCTGCTATAACGAGGAAGGCAATATAGAGAGGGTGGTGGAATCCCTGCTGGAAAAACTTCCGGGGATGGTTTCCGATTATGAGATTGTCATTGTCAACGACGGCAGTTCCGACCGCACCGGAGAAATCGCCGACAGACTGGCGGAGGCGCCTGGGATTCGGGTTATCCATCACAGTGTCAACCGGGGGTACGGCGGCGCGGTCAAAAGCGGCTACTACGCCTCCGGGAAAGAGCTCACCTGTCTGTTTCCCGGCGACGGGCAATTCGATATCGCTGAATTGCGAATTCTATTAGGGGTGGTCGGCAGAGCCGATATCGCGGCTACATACCGGATTGACCGCCGGGACCCATTTTACCGCAAGGTCAACCAATTCCTCTATAATTTTGCTATCTGCCTGTTATTCGGAATCCGTTTGAAGGACATCGATTGCGGCTTCAAATTAATGAAGACAGAGATATTCCGCGCTATCGACCTTGAAACCACCGGCGCGCTTATCGATGCGGAGTTTTATTTTAAATCCAAACGGAAGGGATTCACCTCCGAGGAAATCGGGGTTCACCATTATCCCCGGGTGTCCGGCAGTTCCACCGGCGCCAATCTGCGCGTCATCTTCTACGCGGTTTACGAGATAGCGCGGTTCTGGTGGAAAATCAGGAATTACCGATGAAACCAAAAGGACGTCGATGAGAAAAAGTCTTGACACGTTAAGCCTTCAGCCGCTGGAAGAGATCGACCTTTCAGGCGTGGATTTAAGCGGCGGGATTTCGGTTTTTCTGCCAGCCTACAACGAGGAGGGCAATATCGAGCGGGCGGTTAGCGCTTCCTCGGAGATGCTGAAATCCATCACCGATAATTACGAGGTGCTAGTGGTGAACGACGCTTCCACCGACAGAACCCTCGAAATTGTGGAAAGGATGGCGCGGAACAACTCTCACATACGGATTATCACTCATAAGCGTAACACTCGTCTTGGCGGGGCGATTCAAACCGGATTTTTCAAGTCCAGCAAGAGTATCGTATTTTATTGCGATGCGGATAATCCGGTGAGTATGTGGGATGTGAAGCGGAGTCTGCCGCTTTTAGCGAAATACGATTTGATCACCGGTTATCGTTTGAACCGTGAAGAGACGCTCAGGCGGAAAATATATTCTATGGTTTATAACAGCCTTACCGGGCTGCTTTTTAGTTTTTCCGCGGAGGATATAAATTTTTCTTTTAAACTGGTGAAACGGGAGGCGCTGAATAAGATTGAACTTCATTCGCGGGGCGGATTTATCGATGTTGAGTTCATAGTGGAAGTGCTGCGGCATAATTTCCGTGTTTGTCAGGTCGGGGTGAAGTATTATCCGCGGCAGGCGGGGGTGTCCACTATGGCTTCCCCGTCGGTCATCATTGAGATATTTCAGGAAATGTGGGCTTACATCAAGCGGACCAGAAAAAAGTCATAGTCAACGCAGACGATTTCGGTCTTTCGCGTCAAATCAACCGCGGTATCATCGAGGCGCATCATGCGGGGATGCTGCGGAGCGCCTCGCTGCTGGCCAACGGGCCCGCGGCCGCGGAGGCGATCGAGGCCGCTTCCGGCAATCGCGGATTGGGTGTAGGACTTCATCTGACGTTGGTCTTTGGCGAGCCGGTTTCTCCTAAGGATAAAGTGGGGAGCCTGCTGACTCGCGGCGGCGAATTTCCCCGGGGTTATCCGAGTTTCGTTTCAAGATACTTCAGCGGGGGTGTTAGGCTGCGGGAAGTGGAGTATGAGTGGGAGCGGCAGATGGAGCGCGGGGCTCCCGCCGGTTTGAGCCATCTCGACTCCCATCAGCATCTGCATCTGCTTCCCGGATTATTTGGAATCGCGGTCAAACTGGCGAAGAAGTGGGGGATTCCATTCATTCGAATCCCGGCGGAGAATATCGATATCGGCCGTTTAGGGCACGATTATGTCCAGAGCAAGGTGTTGATTGTTTTCAGTTTCGGAAGGAAGCGGGCGCTGAGGCAGGCGGGGCTTCGTTCTAGCAAATATTTTTTCGGTTCGTCTTTCGGCGGCGGGCTGTTGAAACCGGCCTGGATAAGACTTATACCAAGGCTCCCCGACGGTTTGACTGAGGTGATGTGCCACCCGGGTCGAGAGGACGAGGGAATTCGAGCGAAGTACGGCTGGACCAGCCGCTGGGAGGAGGAATTGGAAACGCTTTTCGACCCCGAGATTTCCGATACTGCAGCAAAATATAACATAAGATTTACCAACTATAAAGAGACGGCGGGGGAGGTTTGATTGAATCGAGGGAAAATGCGTTCAGCGATTATCGCTTTCATAACCTGGCTTAATCGGGATAAGACGGTCTATCTTTTGGTCGTCTCCGCTTTCGTCATTCGCGCGGGTTTCGGTCTCGCATTGGGAGAGCGTTACCTACCTATGGCGGACCAGGTGCTTTTCGATGAGCTTGCGCGCAACCTCGCAGCCGGTGATGGATTGATGATAACGGAGCGTCTGACCCAGCCGCCTGAAGACGCGTCCCCCGAAGTGCTGGAGCGTTATTACACCAAGCCGGAGCGGATGCGCGATATGCGGCTGAACGCTTTGTGGGGAGTGATTCGTCCCGGAAGACCTACGGCTTTTATCGAGCCGCTGGTGCCGCTGATATTCGGATTTTTGTATAAGGTTTTCGGGGCGGGGCTGCTGGCGCCGCGCCTCTTCCAGGCTTTGCTGGACGCGATGGTGGCGGGTATGATTTTCAGGTTAAGCCGCCTCGCTTTGCCCTCGGGTTCTCAAGCGCCGGGAATCGCGGCTCTGATATATGTGTTTTATCCGTTTTCCATAATGTTCAGCGGAGCGTTGATTACGCAGCCTATTTATCTTTTCCTGCAGTTCGCTTCGATTTATCTGTTTTATCAATTCCTTCAGAAGCCTGATTGGGACAGCGCGGCGCTGTTTGGGGTGGCTTTTGGAATGACAATCCTCAGCAGGATATCCATCATTACCTTCGCACCGTTTTTTCTGTTGGCGTTAGTATTATGGAAGCCCGGGCCTAAGAAATGGTTTCCCGCCGTTGCTGCGTTAACATTAGCGGGATTGATGCTGATACCGTGGGCGGCGCGGAACCAGCGGGAGTTGGGCGAATCCCTGATTCTGCCCACCAAGGGAGGCAGGAATCTCTGGGAATACAATAATCAGTTGTTTTCCCAGGAAAGGCTGAAAGCGGTCGATTTGCAGGGAATCGACAAGCTGTACCAGGATTTTGCTTTGAAAAACTATGAACGTGTCAATGGTAAAGAATATATTGAATTTCCTAATTTCAGCGGTCAGACCGAAATTGAGCGGGACCGGATATTGAATCACAATGTCACCCAGTTCATCAAGCTGAATCCGGGGATTTACCTGAAATTATGCGCGCTGAGGTTCTACCAATTATTTCGAATCACGCCAACCCACCACCAGCATCCGTTTTTCAAGATTGCATCGTGGGGGTCCTTTGGCTGGATACTGCCGCTGAGCGTACTGGGATTTATTCTGCTGCTGCCGCACTGGCGGCGGTTTGCGTTGATTTATCTGCTGGCGCTTTATAATGTGGGTGTGCACACTTTGACCGCTTCCGGCATTCCGCACCGTCTGCCCATCGACCCTTTCCTGATAATGATGGCTGCGTTTGGACTGTGCTGGCTGGGGGGAAAAGCCGGAATATTAAAGACGACGACAGTTACACCTGAGCTTGAAACACAATGAAAAAAGGTTTTCTCAACGATACATTCAGGGGCTGGTTTTTAGGCGTCGCCAGCAGCGCCTGGCTGGGATACCTCATCGGGCTGCGCATTTTGAATTGGAATCCCCGGCTGTGGAACGATGCTCTGGACGCCGGACTGACGCTTTTTCACTGCATCCTGTTGTATGTTATCCTGGGGCTGGCGGCGGGGATATTGTTCACCCTGGGTCTTAAGATATTTCTAACAATAATCGGCAGGGGGAAGGCGCCGCGCGGTTTTCTGGGGTGGTGGCTGGTGCTTTACTCCGTTCTTACGCTGCTCCTGTTTACTTTTCTCACCTATTCCCGCACGCGGCCCGGGGCTCATGTGGTGATTTACGATGTACCCCTGGTTGCGTTTTATATCTTATCCCTGTATTTCTGGTATTTTATAGTCTGGAGGAGGACTGCTGCGGGGAATACCGGATTACTGCGGGTTTCTCTATTACCCACTATCATATATTTCCTGGTTGGATTGGGGATTTCTTATTTTACGACGCCTAAAGCCGCTGCGGGCAAGCCGGGCGATCCGGCGGAGATTGCGGAGGCGCTAAGCTCCGCGCGGGAGGATGTCAAGGTGTTCGTTTACGGTGTGGACGGCGCGGAATGGGCGCTCATCGATTCGCTGCGGGCGGAGGGGGTGATGCCGGTGACGGACAGCTTGGTGAAGGTCGGGGTCAGGGCTCGTTTCCGGAGTTTGAATACACTGAAATCGCCCTTGATTTGGACCAGTATGGCCACCGGCAAACTTCCGGAGGAGCATGGCATTATGGATTTCGGCTCCTTCAAGTTTCCAGGGATGTCCGGCAGTTTCATCAAGTATCCCGACGGCATTGGTTTTTACCGGCTGGTGACGACCTTGACGCCGCGGTCTGACATACCCATCAGTTCCACTCAGCGGCGGGTGGAAGCGATATGGAGCATTCTTTCCGGGGCGGGAAGGAGTGTGGGAGTGGCGGGATGGTGGGGCACCTGGCCGGCGGAGGAGGTCAACGGTGTGATGGTTTCCGACCGCTTCACCTATTCGCTGTTCAATCCCCGCGCTAACGCCCGGGCCTTGAAGGAAGGACAGGTTCACCCACCGGAGATGCTGGATGAACTGATATCGTTCGTAAAAACTCCGGGCGATATAACCGAGGGTGAACTCCTCCGTTTCATCAGGGACAGTGGGGGGGAAGGATTTTATCCGGCGGAATGGGGTCAATCGCGCGAGGAATGGAATCCCCTGTATCAGTTGAAATTAGCCTACACTTCCGGGGAATCGTATTTTAACGCTTCGATGCATCTTCTCGATGTCAGCCAGCCCGATTTCTTCACGGTTTACCTTGAGGGCCCGGATATGGTCAGCCACTATTTCTGGCAGTATATGGACCCTTCTCAATATCCTAAGCCGGTGCCGCCGGAAGACAAGGACAGGTTCAGCGAGGTCATCCCCCGCTACTATATGTATTGGGATTCCCTGCTGGGTGAAGCTCTCAATCACCTCGAACCGGGCACGGATGTGATAGTGGTTTCCGACCATGGTTTCGGTCCCGATCCCAAGCCTAAGATCCCTTTCCGGGGAGGTGAGCATCAGCCCTGGGGAATGTTCTTAGCGGCGGGCCCGCATTTCAAAGATGGATACACTGCGGATGACGCCTCGGTAATCGACCTCACACCTACTTTAATTCACTTATTCGGGCTGCCGGTGGGGGAGGATATGACAGGGCGCGTAATGGAAGATGTGTTTGCCGCAGATTTCTCCTCAGATAATCCGGTTAAGTTTATCGCCTCTTATGAAACCGGGCGGCGCGGAAAATCGATAGCGACCACCTCCGGGGTGGACGAAGCGATAAAAGACCAGCTCCGTTCTCTGGGATACACCAAGTGAAGAACCGGATTCAAATACCCGCCAAGCATCACATTCCGATACTGGAAGACCCGGTGAATTACTACTATATCCCGGTGTTCCGCTGGTTTTTTCTGAAGAGGCTGGAGATGACACTGTCCTTCGCGCAGGGTGAAAGCTTAGGCGCGGTATTGGATATCGGCTGCGCTTCGGGGGTGTTGTTCCCTGAACTATCCCGCAGGAGCGGTCTGTTGGTGGGAATCGACACTTTTCTGCAGGATTATTCCCTGCGCGGTTTGCTGGAGAAGGAGAACATCACCGCCCATTTAGGTTGGGGTGACGCTGGTTTCCTGCCATTCAAAGATGAAACATTCGATACGGTCGTCTGCATCAGCACATTGGAACATATCGAGGATTCCGAGGGGACGCTGGCGGAAATCAAGCGGGTGATGCGGAAGCGGGGCAGACTTTTGGCGGGAATCCCGGTGCAGAATCTCATTACCGATAAGCTATTAGGGGAGTCAACCGGATTTCACGTTTCATCTCATAGGAAGATACTGCAGGCTGCGAAGCGGATTTTCGGGGGGGTGGCGGAGCGTCATACACCCTGGTGGGCGCCGCTGGATTACAGTCTGTATTGTTCATTCGAGGGGCGCAAGATTTGAGCGGCGGTGACAGTTTTAATATTAGAAGATGGCTGATGATTATCGTTGCGGCGGCGCTGGTCATCAGGCTGTTCTTTGTAATATTCATTCTGGACCCGATACCGGAGCCTTATGAAATCGACCTGGATGAAGTCGATTTCGATTACCTAGGGATGAAGTTCGCATCCGGGGAGGGATTGACCGATAAGTATGGCGAGCCCACCACGGTTCGTTTTCCGCTCTATGCGGTTTTTTTGGGTGGGCTATACTTCATCTTCGGCTACCATCCCTATATGGTTTTTATCCTTCAGGCGTTAATGGGCGCATTGGTTCCGGTGATAGTTTTCCTGATAGCCCTGGAACTGTCGGATAGGCGGATTTCGCTTTTTACAGCGGCTATTGCGGCGGTTTACCCCTCGTATATCGTCCTCACGGGGCATATTCTGTCGGAGAATCTGTTCCTTCCCCTGCTGGCGCTGCTAATGTGGTTTACCCTCAGGCTGCGGCGGGATTTCAACCCTTTGAATGCGGGATTGACAGGGCTGTTGGTGGGACTGTGCGCTTTGACCCGGGGAGCGGCGACTCCGTTGATAATGATTGCGCCTCTGGCGGTATTGATTTTCTGGAAGAGTGGTTTCCCGCAGAGGTTGAAGCGGGCGGTGTTAATGGCTGCAGTGACGCTGCTCACAATCGCTCCCTGGGTAGCCCGGAATTACCACCATTACCAGCGGATTTTTCTCACCTCGAGTTCGGGCGGAATCGTGCTCTGGATGAGCTATAATTGGGTTTCCACCGCTGATTTTTTCAACATCGACCGCGCCTACGCCTATGTCGATTCTGCCGGGAGGGGTAACGCCGACCTCAGAGTTTTCAACCGTATCCTGGTGGAGGATAACATCTTTGGCAAAGCGGGCACGATAGAAGGATTCAAGCGGGTGTTCCCGGAAAAGGAGTTTCCGGATAACGAAGTCGATTTGAACCGGGCTGTGATTGAGATGGTGAAGAGCGATTTCAAGGAGCGCCCGGAGATTTTTGTGGTGAAGACGATTAAAGAGTTTCTCCGTTTTTGGCACTTTCTGGACGACCGGGGAAATTATGTTACAGCATACGGGCTGATACTACCGTTTTTTCTAGCGGGATTATGGCTGCTACGGCGGCGGATGCGGGAATACGGGCTGCTTCTGCTCTTTTTCGTTTACACCTGGATGCTTGAGACCGGTTTTATGGCTTCGGCGCGGTTCCGGATGCCGTTCGAGGTGGTGATGATTGTGGTGGGGGCTTACGCGCTGTCCCGGATGTTTTCCCGGCTGAAACCTGCGGTGGTTCCGGCGGGAATAATAGCCGCGCTTTTAGCGGTCAACCTCTATTTCACCTACAATGTGTCGATATTGAGGAATTGTATTCGGTCGGCGGCGGCGCAGGTGGGATTACCGGTTGCTCAGGAGGACGAGGAGTTTTTTCCTCAGATCAGGGACAACGTTTCAGGGGTGGATTCTTTGAATTCCGGACAAGAGTCCGATTCGCTTGAGATTCCTTATTAGATTAATATGGGTTCCCACTCCGGGATGTGGGGATGATACAGAGATTGCTTCGCTTCGCTCGTAATGACATTTCTATTAAACGTTGCAGCTATTTTCAAGATAATTTTTCTATAATATAAAAATGAGAATATTTCTTACCAGACCTCATTCCGATATACCGGCGGCTCCGCCCCCTTTGGGGGCGATGTCGCTGGCGGCTTATATCCGACAATTTCGCCACGATGAGATAAAAATATACGACGCCCGTTCCACGATGGAGCCTCCGGAAAAGGTGGCGGAGGAAGCTAAGAAGTTTGGCGCCGAGGTGGTGGGGATTTCATCGTTTTCGATGGAAGCATCCCAATCGTTTGCGATGGCTCGCGAGTTTCGGAAGGCGCTGCCCGGGGCGAAGATATTCCTGGGCGGACCATTACCCTCTTCCGACCCGGGGGGTGCTTTGTCGGAACCAGCGATCGATGCGGCGTTTATCGCGGAGGGTGAGCATTCTTTCCTGGAGGCGCTTAATTCACTGGAAGCCACAGGCGAAGTCACTCCGGCGCAGGGTATCGCGCTGCGGAAGGACGGCGAAATCATTGGGAAAGAGCGCCCCGGCCTTATCGAAGACCTGGACACTCTACCGCACCTGGCTTGGGATTTGATAGACCTCGAGCACTACTTCGGAAAACCGCCCAAGCGTCCGATGATGAACAAGCTGCGCCGCCACCAGCGGGGAGTATCGATTTTCACCACCAGGGGTTGTCCTTATAGCTGCACCTATTGTCACAACTTGTTCGGTAAGAAGACCCGCAAGCAGAGTGTAGAGCGGGTAGTGGGGGAGCTTAAGATGCTCTATCACGAGTACGGGATTCGCGAGCTGGAGTTCTTAGACGATATTTTCAACATAGATATCAAGCGCGCCAAGCAAATTTTCGATACGATGGAAGCGGAGGGGCTGAAATTTCACATCACCTTCCCTAACGGTTTAAGGGCGGAGTTGATGGACGAGGAATTAGTGGGAAAATTCAAGCGGGGCGGTGTTTATTGGATAACTTTCGCCGTAGAAACGGGGTCGCCGCGGATTCAGAAGGAAATCTGCAAGAATGTGAATCTGGAAAAAGCGCGGCAGAACATCGAATTGGTTTCCCGCAACGGAATCAATGTCAACGGTTTCTTTATGATGGGATTTTTGCATGAGACCGAGGAGGATATTTTACAGACGATTAATTATGCGGCCTCAACTCGGATGATAATCGCTTCCTTCTTTATCCTGACCCCATTTCCCAATACGGAGATCTACAATCAGGCTTTAGCCGCCGGCTATAATATGCGGGGGGATTACTATGATTACCACAATGTGTCGGTGAATATCAGCGATGTGCCGGACCGGCGGCTGTGGCAACTCAAGCGGTTGGCTTACCGGAAATTTTACCTTAGCCCCAAACGGATATGGTATATCATTAAAGCCAATCCCTTCAAGGTGGGATTGTGGGACGGAATCTGGATGCTGGTCAAGATGCTGTTTGTGGGAAAGGAAATCCTCAAGCGTTCTTGAGCCATCACAGATGGTCTTTTTTACGCGACCATCCGCAACGAAGAATAAAAAAAATAATGCCACGCAAGGAAGCTGTAAGTCTATTATTCAAGGTAAACCGTCATTCGATGGATTCTCTACGCGAATCATCGCGCAATCCGCTGTACAGTGGAAAAATTCACGGCTCGCGGGATACGCCGCCGCTGTTTTCAGGATAAATATGGGAAATCATTAAACAGTTTCATTTGAAGGAAAAAATCATTATATTTAAGGTTGGGCTAAAGATTTGTCAATACGCGTGGATTAACTATAAATGTATGGACAAATACTACTTTTTTAGGTAGTTCTTTGTCGATTTGAAATAACTGGTTTGAAATTCTAGTGGTGAAAATAATCCCCCCTGCCCCCCCCCCCCTTTATGAAAGGGGGGAAAGGAGCAAGTCCCCCTTTTTTAAAGGGGGACTTAGGGGTATTACCGGCATTGAGCTATAATTTCTGTCAACCTGAAAATAAATTCTTGATACTTAACAAAGTAGTGTTAGTCACGGATTTGAAAAATATTTTAGATGATAAATTTCGGTAATATTAACCGCTCAAAATCGGATTATATAGCGGCGAATAGATGTTTTGGGAGCTTTAGTCAACGATGAAGGTTTTATTGGTGCGTCCGCATTCGGAGGTTCCCGCCGCGCCTCCGCCTATCGGGCTGGCTTATATCGCCGGCTATCTGCGGGAGTATGCCCCTCAGCATCGGGTGTCAATCTATGACGGCCGGGTGAAGCTCACCCCGCCGGAATATATTGCGGGGCTGGTGAATGATCTTCAACCCGACATAGTGGGTATAACCGCTTTTTCGATGGAGGCGGAGCAGGCTCACTCCACTGCTAAAGTGGTTAAGGCGGCGGCGCCGGATATGCCGGTAGCGCTTGGAGGACCTTATCCTTCGTCCGATCCTGACGGTGCGGGGGGGGACGACAATATTGATTTCATCGTCGCGGGTGAGGGGGAAATCACTTTTAAGCGCCTCCTCGATGCACTGGAAGGCGGCGAGGGATTCGATGGGGTGGGAGGGATACACTATCGTTTGAACGGTTCGGCGCGGTTTACGGGTCAAGGGGAAGTGCATAGCAATCCGGATGAAATCCCTTTCCCGGCTTGGGATATGGTGGATTTGGACGATTATTTCCACCCTTCCGCGTCTAAACGGCGGCTGACCAATCCCATCCAGATGAAGAACCGGGGGGTATCGGTTTTTTCCAGCCGGGGCTGCCCCTACGGCTGCACTTACTGTCATAATCTTTTTGGGCGGAAATTCCGCACCCGCTCGCCGGAAAATATCATCGCCGAATTGAAGTGGCTGAAGAGCCAATTCGAGGTGGAGGAGGTTGAATTCATCGACGATGTTTTCAACCTCGACATAGAGCGCGCCAAGCAGATAATGGATATGATGATAGCTGAGCGGCTGAACCTGAAGTTCTCCTTTCCCAATGGCCTCCGCGCCGACCGGATGGACGATGAACTCATCGATAAGATGAAAGCCGCAGGCTGCTATCGTATTAACTACGCGGTGGAATCCGGTTCGGACCGCATCCAGAAGGTGATGAAAAAGCGGTTGAACCTGCAGCGGGCGCAGGAAGTGATAGATTATACCGCCTCGAAGAACATCAGCATCGGCGGTTTCTATATGCTGGGATTTCCCACCGAGACCGAGGAGGAAATGCGGTGCACGGTGGATTTTGCCCTTAAATCCAAATGTCATACCGCTTCGTTTTTTGTGCTGACACCGTTTCCGGGGACAGAGATGTACCAGGAAGCGGAAGCGGCCGGTTTCGATATGGAGGCTTTCTATTCGGATTACGGCGCGGTTTCGGCGAATTTATCGCAGGTTCCGTCGGAAAGGATTCTCGAAATCCGGCGCATGGCTTTCCGGCGTTTCTATTTCAATCCCCGGCGGGCTTGGAGCATCTTCCGCACCACGCCGAATAAGCTGGCGTTGTCGCGGAATTTCCTGCGGACGGCGAAGTTGTCGTTTTTAGGGAAGGAATATTAACCTTATTATAAGGGTTAAATATTATGAATAAGGAATTTAAAGAAAGTCCGTTTTATCCCGGGAAGGTCATTCCCGTGGATTATTTTATGGCGCGGGAAGAAGAGATTTCTAATATCCTTCACTTGATTAACCAATCACTGAGGGGCCGCCTTGAGAGTATTTTCATTCAAGGTGAAAGAGGGATTGGCAAAAGTTCGTTGGCGGATTTTATTTCATTTCTTTCAGGAACAGAATTCGGATGTATTGGTGCGCATTGTTACTTGTCAGGAGCGAAGAGTATTGAGGATTTTACGAGGATTGTTTTCCAAAAGCTAATTAATGCTGCACCTGACAAAGACCATTTAGAAAAATTGAAAGGACTATTTAGAGACTATATTAAGGGATTTAGCTTAAGCGGATATGGCTTTGGGTTGGGAGTAGAATTTGCCACCGACAAAAAAGAACTTAAGAATCTGACTATCAATTTTGTTCCGGCTCTTCTTGAATATTACAACAATATCAAAGATAAAAACAACGGTATTATATTGATATTGGATGACTTAAATGGATTAAGCGACACAGAAGATTTTTCGCCTTTTATAAAAAGCATATATGATGAATTGGCGCAGTCTAAATTACCTTTTACATTGATATTAGTTGGACTTCCGGGACGAAGGAGCGATTTGATAAAACACCAACCTTCGATTGCCAGGATTTTCAACTTAATTGAATTAAATCCCTTCAATGATAATGAAACTAAGAAGTTTTTCATCAGTAATTTTAACAGAGTCGGTATCAAGGTTGAAAACGACGCATTGGGAGAAATGAATTTTTATTCCGGGGGTTTTCCTGCGCTTATGCATGAAGTCGGTGATGCAGTTTTTCTTTTAGACAAAGATGGATCTATCACAATGGATGATAGTCTTTTTGGGATATTAGAAGCAGCTAAAATTATTGGTAGAAGATATTTGGATGAACAGATCATTAATGAATTGCACAGTAAAACTTATAGGGAAATTTTAAAGCGAATCGGAACTCATGGACTGGGTTTCACTTTTAAAAGACAAGAACTATTGGAATTGTTTTCTGGTTTGGAGATGGACAGAGAGAAAAGAAGCATCGACAATTTTATCCGCAAGATGAAGAAACTGAATGTAATTATGGAAAGCGAAATTAGGGGAAGATATAAGTTTGTAAATGAACTTCACTACCTTTATTTCAAATTTCATGCTTTCAAAGAGATTAAAGAAAACCAAGCCTAAATGAAAATCCTCTTCGTCCGGCCTAATAGTGAAGTCCCC
This sequence comes from uncultured bacterium, assembly GCA_964421875.1. Taxonomy (GTDB): domain Bacteria; phylum Electryoneota; class Tariuqbacteria; order Tariuqbacterales; family Tariuqbacteraceae; genus CAYQZD01. Next base: position 19,500 of record CAYQZD010000021.1, read on the forward strand.
TCTGCAGCGCCCCCGATGGGGCTGTTGTCTCTGGCGGGTTACCTTCGGGAATACGGCGATTTCGAAATCGAGATATTCGACGGGCGCAACTTAGAATCGAAGCCCGGCGAAATCGCCGATGCCATAAAGCGTTCTCGGCCGGATGTCCTGGGAATCACTGCCTTTTCGATGGAGAACCGCGAGGCGCATAATGTGGCGGCGATGGGGAAGGAGTTGTTCCCAGAGATGCCGGTGGTGATTGGAGGGCCCTACCCCACTTCCCAGCCGGAAGAAGCGATGGCGGATCCCAATATCGATGTGGCGGTTATCGGCGAGGGGGAGCGTTCGGCGTTAGCTTTGTTCAACGCATTGAAGAACGACGGTGATTGGGGAGATATTCGGGAATTGGCTTTCCGGCGCAACGGAGCTCTGGTCCGCACCGACCCGGTGGATTATATCATCGACCTGGATGAAATTCCTTTCCCCGCCTGGGATTTAATCGACCTGGAAAGCTATTTCACGCGGGAGAAGCGCAAGCGCAAGACGATGAACCAGCACCAGATGAAGCAGCGCGTGGTGCAGCTTTTCACCACCCGCGGCTGCCCTTACCGCTGCGCCTACTGCCACAACCTGTTCGGTAAACGCCTGCGTTACCGGTCGATTGAAAATGTCATTGCCGAATTGAAGATGCTCAAGGAGCGTTACGGTATCGAGGAAGTAGAAATAATCGACGACATCTTCAACCTCGACCTGGGGCGCGCCAAGAACATTTTCCGGCGGATAATCGAAGAGAAACTCGACCTCAAGTTTTGTTTCCCCAACGGCTTGCGTTCCGACCGGATGGACGAGGAGTTCCTCGATTTACTGAAAGAGGGCGGGGCTTACCGGCTGGTGTTCGCTATCGAAAGCGGTTCGCCTCGGATTCAAAAGCTGATACGAAAGAATGTCAAGCTGGAATTGGCTCAGCGCAACATCGAATGGGCGGCGAACAGGGGATTTTCGCTGGGGGGATTTTTTATGATTGGATTCCCGACGGAGACGGAGGAAGAAGTCTGGAACACCATCAACTTCGCCCTGAATTCGAAGCTGGGCACGGCGACTTTTTTTGTGGTGATTCCTTTCCCCGGCACCGATATGTATCAGATGGCGAAGGACGAAGGATTTAACCTGTCAGGCAGTTACGAGCATTACCAGAAGGTGGCGGTGAATGTTTCCAGAGTCCCCACCGACCGTTTGGAGCAATTAAGGAAACTGGCGCTGCGGAAGTTTTATCTGGACCCGAAGCGCATCTGGCGCTATGTCCGCACCACTCCCTGGAGAGACCGGTTTTTCGAGAAGATATACATTTTGATAATGGCGACGCTGTTCAAGTATGAGAAGTAGAGCGGGTCATTCAGAATCGCCATTGATTCTGAGAAGCTGCGTTACATTATAACCATAATAATAGCACATTTACCTTATTTATATACGACACTATGAAGATACTGTTTTTACGACCGCATTCCAATGTCCCCTCCGCCCCGGCGCCGTTGGGGCTTTTATCGCTTATAGGTTACGCGCGCAAGTATGGCGGCTACAACGATTTCACCATTGTGGACGGCCGGGGAACGCTTACACCGGCTGAAGGATTGAGGCCTCAGATTAGAGCTGTCAAGCCGGATTTAATCGGGATAACCGCTTTTTCGATGGAGCGAGCCGAAGCTCACGAATTGGCGCGAGTAGCTAAGGAAGAGCATCCGAATGTGCCTTTGGTCATCGGCGGGCCCTACACCACCGGTGAATTCCGTGAAGTGGTGGCTGACCCCAATGTCGATTACGCGGTGGTGGGCGAGGGTGAAATCACCTTTCTGGAGCTATTGAAAAACCTTGAAAAGGGGATAAGAAAACCTGAGATCAAGGGGTTGGCTTACCAGGATAACGGCGAATTCCGCTTTCTTGGTTTTCCTGAGTTTATAAAAGACCTCGACCAGATACCGATGGTAGCCTGGGACGCTTTGGATTTGGAGTTCTATTTCAAGAACAAGCGCAAGCGCTCCACGATGAATCCCCATCCCAAATCTACCCGCTCGATTCCTCTGTTCACGACCAGAGGCTGCCCCTACCAATGCACCTACTGCCACCAGGTTTTCGGTAAGAAACTGCGCAAACGGTCGGTGGAACATGTGATGGAAGAATTGATTTACCTCAAGCGCAACCACGACCTCAAGGAAGTCGACATTATCGACGACATTTTCAATCTCGACCTGGACCGCGCCAAGAAAATCTGCGACCGGATGGTGGAGGAGAAGTTGAAGCTCGGTATCGCTTTCCCCAACGCTCTGCGCGCCGACCGGATGGACGAGGAACTTATCGATAAGCTGGTTAAAGCCGGGGCTTACCGTTTTATTTACGCCATCGAGTCCGCTTCCCCGCGTATTCAGAAAATGATAAAGAAGAACCTGAATCTGGAGCGCGCACGGGAAGTAATCGAATACACAGCTAAAAAGAATGTGTCGGTGGGTGGATACTTTATGATTGGTTTCCTGGATGAGACCGAGGAAGAGATGCAGATGACCTTCGATTTCGCCATCAATTCGCCTCTGGTCACCACCTCGTTCTTCATACTCCAACCCTTCCCCCATACTCAAATTTGGGACCAGGCAATCGCGGCGGGGCATCCTTTACCTCAAGACCCGCAGGAACACTATTACCGTGTCTCTTATAATATTTCCCAGGTGCCTATCGAGCGCATCAATCATATGCGCACCAAAGCGATACGCAAATTTCATTTCAATCTCTGGCGTATATACCGCTTTTTCCGAACGACGCCCTTTCGTAACGCGGTATGGACCAAGATAAAGATGATGCTGATGTTTCTCATCAAGGAGAACCCGGAGGAGGGCGGCTCGAAACTGTGAAAGACACCGAGAACAGAAAACAGAGAACCGAAAACAGAAAACCGGCAACTGGAGATAGGTAACCGGATTTTATGGCGCGATTTGCATTCATACAGAACTTATGGACGGAAAACCTGGGGATAATGTATCTATCCAGCGCGTTGAAGGCGGCGGGGCACGAGGCCCGTATCTTCATCGATGTCAGGGGTTCGAACGCCCTGCAGGAAGCGCTGGATTACCAGCCGCAGGCGGTGGGAGTCTCCTGCACCACGGGGCTGCACCACTGGGGTTTGGATTTTCTGCGCCGGTTCAAAGCCGCGAAGCCGGAAATTGTCACTCTCATCGGCGGGCCTCACGCCACATTCTGCCCCGAAGTGGCGCTGGAGGAGGGGGTGGATTTCGCGGTGATGGGAGAAGCGGAACGCGCGGTTTGCGCCATTGCAGAGGAATTGGAAGGCAGTAGGGAAATCCAACTCCTGGAAAATATCGCCTATCGGCGGGACGGGGAACTGATAATCAATCCGCTGGGAAAGCTGGAGGAAAACCTCGATTCGCTGCCTTTCCCGGACCGGACGCATTACGACCGCTATCCGTTGACCAAGCGGGAAGGGTCGAAGAATTTCATCGGGGGGCGGGGATGTCCTTATAATTGCGCTTTTTGCGGCAATTATCGCTACCATACGCTTTATCAGGACAAGGGGAAGTGGGTGCGGTACCGTTCCCACGAAAATATATTAACGGAAATCGAGGAGGTGCGGGACCTTTATGGCATCAGGTTTGTGGGTTTTTCCGACGACACGCTGATTTTCAACCGCAAATGGCTGCTGCCCTTCCTGGAAAAATACCGCCAGCGTATCGGCCTGCCCTTCATCTCAACGGTGAGGGCGAACTTGGTCGATGAGGAGCTAGTCAAGGCGCTGAAAGCAGGGGGATGTCTTTCATGCGTGTTCGGCGTGGAATCGGGAGATGAGCGCATCCGAAATGAAGTCCTGCAAAAGGGAGTCACGGATGAGGAAATTCGCCGTACTGCCGCTCTGTTCAGAAAGTACAGAATACGGTTCGGCACCTACAATATGCTGGGACTGCCGGGCGAGACAGTAGCAGAGGCGATGAAAACGGTGAAGCTGAACGCGGGAATCCGGCCCGATTTTCCCTGGTGCAGCATCCTCCAGCCCTATCCGGGAACTAAGATTCACGAGGATATGGAAAAGTCACTGGGGCAGGATATAGCCGCGGACCAAATCGGGGCTTCATATTTTACCGCCTCGGTTATCGATAATCCTCATCTTAAGCAGATGGAGAACCTGCAGAAGCTGTTTCATCTGGCGGTGCGGGTTCCGTTTCTGCAGCCGGCGATACGGCGGTTAATCAAACTTCCGCCGAACCCGTTGTTCACCCTGATATTTCAGGCTTCATACGGCTGGCAGTTATTGCGGCGGTCGCGGCTGAACATCTTACAGATGCTGAAATACTGGTGGACTCAGCAGGGGATGTTCCGGCGGCGTGAAGAAGCGAAAAGTCCGGAAAAGGCGTTGGCGGCGGATTCAAGTTGAGAATCGAGATAAAAGCCGCCGATAAAGCGATTATCCCTCAGATAGTCTCGCTATGGTCGGAGTTTATGGATTACCACCGGGAAATCAATCCGCTTTTCACGCGGCGGGGGGAGGGGCATTTGAATTTTCGGGACTACCTTGAAAAGCTGCTGAGCGACGGTGAGGCGCAGGTTTTAGCGGCGCTTGATGGGGGAAAGGTTGTCGCTTTTTCCATCGCCCGGATTATGGAATACCCGCCGGTGTTTGAAACTGCAAAGCACGGCGAAATCACCGACCTGGCGGTGAAGCCGGAATACCGCCGCCGGGGAATCGGCGAAGAGATGCTGGAGCGGATGATGGAATGGTTCAAGTCGAAGGGGATGACCAGAGTGGACTTGCGGGTCGCTTCGCAAAACCGAATCGGCCGCGCCTTTTGGGAGAAGCAGGGATTCAGGACTTATCTGGATGTGATGGGGAAGGGGATATAACAATTTTGACAATGAACTAACGGACCATATCAGCTTAAATAAATGAAAATCCATCTCATCAACCCCCCCTCGCCGGGGGATTACCCTTTCACCCGGGAAGGGCGCTGTATGCAGAAGGAAGGAGTCTGGACCACGGTCTGGCCCCCCATTACCCTCTGCACCGCCGCCGCTATCCTGCGGGAAGCGGGATTTGAAGTTCGGGTTAACGACTGCCCCTCGGAGGGGATAGACCGGGAACAGCTAAGGTCGCTGCTGAAGGATTACCATCCTGACCTGCTGATTATCAACACCTCCACCCCCTCAATTAGTCACGACGCCGGGATTCCCGCTTTAGCGAAGGAAGCCCTGCCGGATTTGCGGACCGCGTTCATCGGCATCCACCCCGGAGTTTTACCGGAACAGACTTTTGCGCTGAGTCCGGGGCTGGACTTCATCATCCGGGGCGAGCCGGAATTCACCGCGCTGGAACTGGCGCAAAGGCTGGAAGCGCGCGAAAGCCCTGAGGGGATAATCGGATTATTCACCGGTATCAATGGTGAAATCAGACGTTTCGACAACCGGCCTTATCATCCCGATTTGGACAGTCTTCCTTTTCCCGCCTGGGATTTAGTGGACTTGGATAAATATCGTCTGCCTTTCACGGGGAAACGTTTCGTGATGGTAATGTCCAGCCGGGGCTGTCCCTACGACTGCACTTTCTGCGTAGCGCAGAGTTATTACGGAAAGAAACTCCGCAAGCGCAGCGCGGAGCGCATCGTTGACGAAATCGAATGGGCGATACGGGAGTTTGGGGTGAAGGATTTCTTCTTCTGGTCGGAATCGTTTACCATCATCAAGAAAAACATTCATGGTCTATGCGATGAAATCCTGCGGCGCGGACTCAAAATCCGATGGGTCTGCAACAGCCGGGTGGATAATGTGGACCTGGATTTGCTGAAAAAGATGAAGCACGCCGGGTGCTGGATGATTTCCTATGGCATCGAGTCGGGCGACCAGGATTTGCTTGACCGCGCCCAGAAACGCATCACTCTGGAACAGATAAGGCAGGGGGTGGAACTCACGAGAAAGGTGGGATTTCAGATTGCCGGCCATTTTATGCTGGGACTGCCGGGCGAAACCGAAGACACTTTACGCCAGACCGGCGAGTTTTCCCGCTCACTTGATTTGGATTACGCCCAGTTTTACTGCGCCGCGCCCTGGCCCGGTTCCAGGTTTTACGATGAGGCAGTGCGGGAAAATTGGCTGAACAGCGACGACTGGAGCCGTTATGAGCAGTCACAGATGGTAGTGGATTACCCTGAAATATCGGGACAGCGGATGATGGAGCTTCGCGACCGGATGACCAGAGCCTTCTATTTCCGCCCGCGAATAATTTGGAAGACGATGAAAAAAATCACCTCCCCTCGGGAGTTCAGGAACTTTGCGCGGATGACGAGGTCTTTCCTCGATTGGATTTAGGTGAAATCAAAGTCTTCATCCTACCTGAGGGGTAACTTTATTATACAGCCCAACTTGAATTCTGAATTCGGGAATGTTGCTGCGAATGAATCTGGACCTTATAAGATTTACCGATAAATATATAGGGATACCCCTTCGATTATTTCTCTATTATTATCAGAAACTAAGAGACCTTTATCCGCAGCGTGAAAGCCGGGAGCCGTTCAAGCGGATTTTGGTAGTGAAGTTCTGGGGTATTGGTAACATCATCAGGGTTTCTCCCACCCTCAAAGCAATCAGGGAGAGGTTTCCTCAGGCGAAAATCACTTTCATCACGCTGTCGCAGAACCGCGGGATTTATGAAGGCAGCGGTCTCTTCGATGAAACGGTGTACCTCAAGCTGAAGTCTGTATGGATATTTCTCTGGGACGTTTTTAAGAAATATTTCATTCTGCGGCGAAAACGGTTCGATTTGGTGTTGAACCTGGAGCCGCTGGCGAATTTTGCTGAAATCGTGTCGTTCTACGTCGCAGTGGGCGCGCGCGTCGGCTTCACCACTCCGGGACGAAGGAGTCTCCACACCATCAAGATTCCTTTCAAAGAGGATGAGCATATCTCCCGGACGTTTTATCGAGTCTTATATCCTTTCGGTTTGGGGCCGCCGGATGACTTAATCCCCCTGCCGGTTCCCGTAAGCGGAGCGGAGCGGGAAACCGCAGAGTCCTTATTAGCTGAATCCGGCGTTGACTGGAGCCGTCCGCTTATCGCTTTGAACATCAACGCTTCTAATGTGGCTGACGCCCGCCGCTGGCCGGAGGAAAATTTCATACGGCTGGCTCGCAGGCTGCGGGAAGAACTCGCCGCCGAGCTAATCTTCATCGGAGCGCCTGAAGAAGCGGAGAGGGTGGCGTCGGTTGTGGAGCGGACTGGCGCCGGAGCCAGCCTGGCCGGTAAAACTACTTTGAATCAAGCCGCGGCCGCGCTGGAAAGAGCCGACATTTTCATCACTAACGATTCAGGTCCGATGCATCTGGCGATGGCGATGGAAACTCCAACGGTGGCGTTGTTCGGGCCGGAGAGTCCGCGCCGCTACGGGCCGATTTCTGACAGGCACGCGGCGATATATAAAGGCTACGATTGCAGCCCCTGTATCAACTTTGCCACCGCTAAAAAAATCCGCTGTAAATACGGGGCGAAGTGCATCAAGGATATCACGGTTGAGGAAGTTTTCCAGGAGGCGGTGGGATTATATCAAAAGACGAGGAAAAACCGCGGATAATATCGGTTTCGCGCCGGAGTGATATTCCGGCGTTCTTCGGCGATTGGTTTATGAATGCGGTCGAAGCCGGCGGCGTTGAAGTTCCCAATCCCTTCAATCGGGAAAAATACTCCGTTCCCTTGATTCCGAAGAGCACAGCCGCGATTGTATTCTGGTCGAAGAACTTCAAGCCTTTCATCAATTACCTGAGCGCGCTTGAAGCGAAGGGATTCAAGCGCTTCATCTTCAATTTCACCATCACCGGCCTGCCGCAAGAATTCGAACCGAATATACCGTCTCCGGAAAACACTATCGCCGATTTCAAGGAATTATCGGCGCGTTACGGCAAAGAGGTGATGTTCTGGCGTTTCGACCCCATAATCATCTCCGACATCACCGGCGAGGATTATTACATTGAGAAGTTCACCCGGCTGGCGGACATTCTTACTCCTCACACCGGCCGTTGTATTTTCAGTTTCGCTTTCTTTTACCGTAAGGTTAAGCGGGCGTTGGAGGTATTGGAAACGCTAACGGGTATTCGCGCCTTCGACCCGGATGTCGGGCGGAAAAGGGAATTAACGGCTCGGCTGGCGGAAATCGCCCGCGAGCGTGACCTCAGCTTCGAGGCTTGCTGCTGTGATTACCTGCTGGAGGTTCCCGGCGTCAAGGGAGCGCATTGCGTTGACGGGAAACTGGTGAGCGAATTGCTGGAGGGGCGCTACACCTTCAGCCCTTACCCCAGCCGCAAAGGGTGCGGCTGCGCGGAATCGTCGGACATCGGGCAGTATGGAACCTGCAAGGGCGGGTGTGTGTATTGTTATGCCCGATGAAGGTGGGAATTAGGATTCAGTGGTTTGGGATTAGTAAAAAATCGTATAAAAGAATCGTATAAATGGCAAGATTACTATTTTTACAAGAAGTGGCTTTTGAATATGTGGGGGTGATGTGCCTCTCGGCTTATGTCAAGAGTAAAGGACACCGGTGCGACATTTTAATCGAAACCGAGGAAGGCAAACGTTTCTACGATAAAATCCGGGATTTCAGACCGGACGTGGCGGCGTTTTCCGCGATGACCGGTTTTCACAGCCATTACCTTAAGGTGGCGGAAAAATTGAAGGAGACGCTTGCGGTTCCGGTGATTTTCGGGGGGCCGCACGCCACTTTTTTCCCGGAGATGATTGAACATCCCGCGGTGGACGCAGTCTGCCGGGGCGAGGGTGAAGAAGCGCTGGTCGATATCTTAGAGGCGGTGGAAAGCGGCAAAGATTTCACCGGCATCCCCAACCTATGGATTAAACGGGACGGCGCAGTGGTGAAAAACGAAGTCCGCTGCGGCGAAAACAATCTGAACATATACCCCCCTGCCGACCGCTCGATATATTACAAATATAAGTACTTGCGCAATTATCCCACCAAACCTTTCATCACCGGGCGGGGCTGCCCTTATCTCTGCTCCTTCTGTTTCAACCGCGATTTCAACCAGCTTTACCGGGGCAAGATGGACATTCTGCGGCGGACTTCCCCCCGGCAGGTCATCGAGGAAATCCTCGATTGCAAAGCTAAGTACCCCCTGAATAAGATATTTTTCAACGACGACATCTTCATCACCCAAAAGGACTGGTTGGAGGAATTCGCGCCCTTGTATTCTGACAAGGTGGGTATCCCCTACGCCTGCAATGTCCGGGCTAACCTGGTGGACGAGGACCGGGTACGCCTGCTGAAGGAATCGGGCTGCTACCTGGTAATGTGGGGGATTGAATCGGGGAACGAAAAGCGCCGCAATGAAATCCTGCACAAGAACATTACAAATGAGCAGATTCGCTCCGCCGCCGCCCTTTTCCGCCAACACCGCATCAAGATGAAGAGCTTCAACATTATGGGCTCACCGGGGGAGACCCTGGAGGAAGCGGTGGAGACGGTCAAGCTCAACGCGGAAGTAAAAATAGAATACCCCTGGTGCAGTATCCTTCAGCCCTATCCCCGGACTGAAATTACTAAAATCGCCCAGGAGAAAGGCGTGTTGAAGTCTGACTACTCGCTGGACGACCTGGAAAAATCGTTTTTCTCCCGTAGTATCCTGCGCCAGCCGGACATTAAACGCATCGAGCGGCTGCAGAAGCTGTTTTACCTGGGGGTGAAGATACCCTTTTTGATACCGTTTTTCAAGTGGCTGACCAAATTCCCGCTGGGGTTAGTGTTCCAGGCTCTGTTTTCCACTTCGTTCCTGTATCGATTTATGCGGGAAGTGGATATACCGTTGTATAAGGCGGTGTTGTTCGCTTTAAGGCATAGGAGGAGTTATTAACACTTTTAAATCATGAGACACCACGGAAATTTGCTTAATGCCTATATATCTTGTAGTTTATGAGAAAGCGAAAAAAATTTTTCGGCTTATGTCCCGGACCTTCCGGGCTGTATAGCGACCGGAGGAACGCGGGGTGAAGTGGAAAAAAACATCCATACCGCCATCAAATTGCACATCGAGGGGCTAAAAGAAGATAAAATCACTATACCCAAACCGTCAGCTTTTGCGGAAATGATGGAAGTGTGAATTTTCATAGGAGTTATTGATAATAAAGGAGAAAACTATGAAAGGAGTTCAATTCTTGGTCGATGAAAACGGTGAAAAAACCGCAGTGCAGATCGACCTTAAAGAATGGGGAGAATTTTGGGAGGATATATATGATGTCCTGGTATCCATTTCGAGGATGGGGGAAAGCCGGGTGAAATGGGAGGATTTGAAAGCTGAAATGGATTCCACTGTAAAAAATGAAGTATGAAGTTGAATTTACCAATTCGGCTGCTAAAGAGCTCAAGCGCTTGCCCTGAATATCAATTTGAGGAAGACGAAATCACCAACTTTGTCGATGAAAATGTCGAACAATTACTGAAACCTTCACAGGAAGTAATCGCTCAGCCGATAAATGAACCATATAGAAGGGAACCATCTCCCAAGAAAAGCCCGATGAAAGTCTCGGAATTGGGGATTGGTAACCAAAGGTATCAAATTAGTAAACAGAAACAAATATTGGAAATCTTGGCTAATTGGCTGATAGATCAGGGAAAGCTCAAACATGATTCAGTTCCTGAATCTGTCAGAGGTTTTTTAAATGAAAATGGAAAAAAGACGCTCAGGGAGCGACTTTTATGCAGCTGTAAGATTAAAAAACGGACTATTTCTTGAAACAAGCTTATCGTTTGAATCAGTAAAAAAGAACGCGGGAAAAATGTTGAAAGTCTTTGGCTATCCTGAAAATATGTTGGAAATAAAATAATCCTTAACTCATCCAGGAGACGCAAAATGCAAGGCGTCAAATATGTAGTCGATGACAAAGGAAAAAAGGTTGCGGTTCAAATCGACTTAAAAACTCTGGAGGAATATTGGGAGGATGTTTTTGATTCATTAATAGCCACTTTGCGTGAAAATGAACCAACAATTCCATGGGAAGAGCTGAAGAAGGAACTAAACCTTGAATAAAGCCAAAGTCTATAAAGTGGAGTTCACTAATTCGGCTTCTAAGGAGTTCAGGACAATTCCCCGGCAATTTCAAAAAAAACTCACTCCTAAAATAAATGCCTTAAGCAGAGAACCTTATCCTTATAACTCAAAAAATTAAAGGGTATAGGTGATTATCATCGTATTCGCCTTGGAAATTATCGAGTCATATACAGGGTGGTAGAGGAGGAGGGAATTATTAAAGTAATGAAAGTGGGCCATCGAAGAGAGGTGTATAGAAAATGAAAATAAATAGTTATTAATCTCTCCAAGAAATAGATATAGTATGAAAAATATTTGACTTAAATCCACTTAAGAAATACAAGGACACTACCCTGACCATCTTCCAGCATAACCAATCGAAAAAACTCTCCATCACCATCGTCAACACGAACGAGAAGCATTTCTCGTTGCCGTGTATTCAGTCAGTGTATGATGAGACCCACGAATGTGGGTTTGAAATAATTGTCACCGACAACAATTCCAAAGACGGCTCTGTTTCAGCCCTCCGGAAAGAATTCCCCGATGTCATCGTCATCGAAAACAAGAAGAACGCCGGTTTCACCGAAGCCAACAATCAGTCCATCGTTATCAGCCGGGGGGAATACATCTTCTGCCTAAACCCGGATTGTAAGGTTTTAAACGGCGCTATCGACAAGATGGTGGAGTATATGGACGCTCATCCGGAGGTGGGCATCCTGGGCTCCAAGCTCTTGAACGGCGACGGGACGCTGCAGCCCTCGGCGCGGAATTTCATCACTTCGGGGAACCTGCTGCTCCAGCATATAGTCCCCTGGAAACTGCTGCCCCGGAGGTGGGCGGGGAAATTCGTGCTGGAATACTGGGATCACAGCGAAATCCGGGAAGTTGATTGGATAATCGGCGCATCGCTGATGATTCGCCGTGAGTGTGTCGAAGATATAGGTCTTAAAGACGAGCGTTATTTTATATTTCACGAGGACAACGATTGGTGCTGGCAAGCGAAGCGGAAAGGCTGGAAAACGCATTTCCTCCCCCAGGCGGAAATCATACACTATGGTTCGCAGACCGTTAAGTCCATCTGGGGCAATAAACTGACGCTTGAGGTTTACAAGGCTCAGCAGACCTTTATCAGTAAGAATTGGGGGGAAGGGGCGCTTATACGGCGGAGGATATTATTGACCACGCTTATATTATTTAGAATGCTCGCCACAATAGCATTGCGCCTTGCGGGGAAGGTGGACGGGGACAAATTCCGGGATTCAATGGACTTTCATCGAGGGGCGTTAAAAATTCAATTAAATCCTCCCGGCGAAGCCACCCGGCTCGATTAGTGAGACATTGTGAGCAACGTTTACTTCGGTTCTGCGTCAATTAATAAAGCGGAGCTTAATAGGTAAATAATATACAATAATCATCTAATAGAAGTGACATTATGAAGCGAATAGTCGTTATTGCGGTGATAGCTCTGATTACTACTGCCGCCTTAGGTGGGACAGCGGACCTTTTCCAAAAAGCGGATGAATACCTATCCCAGGGGAAGATGAAGGAGGCAGCTGAAAGCTACCGCAAATTCGCTCAAGCGAATTCCGAGCACCGTTTAGCGCCGACGGCGCTGTTCAACGCCGCCAGTATCGCCCAGTTCGAGCTGGAGGATATCCCGCAGGCTGAAGCCGCGTACGCCGAAGCCGCGAAAAAATACCCCGGCGCCAAATGGGCGGCGGAATCCTACCGCCGTTTGGGCGAAATCGCCGCCGGGAGGAAAGAGTCCGGCGAGGCCATCGAATACTATCGCTTAGCTCTACAGAACGCTAAAGGCGAAGGCTATGAAATGGCGGAATACTGGGTAAATGAAGTGGCTCAGCAATGCAGCGAGTGCGCCTCGGGTATCTCCATTCCGGAACGTCGAGTGGAGACTTTAACCGTAATCACAAAGTTCATCCCCCCCGGCGAAACCGCGGCGCAGGCTAAATACGACCTAACTTTAGCCCTAAAGGAAATCGACCAACCCCGCCAAGCCGCCAAAATGGCGGTTGAATTGATATACGACTATCCCCGTTCACCGGTAGTAGGGCGGGTGATGGAAAGTGAGCGTGAGTTGGTGGAAGAGTACGCCAAATTCCCCTGGGAAACGCTGGAAAGAATCAGAGGTCTGGAATCTATGTTCAACCGGCGTCAATATTCCCAGGCGAAGGAGGTTCTGCGTGAGATTCTCGATGACAATCCCGACACCGGCTTCCTCAACTCGGTGAAATACGCTGAAATATACTTTAGCGTATATAATGATAACAATTTTGCGAGCGGGATAGAGCGGATGCGGGATTTCATCGACGAGTACCCCGAGGGCTTACCCGCTGTCGCCGCGCGGCGGAACCTGGAAGAATGGGCGGACATTATGGAGCTGGAGGACCGAGTGGCGGAAAATCCCGGAGACCCGGCTGCCAATCAGGAAGCGGGTTTTATGCTGCTGCGGCGGCGGTTTTATGATTTAGCGGAGAAACGGTTCCTCAAGGCGGTGGAAGCGACCGGATTTTCCGACGCTTACTACGGATTGGGATATGTTTACCTCCGCACCGGTCAATCTGAAAAGTCAATCGAGAGTTTCGAACGATACCTTAAGGATAATCCCGGCGATACCAGGACATTGAACATTGTTGGCTATAACTATATGGGAATGGACCGGCTGGAGGAAGCTCTTCGCTGCTTTAAAAAGTATGTTGAACTTGAACCCGACCATCCAAATTCTCACGACAGCTACGCCGAATGCCTGATGAAAATGGAAAAAATCGAGGAGGCTGTCGCCGAGTATGAAAGAGCCTTGGAACTCGATTCAAACTGGTCGAACGGAGTATTTATGCTGGGAGAAATCTATTTAGGTCAGGGAAACAGTGAAAAAGCGATGAAGCATTACCAGCGCTATCTGGAGATGGACCCTCAAGGCCGGGTGAGCCGGCAGGCGCAGGCGCGCATCGATTCCTTACGGGCTGTTGAGTAGAAATATATTATTTACAATGGAGATACAATGAAATCAAGCAGAAGAAGGTTCCTGAAGGGAGCCGCATTGTCCGCGGCGGCGGTGGCTTCGACCCCTTTCACGGCATTGGCGGAAAAAAAGACATCCGAAGGCGGGGGACCGCCGGTGATGGTATGCCGGGGCGGGAGTCCGGCTGAAAACACGGGTAAAGCGATCGATGAGCTGGGGGGAATCGGGAAGTTTGTCAAACCCGGCGACAGAGTGTTTTTAAAGCCCAATTCCATCTCTTCCCTCAAGCCCGAGGCCGCGGTAAACACCAATCCAGAGGTTGTGGCTGAGGTGGCGCGGTTATGCAAAAAAGCGGGCGCTTCCGATATTTTGGCGATGGCGCACGACGACGCCGCGGTTTCAAGGATGAACGGCATTGCTGAAGCGTTGGAATCCAACGGCGGCAAGTATATCGCAGCCAATAATATGAACCAGTACACCGAGGTCAACCTGCCTCGAGGGCTGTTGCTGCGCCGGACGATGGTGGTGAAGGAACTGCTGGATTATGATGTGTTCATCAATCTTCCGGTGGCGAAACATCACGCCGGCTCCCAGCTCACTATCGGGATGAAGAATTATATGGGATTGAACTGGGACCGGATAATAATGCACCGTATGGACCTGCACCAGACCATCGCAGATTTAGTAACGGTCAGGCCGCCGGATTTAGTGGTAGTGGACGCCACCTATATTCTGCTTACCAACGGCCCCGGCGGTCCCGGCTCGGTGCGGGAAACCAAAACGGTTATCGCCTCCACTGATCAGGTAGCGGCCGACGCCTACGCGGCCAAGCTGTTCAAGCAGAATCCACGGGACATCCGCCATTTCAAATGCGCTTACGATATGGGGTTGGGGGAAATCGACCCGGAGCGGATGAAGATTCAGGAATTCAATCTGAGCTGAAATTGTCACACAGGTTAACAGTGATAAGGCGGGATAATATCCCGCCTTTTTGATTGGGAAATATTTACGGAGAAAGAGATTTTTCCCTTATGTAAATAAGTCCGGGGAATTCATTTGACTTTCATCTTTCAATTCAATATATTTAGAAAGTTCTAAGGCAAGGCAGCCTTATCAACGAGAACGAATCGCAATAATTATATAAATATACTAATTTTAATCACAGTAAGGAGGCTTCGCCAATGTCAGAGGATTACGCCGCTCGAAGAGAAATGGTGGCGCAGTACCTGGGCTCGCTCGAGGGTAAAGGTGTGGACACCATCGCCAACATCGCCAAAAATACCGGCATCAAGCGCCGCGACCTTTCCAAGGTTCTGCAGAAGATGGAATTGGACGGTGAGGTTCAGGCTGCGGGAGTGATGGCGGGCGTCGCGGGGTATAAGCTGATAAAGTAGGGTGGAGGCGCCCCGGTTTTTCTATGAAACCCCGGCTGAAGCCGGGGTTTTTTGTAGGATAGAATAAGAAAGCGAGCCCTTCCGGGCTCGCTTTCAATACGTTATCGAAGATTATTCGCGTAAATTCACGGTCAATATCACTTCAGCAGCGCCAGCTTCTGCACCGCGAAAGTCTTTCCTGCAGCATCGGCTTTGAGGAAATACATTCCTGAAGCCAGTCCCGAAGCGTCAACACTCACCGAATGCGTCCCCTCCGCGAAATAACGCTCCACCACGGTCCGCGCCAGGCGTCCGGTGACGTCGTACAGCGCCAGCTTAACATCCGAAGCCGCAGGCAGGGACAGCTTCACCAGCGTCTCGTTGTTGAAGGGATTGGGATACGCTGCGGACAGCGAATAGTCCTCAGGAGCTGTCAAGTTCCGGCCTTCAACGCCCTGGCCCAGACCGACCACTCTGATGCGGTAAACCTTAATTTCGCCGCTGGAGATGCTCAGCGTCATTGTCTCCTCGCTGTACATATCCGCTACCACCACATTCCCCTGCTCGTCCAGCAGGGAAAGCTCGTATTCCGGATAAGCGTGGAACACGCCGTCCCACATCACGGTGATGTTGCCTGAATATCCGCCGGAGCGGAGGTTGAATTCCCAGGTTTTCTCCCCTTCAAAGGGTCCGTGACGGATGTCGTAACTGTAATTGTCGGGATTGGCGCCCCAATCCTGATGGGGGAATAACAATTGCACATAGCCCTGAGTTGACATCGGATTATACTCGCGGAAGTCGAGGTTGTCATATCCGTCGGAGGCGGAATCGATAATCCCGATGACGTTGCCGAAGTCGGTTTGGTCGATGGTTTCACAAGCCACGCCGATGTTGAAATACCATTCCCCGTAATTGTCCAACTCTTCAGGCGGGCCGCCGCCGAGAATGCGGTTTTCGCTCAGCGCATCGGAGGAAGGAAAGTCGAAGCAGAGCACGTAATCGTTATTCTCGTTGAATTGTGTAGCCCAGTAAGCCTGCCAGGGTTCGATGTAGGCGCAGTAACCATTGGGAATGTATTCCATTCCATAGGGGTCCCAAGTGGCGGCATAGCCGCAAATCAATTCCTGGCAGACCGCGTTAATCAAGGGGATAGGAGTCCCCGAGAAAGGCTGGTAGCGCAGATAAGCGTCGCACCACTGAACCGGCACATGGAAGGGATTGGCGAGTTGCACAATGCCCCGCCTGCCGCCGGAAAGCGGCTTGCTTAAGTTCTGATAAACTGTCCATCCCGGCTCGAACGCTGTGCCGGTGATAGTAATTGTGCAGTTGTCAACATAGTCCTGAACCACCCAGAAACCCTTACCGGGATCTTGGTCCGGCGGGTCGCCGCCCACCGCGATGGGCCAGTTCTGCTCGCTGTAACGCTCGTAGGTCTGAAGCTCGTGGTTCCAACGGCTGACCCGGCAGTAAGGATGTCCCCAAGATGGTGGATTGCCGAAAGAAGCCATAAAAAGGTGTTCGGGATTTCCGTTGCTCACCATCACCGGTATCCCCTGCATCACATAGAGGTCGCGGGGGATATTGTGGGGAATAGTGGTTTCCGCATAAAAAGTCACAGTCCGCTTGCTGTTGCTGATGATGTCCCTGCCGATGCCGTCATCGGTCCAGGAACCCGCGTAAGCCCCCATTCTGAATACGACCTCGTCGGTGGCCGGATTGAAATTGAAATACGGAAGCTGGGAGAAGTTGTCGATGGTGCACTCGAAATCGGGGTGGCTGGCGTCGGGGCAATAGGAGTAGGCATAACTCGCCGACGCGGTGGAGATTTGATTCCCGAACGAGTTCGAAGGATTTCCATTCGGATCGCTTTGGCTGTAGCAGACGCGGTAGTCGGAATAAGCGCCATAGCGGGGTATACCGCAAATCACGTCATAGCCCCCCCGCCGGTTAGTGTCGAAATAGATACAGACGCACTCATCGGTCCCCAGGTTGGCGACGTCGGTCCCTCCATAACCGAATAGGGTGGAACCGGTGTTGCTGGGGTCGCCGTCTCCGTCAGCGTCCCCGCAAATCCTCCCGTTGAAGTCCAGGCCGATGTAAAGCCGGTCCTCTGTGCGGTCATAATGGAAATAGACCGAGTAGAAATCCCAGCCGGTGGAGGTAATTCCATAAGGCTTACAAACATCGTTCTCGCCGTTCTGGTCGGTTACAACGATGCTGTTCTGGTCGAAATCGACGCTGACATCACCGGTGAAAGTGATAGCCGCTGAACATAGTCCCGCCGACAGGAACAGGGCGAAATAAAGTATTAGTCCTCGCTTCATAGCGACTCCCTAATAAAATTATTTAAATAATTATTTTTCTTCAGAGTCGGTAGTCTTGAATTACTGTATTTGAGGGGCTTTTCATCACAGCGAACGCGCGATTATCCCCCGTAAAATCTCCGAAGTGCCTCCGCCGAACAGCAGGAAGCGCGCGTCCCGGAAGTATCGTTGAACCTCGAATTCCATGCTGAAACCGTAGCTGGCGAATACCCGCGTGGCCATATCCGCCGCTCGGTTGGCTGACTCGGAAGCGAACAGCTTGCTCATCGCTGACAAACCGGGCGAATCTTTCCCCTGGTCGATGAGGCGGCACGATTCGTATACCAGCAGGCGGGAAGCCTCAAGCTCGGTCGCCATCTCCGCCAGCAGGTTCTGGATTGACTGAAAACGATTTATAGGACGGCCAAAGGCGATTCGTTCGGAAGCATACTTTTTTGCAGCATCCAGACAAGCTCGAGCCAGCCCCACCGACAATGCGCCGGTCATCGTCCGAATCTGGTTTAAAAGAGCGGTGAGGTTCCTGAAGCCCGTGCCAGCTTCGCCCATAAGGTTCTCCGCGGGGATGCGGCAGTCTTCCATCACAAACTCCGCCGTATCGCAAGAACGCATCCCCAACTTTTCCACGCGCTTAGTCACGGTAAATCCGGGGCAATCCCGCTCCACGATAAAAATATCTATCCCCCTCACCCCGGCGTCAGGATCGGTCTTAGCCGCCACAGTATAGAACGAAGCTAAATTCCCGGAAGTTATCCAAGCCTTGGGACCGTTCAACACCCAGGAATCCCCCTCGCGGACAGCAATCGTCTCTATTGAACCCAGGTCGCTGCCGGCGTTGGGTTCGGTCATACAGATAGCGCCGATTTTTTCCCCCCGAATTGCGGGAACCAGCCACTTCTGCTTCTGTTCTTCACCGCCGAACCGGAAGATGAAATCGGTCGCCATCAAAGACTGCATCGCCGCCGCCGCCGCCAGCGCTAAGTTCCCTCGAGCCACCTCCTCGCACATTATGCAGTAGGAGGTGAAATCGCCGCCGCTGCCTCCGTAATCCTCCGGGTAGCGGATACCGAAATATCCCAGCTCACCCATTTTACGGAACAGCTCAATCGGGAATTCCCCCCGCTGATCAAAATCCGCGGCGGTGGGAGCGACCTCATTGTCAACGAACTTGGCCACCGACTCCCGGAACATTTCGTGCTCCTCGGTCAGCAGCCCGCGATAATAGTTGCCTGTCATTTAGCCTCAAAGGTCTTCAGTTGGAGAATCGAATTATTGTGCTTATTACGGACCGCACCCGCCCCAGGGGTCGGGCTCGTCGCTGAAAAGCTCTACTTCCAGCTTTTTCTTCTCCACTATCTTTGGGGGCTCATACTCCTCTTCGGTGGGTTTCTTTTTCTTAAGGTCTTTTTCCTGGCCCTCTTTCATATTAGCCTCCTGTGAGGTATTAAATATAATTATTGTTATGAAGTCGAACACTCAATGTGTTGAGTACAATTATTGCGTTTCTTCGTCTTGGCCGCTGATAAAATCATTAGGATATAAAGCGTTTGCCCGGAGCAGAAACAATCCGATCCGGTTAATCACCGGAACCGCTTTCGCCGTTCTCGGAATTTGAGTTTACCCTCGGTTCAGCATTATTCATATTGCGATGTTCATCCAACCGCCGGTCGTGCTTCCAAAACTTCAGCAAAAAATAAACCAGAAGGAAAAAAATATTAAAGATGATGATGGCGGTGATAATCAATCCCGGCACATTCCCCTTCATTTCAGCACCATCAGCGCATCCACCGCTGTCAAGCCCTCAGCCCTCGCGATGAGTGGATTGATGTCCATCTCCGAAATCTGCCGATAGGAGACCATTAATCGGGACACCCTCGATATCGCCTCGGCTATGGCGGATAATTTACAGGGTTTGGAACCCCGAAAACCGGTCAGCAGGGGATGGGTTCGGATTTCCTTCACCATCGCTAACGCTTCTCCCAAAGATACAGGACACAGCCTGAGGCTGACATCCCCGAATAGCTCCACTGCGGTTCCCCCCAGCCCGAAAGTGACCACCGGCCCGAAGGTTTCATCCACTTTCGCTCCTATGAAAACCTCAACTCCGCCGGTTATCATTTTAGCCGCTAATATCTCGCTGTCGGCGCCGAACTTGCCTTTAAGTTCCCAGAAAGCCCGCTTTAAGCCTGCTTCATCGGAAATCCCTAATTTCACACCGCCGGATTCGGTCTTATGGGTTATGCCGGGGGAATGAATTTTCAGCGCAAGGGGAAAATTAGTCCTGTTTGCGAATTCCAGTGCCCCTTCAAGGTCGCTGATAACCTCTTCAGAAGCAATTTTAATGCCGATATCTTTAAGAATGAGCTTGGCGCTGTATTCATCCAGCGGACCGGTGAACCCGCGCTCTAAAATTCCCTCGAATAGATTCGAATGAAGCGGCTCCGATTCTTCCTCCACCAGCTCTTCAATCCGCCGTCTCATCCTCCCCGCTTCATATAATCCTCTATAAGCGCGCACCGCGCGCTCCGGAGTGGGGAAAATCGGGATTCCTTCTTCATGGAAAGCCTTGGTGATTTCGGGGGTATCGATAGTGAAGGAAACCACCGGCTTGTCGTATTTCTCTTTAGCGGCGATGAAAGCTCCGCTGAACAAGGGGCTGTCCAGCCCCACATTGATGGCGATGCAGCCGTCGATTTGCGAGAGCTTCATCACCGTATCGACGCATTCCCCGTAGTTTTCCGGATTCACTTGCGGCGTCATATCCACCGGATTTGAAGTGGCGCTGAATACGGGAGTCAGTTCCTTCAATCCGGCCTGAGTCTTATCATCGAGTTCAGGAACTTTCAATCCCACCTCCTCCGCCAAATCCCCCGCCACCACGCAGGGTCCCCCGGAGATGGTCATTATCGCCAAAGAACTGTTACGGGGGAGTGTCCCCGGATTGGCGGACAGCGCTTCGAGGGTGTCGAAGAACTCCAGCGACTCTTCACACACCACCGCGCCCGCTGATTCCATCGCGGAACGGAACACCTGGTAATCACCGGCGATGGAGCCCGTGTGGGACAGCGCCGCTCGCACTCCGGCGGTTCTGCGGCCCGCCTTGAAAACCACCACCGGTTTTTTCTTCACGCAGGCGCGTATTCCCTCCAGCATCCGCCCCGGCTCCTTCACACCCTCCACAAAAAGCGCGATAACTTCGGTGGCGTCGTCCTCAGCCATATATTCCAGAAAATGCCCGTGATGCAAATCAGCCATATTACCCACTGACACAAACTTGGATACTCCCATTCCCCGTTCGCGGAGCTGGTTGAACATTATGCCGCCGTAGGCGCCGCTCTGGGATACGAAAGATACATTGCCGACTCGCCGAGGCAGTTCCCAGAAATAGGTTCCGTTGAAGTTATCCGGATTATTGTATATCCCCATACAATTAGGGCCTACGAAGTGGATATGATGATTCCTCGCAATATTTGAAAGAGCTTCCTGAGCTTCTTTACCCTCGAAACCCGCTTCGCCGAAACCGGAGGAGAGTATCACCGCGAATCCTACACCGGAATCGGCGCAATCCTGAGCGGCGGTCAGCACTGCCGGCCCAGGGATGGAAATCAGCGCGACATTGATGGGTTTTCCCACCGCTGACACCGAAGGGAACGCTTTCAAATCGAGGATGGAATCAGCTTTGGGATTGATGGGAAAGACCTCGCCGGAGAAGTTATAATCTAATACGTTTTTTAGTAAGGTGTACCCCAGTTTCTGCGGATTAGTGGAAGCCCCGATAACCGCAACAGTATTGGGAGAGAGTAACCTCTCTATTTCAGACATTGATGCCGCCTGAGTTTATAGTCATTGGCGTCGGTATATTCAAATTATAGTATTTTATATGAATGAGGTTGTGATAAGGGTCAATTTTTTCCCGAAAAAATGCGAAATATCATTAAAAACATACCATAAGCGTGGAATTAATGCGTTGAAACCATTATATCAACCACTTTGAAGTGTCTTCATTTGAGACCGGAAACGCCTCCAGCAAATCCTCGTCCGCAGAATCGACCACCCTAACCTTTACCCTCTCCCCCGAAGGGGAGTCGCTGTAGCGGGCGGTGACGGAAGCTGCAATCAGGCGGTTAGCTTCGGTGTCAGCCCCCTCCATAAGCGTCAGCGGACCCGGCGGTCCCACTACTTCAAAGGAAATCCATCGGGGTGTAAAACGGCGAAGATACTCGTTTTCCATCTCATTCCGTCCCACTACCACCTTCAAATCCGGCTTTACCCGCAGGTGCCGCCCGACTTTGAGCAGGGTGAAGTCGTCCATCGACGCTGTACGTTCCGTCCTGTGGTCCAGCAGGTCGAAGAACTTGCGGCTATAGACTGGGTCAGTGAGAAAACAGCATCCTCCCGCAGGACTAGGGTAGTCAGTCACGCCTAATTCTTCCGCCAGCGCTATCTGCGGTTTACGAGTCCGTCCCTGGAAACCTTTAAGCTGGGAACGGTCGATCAATCCTCCCTTTTCAGGAATCGTTTCCGGCAGTAATTGAGCGGAAAGCGGCCTTACGAGCGCGCCCTCCAGGCCGGAACGCCTTTCGATAAGATTCAAGGTGCGACGCATCTGAGTCATCGGCCGCTGCCCCAGCACTTCCCCGGTGAAGATGAAGTCGAATCCCTCCCGCTCCATCATCGCCTTCGCCTTCTGCAGCATCATTATACGGCAGTCGATGCAGGGATTAGCGTTCTTGCCGTAACCGTAACGGGGATGGGTAACCAGCTCCAGATACTCTCTACTAATATCGACCGTCTCCACCGGAAACAGGAGTTTCCGCTCCGCCTTCAGCGCCGGATTCTGCACCTTATCGTCCTTCCTGCCCATCTGGCGGTGATGTTCGATGACACAGAAACCGGTGTAGAAGTTCACTCCGGTGACCTCAATCCCCTGCTTAAGCAGCAGCGCCGCTGCCAGCGTGCTGTCCAATCCCCCGGATATCAAGCCCAGGGCGCGCGCTTTTATTAGAACATCCCCCATATTATCTCAATATTGTTCAATCTGTCATTCTTAACGTAAAACTTAAAACAACTGTAATTAATTAATATAAAACAATGAATTAAAAATATCAAGAATGGTGGGGATAAATTATATCATAGAAAAGCTATCGTAATAATTTACCAATTTGAAGCGCAAGCG
>CAYQZD010000022.1:0-41837 GCA_964421875.1 uncultured bacterium
TCACCACCGCCACAATGCTGGAGGACGAAGTAGGATACATCCGACTGGCTCGCTTTTCGAAGAAGGCAGGCGCCGAGATGGAAGACGCGGTGAAGGATCTGAAATTTAAGGGAATGAAGGGATTGATTCTCGACCTGAGGGGCAATCCCGGCGGATTGCTGGAAGCAGCAGTCGATGTGGCGGAGAAACTGGTTCCGGAGAATGAGACTATCGTTAGCACCCGAGGCGCCAGGCCCGAGATGAATCGAAATATCCAATCCCGTCCGGGTCAGAGAATTTCCGATTGTCCGGTAGTGGCGCTGGTGGATGAAGGCTCCGCTTCAGCTTCGGAAATTGTCGCCGGCGCCCTTCAAGACCTTGATTCCGGTGTCATCATCGGAATCCAGACCTTCGGGAAGGGTTTGGTTCAGTCTATAGTGCCTTTGAGTAACGGCAATGAATTGAAAATGACCACCGCGAAGTACTACACTCCTTCCGGGCGGTTAATTCAAAAAGTGGATTATTTCGCACGGGAGAATCCGGTAATACTGCAGAATCAGACCGATTCCACCGAGGGCGGGAAAACCCTCAAATTTTACACCAAAGGCGGCCGTGAAGTCCGCAGCGCCGGGGGGATTACACCCGACATCGAAATCGAAAGGAATAAACTCACCGACCTGACAGAAACGCTTTTCCGGAAACAGATGTTCTTCAGTTTCGCTACCACATACCTCACCGAATCCACGTCGGAAGTGGCGTTGGACGACCCGGAAATTATGAATAAGTTCGAGCGATTCCTGAAAGATACGGATTTTTCCTATAATACCGCAGGCCAGACCGAGATCGAAGCTTTGAAAGAGCTGGCTGCGGAAAAGAACCTGGGGGAAAAATTCACGGTGCAGCTCCAAAGCCTTACGGAAATACTTGAGGAGCGGAAAAAAGATGAATTCATCGCTCAAAGCGACAAAATCGAGAGATACTTAAGGATGGAATTTGCCTATCGGCAGTCCGGCGCGGCGGGCAGGTTGCTGGAAGCCGCTTCGGGCGACCCTCAGTTAATGAAAGCAGTGCATATTTTGCAGGATAAGGTGTATTATAATAATGTTCTATCCGGCAGCGTCAGCGCAGGCGAATGAGCTCACTGCTTCAAGCTAAATCGCGTTCGAGGGAGAATGCAAAATCCCTCGCTGTTTTCTCCGATTTCGACGGTACCGTGACCAGTGTCGATACTTCGGTATTTCTGCTGGAACGATTCGGCAGTCCCGCCTGGCGGGAAATCGAGGATCGGATGCTGAGCGGCGAAATCACTGAAATGAAGGGTTACGCCCAGGAAATCGCATCCCTTCGTGTTTCGAAAGCTGAAGCGTTGAGACAGTTGGCTGATAACATCGAAATTGATCCTGGGTTTTCCAATTTCGTGGAAATGTTGAGGCAGTACGGTCTGCCCTTTGTCATCCTTTCCGGCGGAATCGATTTCATTATCGAGACGCTTTTGAAACGAAACGGCTTCAGCCACTTGGAAATCCGTGCCAATAGCGCACGGGTCGAAGGTGAGCGCTGGCGGTTGATTCCCTCCCGCCAACCCCGCATCAAGGGACTGTGTAATCACTGCAAGTCGTTTTCTATTGCTCAAATCAAGGAAGAAAGCCTCCGCATCGTTTATATCGGCGACGGGCTGACCGACCGCTGTCCCGCAGGGTATGCGGACATAGTCTTTGCCAAGGGGGAATTGGCGGACTACTGCACCGCTGAAGGCATCAGCTTTCATCCCTATCGAGATTTCGACAACATCGCAGATAAATTCGCTAGTCTCATTGCAGAACCAGCAACCAGCAACGAGTAACCAGCAACCAGAATTATGCGCGACCTGGGAAAAATAACCGCAATTGAGGGCGACACGGCTCAAGTTTCCATCCAGCCTCACGGCGGCTGTGAAAGCTGCGCCCTTAAAGGGACCTGCTCCCCCGGAGAGAGTTCCCATACGCTCTGGGCGCTCAATCCCAGGGGGGGGGATATTGGCGATGAAGTGGTGGTGGAACTCAAGCCTCAGACCAAGGTGCTGGGTTCCGCCCTGGTCTTTATAATGCCTTTAGCGGGTCTTTTCCTGGGTTATTTCATCGGGGCAGGGCTTTCCGGCAGTGTCGATGGAGGCGTTGTGGGAGCGGCGCTGGGGCTCGCCGCTTTCTTCGGGTTGGTGCGGTTGATTGACAAAGCGGTAGGTGGGAGGAGGGAGCTGAAACCTGTGATTACCATCGTCTTGAAGTAAACGCCCGCCTTTGCCTTCCACTAGTCTCAATTAGAGATCTCTTGTCCATATTCTGAGAGTAGTTTTCTCATTTTGCCTGCTTCAATTCAAAATACTTCGGTCACATTTCCCGCCGATCCCTTTTATGAAGGGGCGGTGGAAGTGGTTCGGGCGCTGCAGGGGGAGGGCGGTCACGCTTATCTTGTCGGAGGCTGTGTGCGGGATATACTGCTGGGGCTTGACCCGGGGGATTACGACATCGCTTGCTCTGTTCGTCCTAAAGCTATCTTAAAGCTATTCCCCGAATCGAATAAGATTGGGATTAAATATGGTGTCCTCACAGTGAAAGAAGGTGGATACCACTATCAGGTTGCTACTTTTCGCAGCGACCATCCTGTCAGCGACGGCCGCCGCCCCCGTCGGATATTTTTCAGCGACATGGAAGCAGATTCCCAACGGCGTGATTTTACGGTGAACGCGGTTTACCTTGACCCGATGAAACCGGAGTTTATCGACCCTCAGGGCGGAATACCTGACCTCAAAGCCGGACTGCTGCGCATTATCGGCGCGCCGGAACAGCGCTTTGAGCAGGATTACTTGCGGATACTCCGCGCGGTGCGCTTCGCTTCCAGATTCAATCTCGAGATAGAATCCGCTTCCCTCGCTGCCTTGAAAAAATGCGCGCCCCTGGTGGAAAAACTTTCGGCAGACCGGATTCGCGACGAAATCACCCGCGCTTTTTCCGAAGGAAATGGAATTTATGCCCTCGAATTGTTGCATAATTTTAGCATTTTACAGATATTGTGGGATATCTTTTCCGCAAAGGGGGAGGGGCTTTACCGGAAAACTGCTGAATCGCTGAAAAACTGCAAGGACAAATCCCCCGAATCCCTGTGGGCAGCTTTCTTTAAACCCTGGCGCGAACTTGACGGGAGCCAGGATTTGATTGAAAGGGCGATGCGGCGGTTGAATTTTCCCCGGCGTTGGAAAAAGGCGGTTTTAAGCTCGCTGTAGGT
This sequence comes from uncultured bacterium, assembly GCA_964421875.1. Classification (GTDB taxonomy): domain Bacteria; phylum Electryoneota; class Tariuqbacteria; order Tariuqbacterales; family Tariuqbacteraceae; genus CAYQZD01. Next base: position 3,241 of record CAYQZD010000022.1, read on the forward strand.
TTAGGTTTTTTCTCAAGGTATTTTTGGAAGAAAAGGTAATTTTCACAGAGGCGGTCATCCGCAAGCGGGTAGGTGAATTAGCTCGCAGTATCGCCCGCGATTTCATCGAAACCGATACGGTGATGGTCGGTATCTTGAGGGGCAGCTTCATCTTTATGGCTGACCTGATGCGTTGTCTGCATCATCACGGTCTCCGGCCCCGAATCGATTTCATCACCGTCGCCAGCTACGGCGATCGGACATATCCTTCGCAGAAGCTGGAAGTTCTCCGGGACTTTTCCATCGACGTGAGGGGGTCTGCCGCCTTAGTGGTGGACGACATCCTCGACACCGGGGGCACGATGCATTATGTTAAAGCGCGCCTGATGAGCCTGGGAGCTTCCGAAGTGAAGACCTGCGTGTTTCTGAACAAGCCATCTCGAAGGAAAGCCGACATCGAGCCGGATTATGTCGGTTTTGAGGTGGAGGACCGGTTTGTGGTGGGGTACGGTTTGGATTATAAGGGATTCCACCGTGAAAAACCGTACATCGCCGTGCTCGAAGGACTGTGATGTTGAGAAGCGCCTCGATTATGAATTAGATTCACATGTAAATATACCATCTATCATCGATTCAATGAAAACCAAAGCTCCCATCGTCATTATCCTGGGTTTGTCCTTCCTGATGTTCTGCGGTTTTATCGCGATGATGATTGCTCCACGCGAGAAGACCGCGGTCTCGGGCGAACTAAGGATTTCTCACATCGAGGAAACAGACGGCAAGGTGGATGTTGACCACCTGGTGCTGGCAAAAGTAATTTACCATGGCGCGCCGGAAGAGGTCGGTGTTACGCTGCATTATTACCGTAATGAGCGTTTCCAGCGCCTGCGGATGAAGCCTCTGGAAGACACTAAATACTACGGCGCTGAGGCGCCCTCCGGTCCGCTGGGAAGCAGGGTTTACTACTACATCGAGGCAGTTGGGAGTAACGGTGAGCGAGTGGTACTTCCCCAATCCGCCACTGGCGACTTTCGGTCAGAGTACGATTACTTCAAGATAAGGTTCGAAGGGAAAGCCAGTTTTATCCTCTTACTTCTACACATTGTCCTGATGATTGCAGCGCTTTTCTACTTGATTCACGCTCTCTATTATTCGATGAATTTCCTCATCACCGGTGAAAACGCAGTAAAAATGGAGTTTTCGGTGAATGCGGGCATCGTCGCCTTTTTTATCACCGGTTTCCCCATTGGGTGGGTGATTGAAAAGCAGGTTCTGGGTAATTACTGGGAGGGTATCCCTTTTGGATGGGACATAACCGACAGCAAAACTCTGATAATTTTGCTGTTGTGGCTGACTTTCATTATTATCAAAAGGACGGGGAAGATTTCCGACAAGGGATTCGCCCGCTCCGTCATCATCAATACCATCGTCACCATAATCCTGTTCCTGATTCCGCACAGCCTGTAAACTCCTTCTTCACTTTTTCAGGAATGATAGAACCACTATACCTCTAAACTTAACTTTGGAGGTTAAGGTCTTGTTTATACTCGAGACCTCGCCTTTATAATCGTTAAAGAGAGTCTCGATTAAGACTCAGCGTGAGGATTTATGAGAATCGCACTTCCGATATTCTTAATCTTTTTCATTATTGTCAGCGGAGCCAAAGCTCAAACCGGCGTTCAGGACAGCATCGTACTGCTGATAATAGAGGAATTCGAGAAAGGGGATTATCAGAATGTGGAAAACCTGGCGGTGAAAGCGCTGCACCGCCCGGAAAGCTTCAATCAGGAAGAACTCTTCCAAATCCGGCTTCACCTGGCTTTCGTTTATGTGGCGCGCGGGGACAAGGACAATTCTATCCTCGAATTCAAGGAAGCGCTGCGAATCAGACCTCACCACCGTTTCGACCAGCGTAAAGTTTCCCCCAAGATTGTCAGCGTTTTCAATGAAGCTTTGCAGGAATTCAAGGCTGAGCAGGAGGCGCTTAAGGATAAGATTCCCAAGGGCCATATCGGAATTCGCGCCAGTAAACGTTCACTTATATTCCCCGGATTGGGCCAACTAAGTAAAGGGGAAAGCGCCAAAGGTTACTTTTTAATAGGCGCGGAGACTGCCGCTATCGCTTCTCTGATTTTCACCCAGTGGCAGTATCAGGAGGCTCACGACGAATATAAAAGCGCCAGAGCGCCCGCCGTTATTGAAGATAGATACGATAAGTATAACACATTCTATAAACTGCGCAATATCAGCGCTTTCGCCGCCGCCGCAATTTACATCTATAGTTTTTTAGACTGCCTGTATATCAATCCCCCGGAAGATAATCCTTCGTTTTCTGTGAAATTGGTTCCCTGCGGAGTCGGAGTGTCTATCAATTTTTGAGAAGGATTGAACCTCCACTTAAGCCTCGCCGAACCTTGCAAAATATGCATCACTCCCGCATCATCTGCAAGACTGACCGTCTTACACATTCCCGGTTTCTTTTCACCAGACCACCTGAATTGAAAATTTCTTTTAGAAGATTAGAATAAGAAATAGACTTTCGCTTCACGATAATTGAAATGTTTTCAATGAAATACTCTTGTTCTAAGTAATATATATTTCCTATTCCTTCGCCGCTTTGGATAGAAACAGTCGTTTCTGTGAACAAGGATATAATAGTGGCACACTTATTGCACAATTATTAACCAGAGTGAATTAGGTTCTTTACAATAAACCCGCGGGATTCACGGCGGGAAACTTTTAAAAATTTGCCCGTACGATGAATCCCCGGGATATATTTTTGCGGAATATTCGATTAAATTCGAATTCCCTTGGAACTAAGGGCGGATGGCTCGACCGTAGGGAAAACCGTACTTCCCCTGTAATGCTGGTGCCTCCTGCTGTGGAATGTTCTGGTTTGTGCGAAAGCCGTGAAGGCTTGTGAAATCCGCGCGCTGCTAACTGATAAGCGACAGCACTTATGACTGATTTGAGACTGCGCTGCCCGCGGGGCTGCTTCAGTATTTGCCTGCAGATAATCTTACTGCACTGCCTACAGCGCTGGTAATCCAAACTGCAACCGCACCGCCGACGGGATTGAAAGCTGATTTTCTTCTGCGCTGCTGCCGATTATGATACAGAGTTGCTCCCGGAACCGCAACAGCCGTCGATACTGCTTTTCGAGTCTTCTTCCTCGCCGGGCCATCCCCCTTTTTTCATATTACTCCTCCAAAGTAGAAGCCGGTTCTGATGAGCCGGCTTTTTTTATATCATGACACCTTCCCCTCATCCTTCGGCGGCAGCAATAGTCTATCCATTATCCCCTCCCGGTCGGAAACGCAGGCGTTGGTTAAGCAGTCGACCAACAACTTTGAGGCTTTTAAATATGATGCAATATATTCCGCTTGTTCCTTAGTAAATTCATATTTCTTAGTAAAAACTTGTTTTTCTATTAATGAAAATATTCTATTGGAATATTTGTTTATACATCTTTCTGAGGTGTTTTTACCAGGAACCTGTATATGTTTTAACTCTGCTCGAAGTCCGGCGTTTTCAATGTGGCTAGCTAATTCAACCGCAAATGAGTGAAGGAGTTCGAGATCATCGATTAGCCAACTATGACGTATGAATGAATCATAGATATTGTCCAAACCTTCTTCTATAGTTAATGTTAAAATTAAAAGCCGGACACGGGCGCGATCGCAGCTGAAGTCGTTGTATAGGACGAGGTCCTCAGCGAGGTTCTGAGTAAGGTCCTTGGTAAGAGTGAGAACGAGGATTAAAGCGTGGGTGTGATCGAGGGCTTGTGCAAGGTCGTGGGTGTGATCGAGGGCAGAGTTGAGGTCGAGGTCAAAGGTTATATAGCTTGGCATAGAGGGATCATAGTCAAGGGCGCGGTTAATGATGAGAGTAAGAGATAAAAAGAAACATATGAACATACATCTTTTTATCATTGGTATATACTCTAATTCTGACTTTTCTGCTTCTATTCTCGCTTTTAGTAACAGCCATATAAGTTTATCATCTCTTTTCGCGATTTCGTTTAGTTTAGTCAAAAATAATGCGAAGAAATTTTCCGCATCATCTAACATCTCAGCGGTGAGGATGAACACTTCCCGCCAATTATCATATTCGATATGATTGTCTATAAGTTCTTTAAGCGTTCCCTTCCCGGCGTTGTTCACGATGTATTTAGCGGTCAAGTATTCCTGAAAGGTCAGATGGGAGAAAGTATATAAATCTTTAGTTCTTTCCACCCAGATGCCGTGCTGCGCTTCCACAGCTTTTAAAACCGCTTCGCCATCGATATCTTCCGGGGCGTCGGCTTGAGGGAGTTTTTTCAAGTATTCGACTACCATTTTCGCCAGCTTGTCCTTTTCCAGCAGGAATTCCCCTTTTTCGTAACTTTCCGCAGCGATCCTTGCTAACATATTTAGCTTTTTTCCGAGAGTTAGATTTCGGTAAATTTCGTCCCGCTTTATCAGGCGGCTGTCGTCCCATTTTCTCATCAAGATTTCGATGGCGTCTTTATAAATATCACAGCGGCGGGCGGGGAAACTGAGGTTTTCCTTGAAAGCAAGGCAAAGCAGGTTTAAAAGCAGAGGATTGGTGGCGAGAGTGTGCAGCCGATTTTGTTCCGGTTTGTTGTATTCGTTTAAAAATAATTTTCGCGTTTCCTCATCGCCGGTGAACCATTTTCCGACAAAGATTTCGATTTGTTCCTCGTTGAAATCCGCCATCTCCACATAGTCGAACTTTTCGAAAGAGTATTCTGTGGCGGCAATTCTGCAGGTTATAACGAAGCGGCTCCGATGGTACTGTTCGCTGAAGTCGATTAGCTCCTTAATCACCCTGTCGCGAACGCCGCCTTCCCGGTTCACTTCGTCCAGCCCGTCGCAAAGGACAACCGCTTTTCCTTGCTTTAAGATAGTTTTGATAAACGGTTCCGCTTCGGGAAAACCGCAGATTTCGAATTGGCGGACGAGGTAATCCATCAGCGATACATCATCATCGGCAAACCGTTTCAATTCGATACAGATTGGTATCACACCGAAATCCTCTTGTGTGGCGCGCAGGATGATATATTTTAGGAAGGTGGTTTTCCCGGCGCCCGGTTTGCCCAGGATGAATAGTTTATCGTGCTCCCAAAAAACTCCGAAGCTTTCCTTTGGTTCTCCGATAGAATCGCCGAACGATTTATGTTCTCGGTTGGTTTTTAAAATATGGTCTTTGGGCGCTCCGGTGAACGCTGTAGGTTTGTCTAAGATTTTCACTCTGGTATATATCCCCTCCAGCGACACCGGGGAAGTCATATCGAGGATTTTTATGGTTCCATAGCGGCGGAGCATTTCTTCCGCGTACACGGCGGCGGCTTTATCGAACCTGGCTTCCTCTTTAAATGTATCCCAATTCCTCTTAAAATTGGATTTGACGAAATCCTTAGCGAAATTATCCCAAACCCATTGGAAAACTTTTAGGAAGGATGCGCCTGCGGCTGCTTCTACCAGCATAGTGATTCTCCCTGTGGTTAGTTGATTGATACAGATGAATATATATCAAAAAGTTGGATTAGAGTCAAGTTTTGCATATAATGATATTGCGTTGATAAAACAATTTGGGAATACTTATTAGACCTTACCCGGCTTCCCCGCCGGGTTTTTATTTTAGCGAAAGACCGCCTCCGCCGATTGGTTCAGCTTGCTTTTTTCAACAACATTTCATACATTATTTAACTATGGTATTATGCGGATTATTCTCCGCATCGCCGGTAAAGTACGCAATATTTAAATAAATTCCCGGAGGTCGAAGTGCCCCTGAATCTTACCCAAAAAATATTACTGCATCACCTCGCCGAAGGCGGTGAACTGCCTCAGCCCGGAACTCCCATTCCGGTTAAAATAGACCAAACCTTAACCCAGGACGCCACCGGAACGATGGCTTACCTGCAGTTCGAAGCGTTAGGACTGCCCAAAGTCAAGACCGAGCTGTCGGTCAGCTATGTGGACCACAATATGCTGCAGTCCGGTTTCGAAAATCCCGACGACCATGTCTTCCTGCAAACCTTCGCCGGCAAGTACGGCGTTTATTTCTCCAAGCCGGGCAACGGCATCTGCCACCAGGTTCATCTGGAACGGTTCGGCGTCCCCGGCAAAACCCTCATCGGCTCCGATTCCCACACCCCCACCGGCGGCGGTATCGGGATGATAGCGATGGGCGCGGGGGGATTGGATGTGGCGCTGGCGATGGGAGGATTTCCCTTCCACCTGCCGATGCCCCGCGTGGTCAAGGTGGAACTCACCGGCGAACTCCAGTCATTTGTGTCCGCCAAGGACATCATCCTCGAAGTACTGCGCCGCCTCACGGTGAAGGGCGGGGTGGGGAAGGTGATGGAATACACCGGATCCGGAGTCGCCACATTGAATGTCCCCGAACGCGCCACCATCACCAATATGGGCGCGGAATTGGGCGCGACCACCTCGATATTCCCCTCCGACGAAGAGACGCGGCGGTTCCTGCGCGCTCAAGGGCGTGAATTCAACTGGACCCCCCTTGCCGCCGACCCGGACGCGGAATACGACGAGGAAATCACCATCGACCTTGACCAACTCGAACCCCTCATCGCCCAGCCCCATATGCCGGACAAAGTGGTCAAAGTCCGCGACCTCGCCGGAACCAAGGTCAATCAGGTGGCGATGGGCTCCTGCACCAATTCTTCCTACACTGATTTGATGAAGGCAGCGGAGATGCTGGCGGACCGGAAGGTTCACCCCAATGTTTCCGTAGGTTTAGGACCCGGCTCGCGGCAAATCATCGAGGAGTTGGTGGACAACGGCGCCTGGTTCGACATCGTGGCTGCAGGCGTGCGCATCCTCGAAGCTGGCTGCGGGCCCTGCATCGGGATGGGATTTTCGCCGCCTTCCGAAGGGGTGTCGGTGCGCACCATCAACCGGAATTTTCTGGGCAGGTCGGGCACCAAGTCCGCTCAGGTTTATATCGCCAGCCCGGAAACTGCGGTCGCCTGCGCCTTGACCGGCGAAATCACCGACCCCCGCGATTTGGGAATCGAGCCACCTATGGTGGAAATGCCGGAAAGTTTCTTCATCGACGACAGCCTGATTTTAGCCCCCTCGCCGGAGCCGGAGAAGGTGGAAATTATCCGAGGCCCCAATATCCAGCCCCTGCCCTTGAAGGGCGAACTGGAGGGCGTAATCAAGGGCGAAGTCCTGCTGAAACTCGAAGACAACATCACCACCGACCACATTATGCCCGCGGGCTCCAAGATTCTGCCGCTGCGCTCCAACATCCCCAAAATTTCCGAGCACGTCTTCGAGGTGGTGGACACTGAATTCCCCGCCCGCGCCAAAGCGAAAGGCGGAGGGTTCATCGTGGGCGGCGAAAATTACGGGCAGGGCTCGTCCCGTGAGCATGCCGCTTTAGCGCCGATGTTCCTTGGAGTCAAAGCGGTGATAGTGAAGGGATTCGCCCGGATTCACCTGGCGAACCTGATAAACTTCGGCATCCTGCCGCTGGTGTTCAAAAATCCCGCCGACTACGATAAAATCGCCCAGGGGGACAATCTGTCGCTGGACACTTCGAAGCTCGCCCCCGGCGCGGAACTGGCGCTGAAGAATGAAACGCAGGGCGGGGAAATCCCCTTGACCCACCCGCTGGACGCCCGCAGTATCGCGATTTTGAAGGCGGGCGGGGCGCTGGCGTATGCGAGGGGGAGAAGTTGATGGTGATTGGCGCTTGGTGAAACAGTGAATTGGTTTTTGGGTTAGGGGAATATTATTCACTGGCTATTAAGGCTATTACGGCTATGTAGGGCGGGTCATTAAGATTCGCCACGAATCTTATTCAAAGTTGTAGTGTGGATTCTTAATCCGCTAAATTACAAGTCATTCCGGCGCAGCCGGAATCTTTCCGGAGAAGAAGGATTCTGGCTTGCTTCGCAGCCAGAATGACGTATGCGTTTCAAAACGGTAAAGTGTATCAACAAGAATAACACGGGGGGCGGCCTTCATTAGGGGGAGCCTTAATCGGCTTCGCCCTTTAAAAATTAGGGGAAACCTGCGGGTTTCGCCCTCTATATTAAGGCGCCCCCCGGAATGAATTATAACAAAAAAACCAATTAGATAACAGGTCAGAGATGTTAATTCGTTATAACGATTCAGAATTGGAGCAACTCTTAGAAGACAGTGAGTCAGATTTAGTAGAAATGAAGGAGGATTGGAAAGGGGATGCGCCAAAGAAAGTTCGGCAGGCAGTCTGCGCGTTTGCTAATGATTTACCGGACCACCGGAAACCAGGTGTCCTTTTTATTGGGGTGAAAGATGATAGAACTCCAGCGAGAATAAAAATTACAAACCAATTGTTGTTAACATTGTCAGATATTAAAACCGATGGGAATATTCTTCCACCACCTTCAATCCAAGTAGAGAAGCGAGTAATTCGCGGTACTGATATTGCAGTAGTTACAACGCAGCCATCATATTCCACACCTGTGAGGTATAAAGGTCAGATCTGGATTCGTATCGGTTCTCGACGAGGTATTGCTACCCCGGAGGAGGAGAGGATTCTAAATGAAAAACGAAGATATAGAGACATACCTTTCGATATACAGCCGGTTCCATCCAGCGATATTTCGGCTTTGAACAAACTGCTATTTTATGAAGAGTATTTACCAAAAGCGTTTTCATCGGATATACTTTCAGCAAATAATAGGCCTTATGAACAACAATTAGCATCCTGTAAACTGGTCGCTTGCGCAGATGACCCTACCCCTACAGTTTTAGGATTGCTGATTGTTGGTGTGCAACCGCGCGATTGGCTTCCGGGCGTATATGTGCAGTTTTTAAGAATAAACGGCGAAAAACTGACAGATGAAATTGTGGATGAAGCGGAAATCGATGGGACGCTGGTTCAGATAATCCGCGGAATTGAGGAAAAGTTAAAATCACATAATCGGATTGCGATTGACGTTAAATCTGATTCTGTTGAGAAGCGAGAAATCCAATATCCAATGGTCGCCTTAGAACAAATTGTACGAAATGCGGTTATGCACCGCTCCTATGAAGGGACAAATGCGCCAATTCGAGTATATTGGTTTAATGACCGTATTGAAATTCATAGCCCTGGTGGCCCTTTTGGATCTGTTTCAATTGAAAATTTTGGACAAACGGGATTAACAGATTATCGTAATCCAAATTTAGCTGAAGCGATGAATAGGCTTGGTTTTGTTCAGAAATACGGAATTGGGATTCCTATTGCGCAAGATGAACTTCGGAGAAATGGCAATCCGCCAGCGGAATTCGAAACAACAGCTTCATACGTATTAGCGACGATTAGGAGAAAACTATGAGTGTTCCTATCCTGACTTTTTTCAATAATAAAGGCGGTGTAGGTAAAACTTCGCTTATTTATCACTTATCCTGGATGTTCGCGGAATTAGGACATCGGATTATAGCTATCGACTTAGATCCGCAAGCAAACTTAACTGCAGCCTTTCTCGAAGAAGATAAGTTAGAAGAGCTTTGGGGGGATGATTCAGAGTCGAACACAATTTTTAAGTGTCTGGAACCACTGACTCAAGTCGGTGATTTTAGAGAACCAGTTCTTTCTAAAATAGAAGAGAATCTCAAAGAACCGGTTCATTCCAAAATTGAAGATAATCTATATTTGGTGCCCGGGGATTTAGCGCTTGCTGGATTCGAAGATATATTATCAAATGTATGGCCGGAAAGTATGGGAGATAATAATCTATTTAGACCTTTCCGCGTTTTGACTGCATTTTGGCAGATTGCGCAGCGTGCGGCGGAAATAATCCAAGCTGAATTGATTTTAGCAGATGTGGGGCCGAATCTGGGCGCAATTAATCGCTCAGCTCTTATTGCTTCCAATTATGTCGCTATTCCTCTGGGGGCGGATCTATTTTCTCTTCAAGGATTGAAAAATCTGGGACCGACTTTGAGAGCCTGGCGAAGTCTTTGGAAAAAACGGCTTGATAACTGGAAAAATCCTCAATTTAGCTTGCCCGCAGGAAATATGTTAGCGCTTGGGTACCTTGTCCAACAATATGGAGTTCGGCTCAGCAGACCTGTACAAGCGTATGATAAATGGGTTAAACGCATGCCTGGGGTTTACCGAAAATACATTTTAAATAAGTCTGAAGAAATTGAATCAGGAATGCTTCCTACAAACGATCCGTATTGTTTAGCGACAGTTAAACACTATCGAAGCCTTATTCCTATGGCACAGGAAGTTAGAAAGCCGGTTTTCAAACTTACACAAGCTGATGGCGCAATCGGAGGTCATGCTGCCGCTGTCCATGAAGCGTACGATGATTTCAAAAAACTAGCAATGATTATTCTGAAAAAAATGCGAGAATCCACCAGCAACCAGTAACAATTTAAATTGACATTTTGTTTCCATCAATAAACGAACAAATGGACCTGCTGCTTAGGGGAGCGGCGGAAATCCTGCCCGAAGGGGAGCTGGAGCAGAAAATCGCCCGCTCTATCAAGCGGGACAAGCCTTTGATAGTCAAGCAGGGTTTCGACCCCTCCGCCCCCGATTTGCACCTGGGGCACACCGTTACAATCCGCAAGCTGCGCCAGTTTCAGGACCTGGGGCACACGGTGGTCTTCCTCATAGGCGATTTCACCGGGATGGTGGGGGACCCTTCCGGGCGCAGCGTAATGCGGCCCCGGATGACACGCGAAGAAGTGCTGGAGAACGCCAAAACCTACGAAGAGCAGGTTTTCAAGATACTCGACCGGGACAAAACCGTGGTCGATTTCAACAGCCGCTGGCTGAGTAAGCTCGACATCTACCAACTGCTGGAACTAACCGCACAGCAGACCGTAGCGCGGATGCTGGAACGGGACGATTTCGAAAAACGCTACGGCGAAAACAAGCCCATCGCCATCCTGGAATTTCTTTATCCCTTATTCCAGGCTTACGATTCTGTGGCTTTGAAGTGCGATGTGGAAATGGGCGGTAACGACCAGAAATTCAACCTGCTGCTGGGGCGGCAATTGCAGGAGACCTACGGAGTTGAAGGGCAGGTCGCCTTTATGATGCCCCTGCTGCTGGGGACTTACGGCAAGGAGAAGATGTCCAAATCGCTGGGGAACTACATCGGTATCAGCGAGCCCCCCGGTGAGATTTACGGCAAGACGATGTCCATCCCCGACGAACTGATTCACCCCTACTTCGAACTGCTGACCGACGTCCCCGCCGATGAATTATCTCGCATCGAAGCCCAGCTCGCCGACGGCGAGGTCAATCCCCGCGACCTCAAACGCCGATTGGCGCGAGAGCTCGCAAGCCTCTATTATTCGCCGGAGGAAGCTCTCGCCGCGCAAAAGGAATTCGACCGCGTCTTCGTGAAAAAGAAACTCCCGGAGGAAATCCCCGAAGTCCACATCTATCGCGGACCAATGCTGATTTGCAAGCTGCTGTGGGCGGCGGGGCTTTCCGAGTCGGTCAGCCATGCCAAGCGGATGATTAAACAGGGGGCGGTGCGCCTGAACGGCGACAAGGTTACCGACAGTCTGATGAAAGTGGATCTGGACGAGGAAATCGTGATTCAGATGGGGAAGCGTAAATTCGCCAAGGTTATACCCATTCAATGAACCTTGCACAAGGCACAATAACCATCGGCGCTTTCACCCGCGCCCTGAAGCCGGAAATTGAGCGTTTCAAGCAGGAATTCCGCTCCTATTTAAAAAGCGGCGTCTTCGCCATCGACCAGATAAACCGCTACATCGCGCGCACCCGGGGCAAAGCTCTGCGCCCGATAGTAGCCTTCCTCGCCGCTAAATCCGTGGGGGAAGCCTCGGAAAAAACCACCACCGCCGCCCTCATTGTGGAACTGCTGCACAGCGCGACTTTGGTGCACGACGACATTGTGGACAGCTCGGATTTGCGCCGGGGCCTGCCCTCGGTCAAGAAAATCTGGAACAACAAAATCGCCGTCCTCTATGGGGATTACCTGCTGGCGCATTCACTGCTGGCGATGCTCGACCTCCGCGACTTTAAGGTCTTTGATATCCTGTCCCTCACCGCCAAACGCCTGGCGAAGGGTGAACTGCTACAAGCCGCCAAGACCAAAAAGCTGGACATCACCGAAGAAATTTACCTCCGGATGATAGCAGACAAAACCGCCGCATTGATTTCCGCCTCCGCCGAATTGGGCGCCCTCACCGCCGGGGGTGACGAATCCGCCTGCTCCGCGTTGAAAACCTACGGCGAAAACCTGGGGATGGCGTTCCAAATCCGGGACGACCTGCTGGATTACACCGGCCGACAGGGGATTTTGGGCAAACCCGTCGGGGGCGACCTCAAGGAGAAAAAAATCACCCTCCCCCTGATATACGCCTTGAACCAAACCGGGGACGGCGCGCGTAAGGATATTATCCGAAAGGTGAAGAGGCGGATTAAACTGAAAAGTGTGGTCAAATTCGTCCGCGAGGGCGCAGGTATCGAATACACTAAGAACAAAGCACTGGAATACGCCCAAGCCGCCAAGGACTGCCTGACGGTTTTCCCCGCCAGCGAAGCGAAGGAACTGTTGATAGACCTCGCCGATTTCGCGGTAGCGAGGGAGAAGTAGCTTGTAACCACAAATGAACACGAATTGACACGAATTGATAATAATTGTCATAAATCGTAGGGTGGGTTCTTAACCCACCACTTATTGTCATTGCGAGCGAAGCGAAGCAATCGCTTTGTCGGGTGGAAGAATATTCACTGGCAATGATGGCAATTACGGCTATGTAGGGCGGGTCATTTAGACGCACCGTTGCCCATAGGGACGTTTAATTGGATGCCCGGAAATGGTAGGGCGGAATTTTATTCCGCTGGGTATCGGTCAAAAAAAGCACTGGAAGTTGTATGGAATTGTATAAAAAACAATAGAACTGGAGGAGAATTAATGTCAAACGATAAAGATGAAACAAGAAAATATGAAGAGCTATATCATTTAGCACAGAGAGTTTTCTCCGACACAAAAGATAGGTTTTTCAGACTTGAGGAGAAAGTTGCTCGACATTTAACAGTTGTGGGATTATTTCTTGTATTATACGGTATAGCTTTTAAAATTATCTATGAAGAATTGTTTCCACCTAATGATATCGTTGACTATGTTTTATTGGTGTTACTTTTGGTTGTCTTAGTCATTGTAATACTTACAGTTTGGTATCTGTTGAAATCGCTTCAAGTTGAAGGGATAAAAAGACCAATAATAGATGATGGGATGTTTAAATTCTTCAACCAAAATGAGTATATTAATATAATTTATGGTTTAACGAAGAGTTACGCCAACGCAACAAAAGAGAACATAGCTACTACTGAGTGTAAAATACCAAATATTTCAAGGGCGCATAGGCTTATTCAATTGTCAGTATTACTATTAGGTGTGGTATTTTTTATTATCTTATTACAATTGTTTTTAGTAAAACCCTATCCCAAAGACCATTTTGGAAAGGAAAATAGCCATGACATCCAACAAGAACAAACAAACGGGACAAGAGCCCAAGAGACAATCCAAACCGGACACTAATCCGGACACTCCGGACACCAATGTTGAAGGGCCAACATTTCAAGTGTTACAAGAGGGTTATGATCCTAAACGAAAGAGATTTTTTACAGAAGGGACACGTGAGAAAAAGAAGAATACTTAATAATTTAATTCCTCATATTCTCTGCAAATAAGCGGTTCTGTTATTGTAATATACTTACTGCTATCAAATATGGTAATTTACTGAGATGTTGATTAGCCGTAAGAAATTCCAGTCATTCAGTGCACGTTTAACTTTCTCACTTACCCAATGAAATACACTAAAACAGCCATACTAATCGCCGCCGCGGCGCTGGCGCTGACCTCCTGCGGGAAGAAATCCGAACCGATGTACCAAGCCCAGCGGATGACGATGGGGACGGTGTTCAATGTCACCGTTTACCAGTACAGCGCCGCTTGAGGGCCGGTGGGACCGGTGGTCGACCGGGCGCTCACCGCGATGGACAACCTTGACCAACTGTGGAGAGCGCACAGCGAGCACAGCGACCTCGCCGCTTTGAACCGCAACGCCGGGGAAACATTTACCCGCCTGCGGTATGAAACACTTAATATGCTGCAAAAGGGGACGGAATTGGAGGAAAGCTTCGGCGGCGCCTTCAATATGTTTCTGGGACCGGTGACCGCCCTGTGGGGCTTTCAGACCGACCGTCCCGGCATCCCCGACAGCGCGGCGATAGCTGAAGCGCTGCCGTCGACCAAAGGCGGGCTGGTTTTCAGTTCCGATTCGGCGATGTTGGAATTTCCGGGGATGAAGCTCGATGTCGGCGGTATCGCCAAGGGGGAAGCGGTGGATATGGCGGTTTTCACGCTGATGAACCTTAAGGTGGAGGCTTTCATTGTGGAAGCCGGCGGCGACCTCAGAACTTTCGGACTCCCCAAAGAGGGTAAACAGTGGCGTATCGGCATCGCCCATCCCCGCAAACCCGGCGCGCTCTACGGCACATTGAAAGTCGGGCAACGCTCGGTCGCCACTTCCGGCGATTACCAGCAGTTCTTCATCGAGGACGGCAAGCGCTACCACCACATCATCGACCCGGAAACCGGCTGGCCCGCTGACCGCTGTGTCAGCGCCACCGTAGTCGCCCAGACCTGCACCGAAGCCGACGCCGCCGCCACCGCATTGTTCGTGATGGGACCGGAAAAGGGGATGGAGTGGCTGGCGCATCACTCGGAATACCAGGGTTTGATAATATACCTCGATCAGAAGGGGAAGTTGAAACATAAGATTTCCCCCGCGCTGGAGGATAGCTTTAAGCTGAGATAAAAGCCGGTTAAGGGTTTTGTGCGGCGGGAATTTGATTTGAAGTCGGCAGGTCTGCATTCCCACGCCAGAGCGTGGGAACGAGGTAGATGTCAGGTCTCCGCTGCGCTAAAGACCTGACATAACGAATTGCCGTTATGCGCGGGATTCAGCGCCCGCAGTTTTCGACTTGTTGACTTGCGGACTTGCTGACCTGTAGACTATATCATTTGTGTATATTCGTGTCTATTCGTGGTTTCAAACATAACGGGTAACCTGATAAAATATCAAAAAATCCTGATTATCCGCTTCAGTTCGATGGGGGACATCTTGCTGGCGACGCCCTTAATCAGGTGGATGCGCCGCCGTTTCCCTGAGGCGGAAATCGATTTTGTTCTTAGAGAAAGATTCCGGGGCGTCCTCGAAGGAAACCCTCATCTGGACCGGATAATCTCCCCGGCGGAGCCGCTGGATAAGAAGTTCTTACATCGGTTCGTTAAAGAGCAAGTTAACCCCGCCGGTTACGATTTAGCGGTGGACATACATTCCAGTCTGCGCAGCCGGTATTTGTCCGCTCTATCGGGTGTGCAAACTTTGCGTTGGAAACCGCCCCGCTGCAAACGCTGGCTGCTGGTTAAGACCAAGCTGAACCTGCTTAAGGACGCGCCGCCGATACCGCTCCGTTACCTTGAAGCGGTGAAATCTTTGGGCGTCGAGGATGATGGCGGCGGGCTTGAGTTCTTTACATCGAATGAAGCAGGAGAAAAGCGCGACACCATCTGGCGCGATAACGGGTTACAAGGGAATAAGGTTGCCGCTATCGCTCCCGGCGCTGTCTGGAAGAATAAACAGTGGGGAAAGAGTAAATTCGCAGCGCTGGGGCGGAAACTACTCGAATCCGGCGCCGCCGACGCTCTCGTATTCCTCGGCTCCGCCAATGAAACGGACCTTTGCCGCGAAATAGCGGATAGAGTAGGGAAGAAGGTGGTAAACCTGGCAGGAAGCACCGATATCGCTTTAGCCGGGGCAATCCTTCAAAGCTGCGCGCTGTTCATCGGCAACGATTCCGGATTAGCGCACCTCGCCGCTGCTGTGGGAACTCCTTCAGTGGTGATTTTTGGGCCCACGGTGAGGGAATTCGGCTTCTTCCCCTTCCGAAGCCGGTCTGAAGTGGTGGAAAAGGAACTGCCCTGCCGGCCCTGTTCGCATCTGGGAGGGAAAGAATGTCCCAAGAAACATTTCAAATGTATGGAAGATATTAAAGTGGATGATGTTCTAAGAGCAGTTTTAAAAGTGAAAGAGACGTAGATTTAATCTCTGTGATTTGTTGTGATTAATTAAGGCGAATCTTCATAGTTTCTGTACGTCATCTGTTTATCATCATTAGGATTACGGAGGAGGAAATGAGACGCATAATATGTCTGTTAATTCTATCGCTTCTCCCCTTTTCCGGCGGTATCGGTCAAATTAATCCGCCCGATACCATTCTGACCGCATCAGTGGGAGGAACGGATTGGGATTATTGTAAAGATATGTGTATGATTGAAGACGCTTATTTGGTACAGGTTGGTTCCACCGAATCTTTCACCAGTCCCTGGACCCAAGTCTATGTGGTGAAAATGGATACTCTGGGAAATCCGATATGGGATTTGGCCTTCGGTGGACCTATGGATGACAGGGGAAACGGTATATGCCCGGCGCATGACGGGGGAGTTATGGTGACCGGCAGTTTCGGAAACGGCTGGAAGCAGCTCTATCTGGTGAAAATCAGTTCGAGCGGCAGCATCGTGTGGGAGTCTATCTACACCAACGTTGTCGGAAGAAGCCAATACGGCCAAAGCATATACCCTATTAGAGACGAGGGATATATCATTGGAGCAAATTCCAATTACTTCGGCGGTGGAAATTATGACGCTTGGCTGATAAAAGTGAATTCTCAGGGAGACACTATCAGCAGCGTTGTTATTGGCGGCGGAGATGACGATTTTTTAAACAGTATAATTCAGACCTCTGACGACGGATTTGCTTTTACCGGTTTCAGGCGTGAAATCGGCGGCTATTGGCAGCCCTGGGTGGTGAAAACGGACAGCCTGGGGAATGTTTTATGGAATAGAACCTATGATACACCAACCACAGGAGTGGCTTATGATATTATTGAGGCTTCTGACAGTAGTTTAGTCTTCACCGGTTATACCGGTTATGCGCAGCACCGCTTCATCTTTTTAACAAAGATAGACAGCAGCGGCGATTATATCTGGAATCGGACCTACGATTATCCCGATTGGCTGTATATAGAACAGATTGGAGAAAGCGTAGCGGAAACGAAGGACGGCGGATTCGTTATCGGCGGTTATTGCAGATACTGGGACCGTGGAGGGATGCTGCTTAAAACCAACGCTGAAGGAGATTCACTCTGGACCGCTTATCTGGAACGAACCAACGATAAGTATCAATTCAACAAAGTCATTCAGTCCGAAAGCGGTAAATACTATGCCGGGGGTATAATTCACTACCAAGAGGATTTTTTCCTCGCAGCTTACGCTAACGATATGCCGGAGATGAGTATCACTCCCATCGGAGCGCCTATCCGGATTCCGGCGGCCGGAGGTCTGCTGTCCTATGAGTTCAACATAACCAACACCACTGAAAATACCTTTACCTTCAATATTTGGAACGGCGTCGAATGCGCCAGCGGGCGGTATTTCGAACCCTTCGCGATGCGGGTAAATCTTTCATTGGCGCCGGGAGAATCTTACAATCGAATTCACCGACAGAGGGTACCGGGATTTGCTCCGCCTGGAATTTATACCTACTATGTGAGGATAGGCGATTTTCCTCTTCAATATTATACCAGGGATAGTTTCCAATTTGTTAAGAATCCCGGAGAAGTCGATGATAAGCGTAGTTCCGTTGAATTTACTGTCGATGGGCATTCCTTGAAATTCTCTTTGGATAAAGCGGATAATGTCAGGATAGGCGTATATGATATACTGGGAAGAGAAGTCGCTGAGTTGTATGATAATTATTGTGCGCCGGGGAGCTATGAATTGAATATGAATCTGCCCTCCCTGCCATCCGGGATTTATTTCCTAAGGATGCAAACATCGAATAAACAGCAGATTATAAAAGTCGCATTGTTGAAGTAATTGTGAGGGAGGAGGAACCGCCGCAAGCGGTTAAACCTGTTAACTTGATAACTTGCTAACTTGAAAACATATTTACCGGGGGGAACCGTTTTAGTTTTGAACTGCCGGTTCTCTGTTCTAAACTAACAACTTAGAGAGATGCCGACGATGTTGAAAAAACTCCTGACAGCAGCCCTGCCGTTCTTAATGCTGACCTTAGCGGTTCAGGGCGGAGAAACTCCCCGCCCCGTTGAGGGGCTTACCATCTCTGTCGAAGGGGATGAAGTGGTTCTGCGCTGGAATCCTGCGACTGTTCCCGGCGGCGAAGCGCTCTACCGGGTGACCCGATCCGGTTCCGACGGAACCTGCTCACACCTGACTCCATTGACTACTCACCGCGAATCCCGCTCCTGCCAGGCTGCGGTGTACTCCGTGACCGTGTTCGATCCTTCGAACAGACTGCCGCGAGACGAGGTCATCATCGAAGATTTCGAATCCGGGAGTGTGGCGCTCACCAGTTACCCCGGAGAGGATTTGGAGCCCAATTCCTGGAACCTGAATCAAACAGTAACCTATCAGAATTCCAACTACTCCCTCTTCGTTTACGGCAACACCTGGAAGGTGCAGAGCATCTCTCCGGTTGCGGTGACCTACAATTCGGTCTGGGGCATCGCAGTGAACTCCTACGGGTCCGGCGAATACCCCGGTGAAATCGAAGCTCTGGGTATCAGCGATGGGATCAATGAATTTTTCTATACCTTCAGAGGCTCGGAGTTTGTCGATTCCATCCATTGGAACGTTACTTACCATTGGGTCGGCGATGAAAACACCTGGGTATTCCACCACCTCCCGATAGGCCGCGATTGGATTATGGCTTTTGGTTATGAACCCAACATCAGTAGTTTGATCTACGTCAATGACGAGGACGACTGGCGTTCCAACGGCGGGATTTACTTCGATTACATCTGCGACATTTCTATGGATATGCCTCAAGCGCCGACGCTCACCGTGGACTACGAAGTGGTAGAGGATAGCATTAACAGTCACGGTATGTCCATACAGTTCACCGCCACCGCGGTCGATCCCGACCCCGACACGCTCTACTTCCATTGGGATTTTGGAGACGGCGACGAAAGCGATGAACAGAATCCAATTCACTCCTATGTCCGCCCCGGAGACTACACTGTGCAGGCGACGGTGCACGATTCCACCATGATGTTCGACCGCCGAAATATTGAACTGGTTCTCCCGCTGGGCGCCCCCTATTCCGAAATCACCGTAAACTTCACCGGCGATGCCATGATGGGCCGTCGTTATGTGTCAGGCGGGATCATACCGAATTACGGTCCCAATGTCATCTGGGAGCCCAGCTTTCCCGCGCTGGGCGGAGCCGCCGACATTTCCATCGTCAACCTGGAATGCCCCTTCACCAACAATACCAACCATCCTCACCCCACAAAAGATTACATCTTTCACGGCGAACCGGAGTATTTGACCGCTTTGGTATTCGCCGGTATCGACGGCGTCACCTTGGCTAACAACCATACCACCGATTATATGGAGCCGGGCTTCATCGACACTCGCAACACCCTGGACACATTGGGGATAAAGCATTTCGGCGCGGGATTGAACGAATACGAGGCGATGCAGCCCGCGGTATTCTTCAGCGGAGGGGTTTCCGTGGGAATGCTGGGATACTGCAACCGAACCGGCCGCATCGACAACCTCCCCCCTTTCCTCGAAGCCGGCCCTAATAAGGCGGGATTCACCTGGTTCAAGGAGTACTATATCGAACGTACAGTCCCTCAGGCGGAACAGCTCTATGACGTCGTGGTGGCGCATGTGCATTGCGGCACCGAATACTCCACCCGCCCCGATACCACTATGGGCGGAGACGCGCTGCCGCCCCCGACGATGCCTTTCCCGCCGCCTATCGACTCTACTACTCTGCTGCTGCAATATCAGACACTGGACTTAGGTGCGGACCTGGTGGTGGCGCATCACCCCCATGTCCTGCAGGGATACCGAGTTTACAACGGAAAACTCATCGCCCACAGTATGGGCAACTTTGCCTTCGACCAGTATTACTTTGAAACCTTCCCCTCAATGATTCTCTACACCGAGATGAATCGGCAAGGGATATTCAAAGCCTATTTCAAACCGGTCTTTATCGACGACTACATCCCGCAAATTGCAAAAGGCGAGCTGGCTCGAAACATCATCGACCGCATCGCCGACTATTCGCAATATCTTAACACCACCGTCATCCCGGACTATGAATCCTGCCGCGGACTTATCGCCCTCGGCGAGCATCAGATTGTATCGCGCACCGCCTATGGCTGTGGACGGGTTACCATCCCCCAGGGGAATGAGATTACGATATCGCATCCTCTGGAAATCTGGGGAAACGGCTTCCTGTGCAGAATCGATTCCATCACCGGGAGTGAAGGTCCCTTTGAAGTCCAGTTCGGCCGCGAAATGCTCTGGGTGGGGAATTTCGAGGATGAAGGTTCCACCATCTGGAACCTCAACTCCGATAGTGAAACCATTGATAGTGTCATTACTTTGCATGGCTCGGGCGCGCTGAGGCTGACGACTCACGCTTTGCAGGGCGGTCCCACAGTCGCTAATATGGAAAACCGGATGCGCTGGATTTGGGGCGAAGACCATACCATCTGCGGCTGGATCAAAGGCATCAACGCCGGCGGAGCATATCCCGAAATCGTTTACTACCGCGGACGCACCGGCGGAGAACCCCGCTATACGCAGCCCATCGGCGATCCGCTAAGGGGAACCTTCGACTGGACATATTTCTGTGAAGACCTTAATATCGGGAATCAGGGTTATTACGGCGATTTCACTTTCGTCAACGGGCCTCCCTACGACGATGAAGGCTACGCCTGGTTCGATGAGGTCAAGGTAATTCGCTGGGAAGACGAATGGCACACGGTTCCCACCGAGGTCCCCGCGCCCAACAATGTCCATTTTATACGCCTCCGCAGTCCAAACTGCGGGGATGAAACGCTCAAAGCGCACTACAATGAAATCGAGTATGATAAGTTCTAAATGAGCGCCGCAGAAGAGATAGAAAGCCTCCGGCGCGAAATCGAACGCCACGACCGCCTCTACTATGTCGAGGCGCAGCCGGAAATCTCCGATTTCGAATACGACGCCTTGATGCGCCGCCTCGTCGAACTCGAAGAGGCGCACCCGGAATACCGAACCCCCGATTCCCCTACACAACGGGTGGGGGGGCAGCCCCTCGAAGGCTTCGTATCTGTCCCGCACAGCGCGCCGATGCTGAGCCTGGGGAACACCTACAGCTACGAGGAACTGAAAGAGTTCGACCGCCGCGTTCGGGAAGGATTGGAAGGAGCGCCTTACCGCTATGTCTGCGAATTGAAAATCGACGGGGTGGCGGTAGCGCTGCGCTACGAAAACCGGACTTTAGTGGGGGCATTGACCCGCGGCGACGGTGTTACCGGCGACGATGTCACCGCCAACATCAAGACCATCCGGGAAATTCCCCTGCGAATTCCCGACGATTCACCCCCTTCTTTCGAAGTCAGGGGTGAGATTTATATGCGAATCGGGGATTTCAACGACATTAATCGAAAGCGCAAAGAAGGGGGCGAAAGCCCCTTCGCCAATCCGCGCAATTCCACCGCCGGCTCTTTGAAAATGCTCGACCCGCAGGAAGTCGCCCGCCGGCCGCTAAGGGCTTTCCTCTACGACCTGCGCGGGGTAAACCTGCCGCCCAGCCATTGGGAGCGGCTGAAAATCTTAGAATCCGCCGCCCTTCCGGTGAATCGTGAACGGCGGCTTTGCGGCAGCCTCGCCGAAGCCTGGGAATTCTGCGAAGAATGGAAGGGCAAACGCTCATCCCTCGATTATCAAATCGACGGGGTGGTGATTAAAATCGACAGCTTAACGCAACGAGAAATACTGGGGTTTACAGCCAAAAATCCTCGCTGGGCTATCGCCTATAAATACCCCGCCGAGCAAGCTCGCACCCGCTTGAACGCCATCACCCTCCAGGTGGGACGGGTGGGTCATATCACACCGGTAGCGGAACTGGAGCCGGTCTTCCTCGCCGGTTCCACCATCCGGCGGGCGACCCTGCACAACGAGGATGAAATCGCCCGCAAGGACATCAGGGTAGGGGATACCGTTGTCCTGGAAAAGGGCGGTGATGTGATTCCCAAGGTGGTGTCGGCGGTGATAGAGGAGCGCCCGCCGGACTCGCGTCCCTTCGTTATGCCCGGCACCTGCCCCGCCTGCGGGCACAAGCTGGCGCGCGACGAGGGTGAAGCGGTGCGCCGCTGTGTCAATGTCGCCTGCCCCCCGCAAAGGCTGGGGCGCGTCCGGCACTTCGCTTCCAGAGCGGGGATGGACATCGAAGGCTTGGGGGAAAGCACGGTGCAGCTTTTACTGGATGAAAAGCTCATCGACGATTACGGCGACATATATTTTCTGCGCAAGGAGCAGCTTATCCCGCTGGAGCGGATGGCGGACAAATCCGCGGAAAACCTGATAGCGGGTATCGAAAACTCGAAAGACCGTCCGCTGGATAGACTGATTTACGCGTTGGGTATCAAATTGGTGGGGTCGGGGGCGGCGCGGATTTTGGCGGACACTTTCGGTTCGCTTGACAGCCTCGCCGCCGCCGATGTGGAAATCCTTGAAGCCGTCGACGAAATTGGGCCCGGTATCGCGAAATCGGTCTATGACTTCTTCCGCGACCCGGTGAACTTGATTGTGCTGGAAAAGCTGAAAAACGCCGGAGTCCGCCTCGAAGCGGAGAAGCGCGATGAACCGGTGGAACAGCGGTTCGAAGGAATGACCTTCGTCCTCACCGGGACTTTGGAAAACTTCACCCGCGAACAGGCGGCGGAAATCATCCGCAGGATGGGCGGGAAAGTAACTTCTACGGTAAGCAAAAAGACCGACATCGTTCTGGTCGGCGCCGATTCAGGCTCAAAATACACCAAGGCGGTGGAATTGGGGGTGCGGGTGATGCGGGAAGGGGAATTTGAAAAAATAATTGGAGGATTACAGTGAAAGAGCATTATAACAAAGTTATAGAAAAACTCAAAGAAAAACATAGAGTTGAGAGATATTACGGTCAGACATTATATAAAGTAACTAAAGACGGTTTCATATATTTGAGATTTTCGTCAAAAGATGAAAGTGGAAAGCAGAAATATTTTTTTGGTTTGGATAGTGATGCTCTTAATTTTGTAAAAGGATATGAATTTTGTGTTATTTTTGTATGTGGTTTGGATTACACAGTTTTTATCATCCCAGATTATGATATCCTTGATATAATAGGTGGAGTAGAGGCTAAGGGTAATCAATGGAAGGTAAATATTTTTAGACAAAATAATGAGTGGTTTTTAAAAGTAACAGGAAAAGACAGGATTGAAATATCAAAATACTTGGAAAATTATGAACATATTTTTTCAAAAATTATATATAGGGAACAGATTGAACCAAATGCAGAAGAAATAGTCATAAAAGATACTGATTTTAATGAAATATCATATTCAGATACACTTAAAAAGAGAATTGCTATTTTTTCAACTAAAAGTGATGAGCCGAATCTATTTGAAGAAACAATAGCTGAATTATTTTCGTTTTTAGGATTCGATTGTATCCACTTAGGTGTTTCTGGTTCAACAGATGTTTTAGTTCAAAAACCTTTTAAAATGATAATTGAAGCTAAATCTTCAACAAAAGATGCTATTCAAAAAATATACTTCACAAGGTTAAAGCAACATAAAATCAAACACGAAGCGGATTATACTGTAGTTATTGCCAAGGATTTTGCCCCTTCTGTTATTAGAGACGCGAGCATTGGAGAATCTACATTATTACCGACCAGCGTTCTTATTAAAATCCTTGAAATAAACTCAAAGTTTCCCCTTTCTCCATGGGACATGGAAGAGATTTTCAAAATTAAAGGGTTGGTTACCGATGAACACCTTAAATATATTTCTGTCTATTTTGATGAAATCTCAACTAAAATCAGAAATTTGAATATAATCGTAGAGAGCTTAGACGCAAATGAAAGAAACGCTGATGAATTCTATGGGAGGTATCAATTAAAGTGTGAAGAATTGGATTTTGATTATTTTAATAAAAAAGAATTTGTAGCTGCAATTGAATTTTTGTCTTTACCATTCAATAAAGTCATTATAAAATCCGGTGATTTATACAAGAAAATCATTGATAATAATGTTGCCAAGTCACGACTGAAAACTATCGGAGGTCTATATGGAAGTCAATAACATATGCCCTAATTGTGGTTCGAATGAGTTCATCTCGTCTTTAAATAAATATGATATTGTCGTCTTTGATGATTCAGAATTCAAGTTTGTAAAATCAGAGTTAGCCGATATTGAAGAAGAGTATTTTTGCCGTGAATGCGGTGAAAAGGTTGATGTTGAAAAATCAGTTATAAGCAATAAGATTCAATTATCGATATAATTTACGGAGCCCCTATGGCCTCAACCGCCGACTTCAGAAACGGATTCACCCTGAAATTTTCAGGCGATATATTCCAAATAGTCGAATTCCAGCATGTCAAGCCCGGCAAGGGCGGCGCCTTCGTCCGCACCAAACTGAAATCCCTCACCTCCGGCAAGGTCATCGACAACACTTTCCGCGCCGGAGAAAAAGTGGAGGAAGTCCGGGTCGAAGCGAAGAAAATGCAGTACCTCTACCGTGAAGCCGACTCCCTCATCTTTATGGACCAGGAAACCTATGACCAGGTGCCTTTGGACACCGGCCTCGCCGGGGATAGCATAAAATTCCTGAAAGAGGGGGAGGAGGTCAAAGTCCTCTTCCACGGAACGCAAGCCCTGGGGATGGAACTGCCCTTTTTCATCGAGTACGAGATTGTCGAAACCGAGCCCGGGGTCAAAGGCGACACCGTTTCCGGCTCCGGCAAACCCGCCACTATCGAAACCGGGGCTGTGGTGCAGGTGCCCTTCTTCATCGAAATCGGCGACATCATCCGCGTGGACACCCGGACCGGGGATTACCTTGAACGAATGAAGAAATAATTTTGTTGCTCGTTGCTCGTTGCTCGTTGCTCGTTTCTGGTTACTGGTTTTTAATTACGCATTGGGAGTGTTGATGAAGAATTATCATGACCTTGAAGTGTATAAAATAGCATTTGACCTTGCTATTAGAGTCCATAAAATATCTTTACAACTGCCTAAATATGAATTGTATGAAGAGGGAAGTCAAATCAGGAGAAGCTCGAAGAGCATATGTTCATGTATTGTTGAAGGATATGGAAGGAGGCGATATAAGAACGATTTTATACGCTATTTAGTATTTGCCCAAGCGTCTTGTGATGAGGCAATTCTTCATATCGATTTTATTCATAGCGCCGGACATTTGGATGAAGAAACTTATATTGAACTTAAGGATGAGTTCGACAAACTAGGCAGAAAACTCAACAAGTTTATACAATATGTTGATAAGCATTGGAACCTGCCGCCAACTACCGAATAACCAGCAACCAGCAACGAGAAACCAGTAACGAGTAACGAGGAACCAGTAACGAGTAACGA
Organism: uncultured bacterium; assembly: GCA_964421875.1. Classification (GTDB taxonomy): domain Bacteria; phylum Electryoneota; class Tariuqbacteria; order Tariuqbacterales; family Tariuqbacteraceae; genus CAYQZD01. The sequence goes on from CAYQZD010000022.1 coordinate 28,729, forward strand.
GGAACCAGTAACGAGAAACCAGCAACGAGGAACCAGTATGACACAGTTTTCCTACAAAGATGTGAAACGTTATGTGCAATTGGTTGAAGAATCCAACGTCAGTGAACTGGAAATCGCCCAGGACGGCGTCACCCTCCGCATCAAGAAGGAACTGAACACCGCGCCCCCGCATTACGTTCAAGCACATGCCTTGCTGCAGCCCTCGGCGGTTCCCCCGCCCGCATCAGCGCCGGCTGCGCCCCCGGAAACCGTAGTCGAAGCGCCGCCGGTCTCATCGATTGGGGAGAAACCGGTAAAAGAGCTGTACGAAGTCAAAGCTCCGATGGTCGGCACTTTTTATCGCAGGCCCGCCCCGGAGGCAGATCCCTACGTTGAAATCGGCGATACGGTCAGCGCCGGGAAGGTGCTGTGCATCATCGAGGCGATGAAGCTGATGAACGAAATCGAATGCGATGTTTCCGGAAAAATTGCTGAAATCTGCGTCGAAAGCGGACAGCCCGTAGAATACGGCACTGTTTTATTCCGTATCGAATCGTGATGATATCCAGACTTACCGCCGCTTGACAGGATTCCACTTTAACCAGCAACAAGTAACGAGCAACGAGAAACGAGCAACGAGTAACGAGCAACGAGAAACGAGCGACTATGAAAAAAGTCCTGATCGCCAATCGAGGCGAAATTGCCCTCAGAGTCATCCGCGCCTGCCAGGAGTTGGGGATGTCCACCATCGCCGTCTTCTCCGAAGCTGACGCCGACGCTCTCCATGTCCGCTTCGCTGACGAAGCGGTTTGCATCGGACCCTATGAAAGCGCTAAAAGTTACCTCGATATGAACCGCATCATCGCCGCCGCTGAAGTCGCCGCCGCCGAGGCTATCCACCCCGGATACGGTTTTATGGCTGAAAACGCCGCCTTCGCCGAGATGGTGGAAACGATGGGACTGATTTTTATCGGTCCGCCCCCAAGCGCAATTGAGATGATGGGCGATAAACCGCTGGCGAAGGAGACGATGCAAAAAGCCGGAGTTCCCGTTATCCCCGGCAGTGAAGGCGTGGTGCGCGACGCTAAACAAGCCAGGAAAATCGCCGACGCTATCGGTTATCCGGTGATAATAAAAGCCGCCGCCGGCGGGGGAGGGCGGGGGATGAGGCTGGTAAAAGCGCCCGCAATGCTGGAAACCTCCTTCGATATGGCGCGTTCCGAAGCGGAAATCGGTTTTAGCAATCCCGATGTCTATATTGAAAAATTCATCGAGCGCCCCCGCCATGTGGAAATACAAGTTTTAGCCGATAGTCAGGGGAACGTCGTCCACCTGGGTGAAAGGGACTGCTCCGTCCAGCGCCGCCATCAGAAACTAATCGAGGAGAGCCCTTCCCCGGCGGTAACTCCTGAACTTCGTCAGAAAATGGGCGAAGCCGCGGTCAAAGCTACCCTCGCCGCCGGCTACCAAAGCGCCGGAACCGTGGAATTCCTGCTGGACTCCAGCGGCGATTTCTACTTTATGGAGATGAACACCCGTATCCAGGTGGAACATCCCGTAACCGAAATGGTCACCTGCATCGACCTGGTAAAAGAACAACTCCGCATAGCCGCCGGACTGCCCTTGAATCATCTGCAGGACCGCGTCGAATTCAAAGGGCACGCCATCGAATGTCGTATCAACGCCGAAGACCCCGAGTTGAACTTCCGCCCCTGCCCCGGCAAGATTATCGACCTCCACATTCCCGGAGGCCCCGGCGTCAGGGTCGATACTCACATCTATCAGGAATATGTAGTGCCCCCTTACTACGATTCCCTTATCGCCAAGCTGATATGTTGGGGCGAAGACCGCGAGGAAGCCCGCCTGCGCCTGAAACGCGCCCTGGAGGAAATGGTGGTGGACCCCATCAAGACCACCATCCCATTCCACCTCGAAGTCATTACCCACCCCGATTTCATCCGGGGCGATGTGGATACGGGATTTTTAGAACGGTGGAAGAAGTAGAAAACAAATATCTATATCAATAACTAAATTCCGGGAGAAGGTTATGTCGGAGGTAGAAAAAAACACTCAGGGGAAAAGCGAGGAAAAAAGAGAATTGCTTTGGAAACTCCAGTATCCGTACACAGATGGTCTTGCCGTAGATGAGACGCTAGAGGCTCTTTGCGAACTCGACAGTGTCGATGCTGCCGCTTATTTTAGAGTTAAGTGGCGGGATGATACTCTGAAACTGGCGGGAGCATTTCCGGCGGATTATAAGATAAAGCTGCGAGGCGGATTAGAAGAAATGAAAACACAGGGTGAAGCGCTTAATCTCGATGATGTTAATTTAATAAGTCAGTATTTTTCTTTGCATTGCTTGAAAATATCGACTGAATTCGACAGTTTAAATCCTATTGGAATAGATGACACTGATAATCCTCCTGAAGCTTTTCAAAATGACTATAAAGATTTTGCTGAGGGGACAAGTTCTGTAATTGCCTTTCCTATAGCCAAGCGATTCCTGTCTAAAGAAGGCAAAGCGAACGATGAAAATGTGCATCCCCTTGGAATCCTTGTCTTGTGTAAAAAGAATGTGAAAAACTTTTTTAGATATGATATTGAACTTCAAGATAATCCCTTACTTAAATCGATACATAGGTTTTCCATAACCGCTGCTTGGAACTACTTAATGTATAAGGAGGCATGTTGGAAAAATGTGTACGAAAGAATCAGCAGGATGGTCAATAATAGAGATCTGAAGGATTTTTTCATTCAGGTTTTGGATATTGTAGGTGAAGAGTTCAAAACGATTAAATATGCTTCCATCTGGTCAGTTGGAGGGGAATTAGATGAAGCGGTCTTAATAAAACAGGCGATGAAGGATTATATTGTTATAGACAATAAGTTTGACCCGAAGCTGGATGTCAAAATAATTGAATCTAAAGATGAGGATAAGGAATCGCTCTACAAGCTGTATAAGGAGGTGTATTTGAAAGCTAAGGCAATAGAGGCGAAAAAAGAAAGTGGAGAAAAAATAACTGAAGATAAGCAAAAAGAAAACGAGGGAAAGTTCTCTAACATTGAAAAGCAGATCGATGATGAAACGCTTCTTTTAGTTGAGAAGAAGTCATTCAAGAAACATTTTAATATCAAACCTAATGACAAATTCTTAGCTTTTCCTATTTTATATGATGAACCAGATGACGTTAGTATAGTAACATATGGAATTAAGGGTGTTTTTATTATGATTACTTCAGATAATACATTACCTTTCTTTTTTAATGACGAACACATATTTCGATTATCATATTTAATAGGTAATGGAATGGAAAGAGTTAATAGAAATAAGAACAGATTTATGACAAGAATGATTAATAAAACGTCTAGACTGATTACAAAAGACTATATCCAGTTCCTTAACAAAACACTTGAAATCTTTAGAGAAACTTTGAAATCTAAAGAAGTTGGAATTTTCATATACGACGATAAGACTGAAAGACTTGAATTATGTTCACACCTTGGTGATAAATGTTTACCACTAGATACATCGAAAGAAAAAGTCTTTATTGATATTATAGATAAGTACTATGATAGACTTGTAAGCATATTTTGTAAATATAAATCTTATAATAGAGTTTGTTTTTTATGCACAAACGAGTACAATGACTGTTTTTTTTCTAGTGTATATGCCAAATGGTATAACACAAGATGTAAAGCGTGCTTGATTTCACCAATAATTACACCTGAGAATAAATGTAATGGATTAATAATAGTAGCAGATAAAAAATCTAATATAGATGGAACAGCAGAAATCTTCACCAAAGATGATGAAAGAAGTCTAATCAGATTTGCATCAATTATTGGAGTATACTCTTCACTTGAATCATATACAAGACGAGCCGAAGATACTTTCACACGACAAGAACACGAAATCATAGCACAGGCTAGAACGATATCTGGAAAAGCAAACGAATTAAGATCATTTCCTCACCGAAGATCACTTTTAGATAAAAAGCTTGGTGATATTGAATTAGCAGCAGAGGATATTTTATTACTCACCAGAATAAGTGGAGCTTTAAAAATATCCGGTGATGATCTAAGGATTGTAAGCTCAGAAGTTAAAAATCATTTACTTATTAAATGGCTGTCAATCATTGCTTCAGAAGTATATGACCAATTGAAAACAATAAAATTCACACTTCCTGATGATGCTTTTTATATTAATACAGACCGTTTAGCAGTTTCAATGATTTTATTCAATTTATTAAAGAATGCCATTACATATTCATTTCTTTGTACTCCGATTAGATTAGAAGCATTTTCAGATGGTGCAAACCTTAAGATACAGGTATCGAATTTCGGAATTGAGATCCCTTATGCTGATATTATAGAAGGGAATATCTGGAAAAGCGGTTGGCGAAGCAATCTAGCTAAAACGCTCTATGACCAAGGTACCGGATTGGGTTTACGTGTAGTCCATCACTTATTATATGATTTGAAATTGGGCCGTGCCGATGTCGTCTCAGACGAAATAAGTAATAGGGATTATTTTCTTTTATACTTTTTAAAGAGAAATGAGAAATTATCAAACAAATTTAGGAGTTTGAATTTATCTTCTGATGAATTATCATCAATACGAAAAGAAATGTCTGAAGACATGATCAACAAAATGGATACACAGCTAAGGTACTCATTGCAAAGTGAATTTTATCGTTTTAAGTCAACCCATGTTTGGTTAAAAACAATAACAAGATATCCCATATATAGGAATATGTTTACTATAACTCTATATAACAAACGTTAATACGGAGGCCAAAATGGAAAGCAAAACATCAAAAAGAGAAAAACCAAGGATTCTCTTCATCGAAAATCAACCGCATCATATGAGTATTTACCTCACACCATTGATAGACGATTATGATGTTATTGTTGCGGATGATTTAATTACAGCTGTTGAATACCTTGAAGAGAACGTGATTCATCTAATCGATCTTGTAATCCTCGACATTATGATGCCGCCACTTGAGATGTTCTCACTCGCTGAGACTAACGATGGCTTACTTTCGGGTGTGAGGTTTTTTGAGAATTACCTGTATAGGAAGCCAGAAAACAAACCGGTTAAAGTGATTATTTTAACAGGTGCTACAGGTAAAACTTATCAAACTATAAAGGAATTGTATTCTACAAGTGAACAAATTAAGGAACTTATGCACAAAGATGTAACTAAGTCAAATGATCTTAAAAGTGTTGTTGATAAAATATTACTAAATAATTGAGGTTTACAATGAAAAACAAAACTGGCAAATATAGTAGAATATTTATTCTAATGATTTCTGTCTTTGCTTGCATTATTATTATAGGGGCTTTTTCGGAAGTATATGAAGGTTATAAATCAAAGTATAAGTTTGAGGATTCGGTAATTGACCAGCGAGACATTAATCTGAGTTTTCATCCGTATATATCCTTATCTATAATTGGGATCACATTGACAGTAGCCATTGTTGCTTTTATTGGTGTTGGTAATGTGACAGAGGTAATGAAGATAGGCTTTGAAATGGAAAAGAGGAAGGATGAACTTGAAAATACGATTTCAAGACTTCGCGAAACGATCATAAGTAGAGATACAATAATTGATTCAATAGAGAAAAAACTTTCAAGCGAGATAAATGAACAAATGGCAGCATTAAGATTTCTAAATAGAATCATTATTATTCAATCTGGTATTGACTATTATGAAAGATTAGGTGCGATCGACGAATTTAGAAATAATCCTCAGAGGGCAATACCTTACAAAAGAACGTTAAATAAAGTTCGTCTTGTAGAAAAATCAAAAGAAGGTGAAATTTCGAAAGAAGATGAGGTTCTATACAAACACTTTATTGAATCGCTTGATAAAGTCTTAGAGCAAATAACATAAGAATAATATCTTAACCCGGAGTAAACCCCAATGGAAACACCCCAAGAGTTATACTACACTAAAGAACACGAATGGGCTGCGGTCGATGGCGACACCGCCACTATCGGTATCACCGACTGGGCTCAAGGCGAATTAGGCGATGTCGTCTTCGTGGAACTGCCGGATATCGGAACCGAAGTGGCCCAAGACGCCCCCTTCGGCACCATCGAAGCGGTCAAAGCCGTGTCCGACCTCTATGCGCCTGTCTCAGGCGAAATCGTCGAAATCAACGCCAGCCTCGAAGATCAGCCGGAACTGGTCAACCAATCCCCCTACGGCGACGGCTGGATGGTGAAAATCAAATTGTCCGACCCCGGCGAACTGGACAACCTGATGAACGCCGAGGATTACGACAAGATGGTTGAAGGATTATGAAATAAGAGATAAGAGATAAGAGATAAGAGATAAGAGTTATGATATAAGAAATCGAAAATCAAACATTAATAATTAACAAACATAGATGAGCAAATATTTTCCCGACGACCTCTGGGAGCAGAACATCCCCTTCGTCCCCCACACTAAGGGGGATTTGGAGCGGATGCTGGAAACCATCGGCGCCGCCGACATCGAGGAACTGCTGCAGGGCATACCCGATAACCTGCGCCTGAAAGAGCCGCTCGACCTCCCGCCCCGGATGTCAGAACTCGAAGTAGTGCGCGAACTGGAACGGCTGGCGGGGATGAACAAGGTAATGACCTGCTTCGCCGGAGGCGGCGTTTACGACCACTTCCGCCCTGCGGCGGTGGACGCGATTATCTCCCGCCCCGAATTCTACACCGCTTACACCCCTTACCAGCCCGAAGTCAGCCAGGGCACCCTTCAGGCGATATGGGAATACCAATCCCTTATCTGCCAACTGACCGGGATGGACGCCGCCAACGCTTCGCTTTACTGCGGCGGAACCGCTTTGGCGGAAGCGGCGGCGATGGCAGTCAGAAAAACCAGGCGGAGTAAAATCCTCGCCGCCGACAATATTCACCCCCATCACCGAAAAATCCTGAATACCTACGGAACGGCTTTTCCCTATGAAATCGAAACTATCCCCGCGCCCGGCGGAATAGTCGATATAGAATACTTAAGAAAAGCGGTGGACGATACAGTTGCGGCAGCGCTAGTTCAGCACCCCAATTTCTACGGCTTGCTGGAAGAAGTCGATGATATCGCGGAAACCGCTCATTCGGCGGGAGCGTTGTTCATTGTTTCTTTCGACACGGTGTCATTGGGGTTGCTGAAGCCTCCTTCGGAGTATGGCGCAGATATAGCGGTGGCTGAAGGCCAGTCATTGGGCAATCCGATGAATTATGGTGGGCCTTATCTGGGAGTGATAGCTGCGAATCAGAAATTCCTCCGCGCTATGCCCGGCAGGATGGTCGGTGAGACCGTCGATGTCAAGGGCAGACGGGGATTCACCCTCACCTTGCAGACCCGCGAACAGCATATCCGCCGCGATAAAGCCACCTCCAATATCTGCACCAACGAAGCGCTATGCGCCCTGGCTGCGGCGGTGGAGATGTGCCTGATGGGAAAGGAAGGAATAGCGGAAATGGCGCGGCAGTCGCTGCAGAAAGCGCATTACCTGGCGGAAATGATAACCAGGGAAACCGTCTTCAAACTGAAATACCCCGACCGCCCTTTCTTCAAGGAATTCCTTGTCACTTCAAACTATGAAGCCAAGCCCGTCATCGACAGCTTAGCGGAGAAAAAACTGCTGGTCGGACCCTCGATGGGACGTTTCCTTCCGGTGGTGGACGAGCATAGTTTCCTGATAGCGGTCACCGAATCCCGCGCTAAAGTGGAAATGGACTGGCTGGTGGAAGAATTGAAAAAATACGGCTGATTGCGGCGCGCAAAAAACATACTTGCCCTCATTACCGCAGGCATTATGTCCGCGGCGTTGATATGGGGATGTTCCCGGCGGGACGCGGTTGAAATATACTACACCGCCAATAATAACGGCGCGCTAAGGGGCTGCGGCTGACCAGCCACCGACGCCGGCGGTTTGGAAAACCTGTCGTCTGTATTCGGTCTGGATTCCCATACCGCGCTCCGCCTCTGCGCCGGGAACTATTTCCCGGCGGGAATGGATTCCCTCAAGGATATCTACCTCCTGAAGGCGGCGGAACTTCTGCGCTTCACAGCTTTCCTCCCCGGCGACCAGGATACTCCCCGGCGCGGAGAGATGCTGAAACGCGGATTGCCGCTGGTCTGCGCTAATATTGGGACTGACGGTAGATTAGCATTTCAGAAGTTTATCCTGAAAGAGACGGCGGGAGTAAAGGTAGGTATTACCGGTCTTTGGTCTAAAGCGACTTTCGCTCTGTTGCCGGACACATTGAAAACGGGATTGACCTTCATCACGCCCGACAGCGCCCTGCAAAACCTCCGCGATGATAACGGCGGCGGTGTAGATTTATGGGTCGTTATGACTCAAGGACCCGATGAATTCGACCGGGAATTGATGGAACGTTATGACTGGATTGACATTATTACCAGCGGCGGCCGGTATGATTCACCGGAACGAACCGAGTCGGGCAAAGGATACATCGTCCCCGCCGGACAGAATTGTGAATTCGCGGGAAAAATCGTGGTTATTCCCGGTAATAAGCGGAATTCCATCGTTTCGCGTATTACGCCGGTGCTTTTAAACGACCCGCCGCCGAAACCGGAATTCAAAGCTTTGACCGATGAATATTACGCCGCCTGGTACAAAGTGTTGGAAGCCCGCCGCGCCGCGATGCCTCAGGATGGCAGGATTTTCCACGGAAATTGGTACTGTACAAAGTGCCATCAGCGGGAATACGATTCCTGGGCGGAAACTTCCCACGCCAAAGCCTTCGCCGCGATAAGCGACAATCCGGAGAAACGCTGCCTCCCCTGCCACACCACCGGATTCGGCTATCCCACCGGCTTTTGGGACCTCGATTTCAGCCCCAAAATGGCGGGGGTAGGCTGCGAAATGTGCCATAAGCTGCCCCGAATGAGCGCCATTATCAGCTTCCATCCGGTGGAACCGATTACACCTAAGTCCTGCGGCTGCCACCAGGCTCCCTTCGACCCGGATTTTGATTTCGGGGAAGCGGTGGCGAAGGTATTGCATTAGATTGAAATTGTACGTGTTATGTCAGATTTTTAGCGAAGCGGAGACCTGACATAGAGATTGTTCCCATATTCCTACGGGAGAACACAGAATAACCAGCAACCAGCAACGAGTAACGAGCAACGAGTAACGAGCAACGAGTAAAAAGCAACGAGTAACAAGAAACCAGTAACCAGAAACCAGAAACCAATTATGCCCCAACCAACCATATTCGAACAAAGCGTTCCGGGAAGACGCGGATACACCCTCCCGGAACTGGATGTCCCGGAAAAAGCGGGACTGATACCTGACAGATTCCTGCGGGAAGCCCCGCCGCCCCTGCCCGAAGTTTCCGAAGGGACGGTGATGCGCCACTTTGTGAATCTTTCGACCATGAACCACCATGTGGACAAGGGCTTTTACCCCCTGGGCTCCTGCACTATGAAATACAATCCCAAGGTGAACGACCGGATGGCTTCCCTGCCCGGTTTTGCAGCTTTGCATCCTTTCCAGCCTTCCGCCACCGCTCAAGGAGCGCTGCGCCTGATGCGGGAACTGGGACGGGCGCTGTGTGAAATCACCGGATTGCCCGCTATCACCTTACAGCCCGCTGCGGGCGCGCACGGCGAACTCACCGCCCTGCTGCTGTTCCGAGCCTATCATACGCACAATGGCAATCCCCGTAAAAAGGTTATCATCCCCGACAGCGCTCACGGCACCAATCCCGCCTCCATCATCGCCGCCGGCTACGATGTGGTCCAGATTAAATCGGACGAATACGGGATGGTCAATTTCAAAGCGCTGGCGGAAAACCTGGACGAGGAAACCGCCGCCTTTATGATTACCAATCCCAACACCCTGGGAACCTTCGAATGCGGCGTGGAAAACATCGCCAAGATGGTTCACGAAGCCGGAGCTATGCTCTATATGGACGGAGCTAACTTGAACGCCCTGATGGGTATCGCCCGCCCCGGCGATATGGGCTTCGACGCGGTGCACCTGAACCTGCACAAGACCTTTTCCACCCCGCACGGCGGCGGAGGACCCGGTTCGGGACCGGTGGCGGTGTGCGATAAGTTAGAACCGTTCCTGCCGGTCCCCGTCATCGACGTCAAGGACGAAGGCTACATCTTCGACTACGACCAACCCCTGACCATCGGGAAAGTCGGCTCTTACTTCGGAAACTTCGCCGTGTTGGTTCGCGCCTACGCCTATATCCTGATGATGGGCGCGGAAGGATTGACCAAGGCTTCTCTAGCAGCGATACTGAACTCGAATTACCTGAAGAAGAAGTTAGAACCGTATTACGACCTCCCCTACGGGCTGAACACTCTGCACGAAACAGTATTTTCCGGCTCCCGGCAAGCCAAACGCGGCGTTAAAACCCGTGAAATCGCCAAACGCCTGCTGGACTACGGCGTTCACGCCCCTACGGTCTATTTCCCGCTTATCGTCCCGGAAGCCCTTATGATAGAGCCCACCGAGACCGAAACCCCGGAAGCGGTGGAAAAGTTCGCAGATGCGCTGATCGCCATCGACAAGGAAATCGATGAGGATCCGGAAATGGTCAAGACCGCCCCGCACACCACGCCGGTGGGACACTTGGACGAAGTCACCGCGAATCGGAAGTTGAAACTGAAATATGAAAATTAATTGTGTACAAGTGTACAGGTGTTCAGGTGTGCAAGTTAAATTGACATAGAGTCTTGAGTAACAAGTTCTCCGTTTGCAGGGGCGTTCAATTGAACGCCCTTACCGAAATCTCATTTTATACTATGATTTGCCACAGAATCCCCGCACATTAGTGCAACAGGGTCTCCGCACCCTGTTGCAATCCTTTGTTTATTAATTACATGTCGCAGGGTGCAGAGACCCTGCGACACGGAATATGTCATGCTGAGCGAAGCGAAGCATCTGCATTTTCATAAGTTATTTATAAACAAGAGATTCTTCACTTCGTTTAGAATGACTTAATATGAAATCAGGAAATCACTATGTCCCGTCTGCATTCACAAATAAAAGAGCATCACAATAGAGAAGACCTTATCGGTGAGCACAAACTCGGCGACGCCGGGCAGATGATTTTTGCCCTGTTGTTCGCCGCAGTCTGGGTAGCGGACACCTTTTTCCTCAAATACACCACCTTCCTTGACCAGTATGTTCCGTTTTTCGTCAAGCTGCCGCTGGGAATCGCGCTATTGTTCATATCAGGCTATATGGCGCGGACAGGATTGAACATCGTCTTCAAAGAAGTCCGGGAAGAGCCTTGCGTGATTCGGAAAGGCGTGTTCAATTTGGTGCGGCATCCGATTTATCTCAGCGAAATCCTGCTCTACCTCGGTATGCTGATGATGAGTCTATCGCTGGCGGCGGCGGCGGTATGGGTAATCGCAGTTGTATTCTTGCACTACATTTCGCGCCACGAGGAAAAGCTGCTACTGGAGCGCTTCGGCGAAGAGTACGAACGGTATATCAGGGAAACGCCGATGTGGATACCGGGGTTCAAAAAGAAATGAGACATCGGTCAATGAATTGTAGGTCGGCTTATTAAAAGCCGACTATCCGTTATGCCGCATTCTGCGGCATATTCGGCGGGTCTGAATGACCCACCCTACTAATTATCATTACAAATTGGAGGAGTAGATATGAGGCAGATATTTGTTCTTTCTTTAATCGTCTTCACCAACATTTCTTTCGCATCGGTACCAAACAGAGTCACCGTTGTTACAGACACAGTCGAATTCGTAATGGGAACGGGATTCACCGCTGAAGAAGCCTATAATCGAGTCTTGGCCAGGGCGAAAAGGCTGGCGGTGGACAAAGCGGCGGCGACCTATGTTCAAAGCTACAGCCGGGTGGAAGACTATGTTTTAACTCAGGATATTATCGACGCGGTTCAAGCGGGAACGGTTATCGACTATGATATTCTCTGGAAAAACGATGATGCGGAAGAGACCGGCGTCCAGCGGATTGTGATGAAAGCGGTAGTGGAGTGCCCCTCAATAGATGAACTGCGCAGGGCGGTCGGAGAAAAATCCCCCTACGAAGTCGGTGTGAAAAGAGGTGAGCTGTATGTCAACAGCTATCCGCCGGGCGCAACCATTTATATTGACGGCGATAAACAGGCGGCGAGAACTCCCCATACATTTCGAGAACTCGAAGAAGGACGGCACGATATTACACTCCGAAAAGAAAACTACCGTCCTGATACTAAAACTGTTTATATTTCTCAGACAGACCCGCAAATGGTTGATTTAATCCTGAAAAGACCTCGCGGGAGATTGAAGATTACTTCCAATGTCCGAGGCGCAAGAGTTGATTTGGATAACAAATATATCGGGACAGCGCCGGTTACCACAGAAGAGCTATTAACTGGTATTCATGACTTGACTGTAACAGGCCCCGAAGACTATGAACCTTACACAGCTGAAGTTGAAGTCAGAGTTGATGAAATAAACGAAGTTGATGTTAGATTAAGAAAAAGACCCGGAAATATACTTGTATTCACAAATCCTCCTGGCGCTAGAGTTTCATTGGAAGGAACTGGATTATCGGGAATTGCGGATGATTCTTATGCTTTTAAGAATGTAGAACCGAAGAGTTATTTATTAGCCTGTATTAAAAAAGGATTTACATTCGAAAATAAATTAGTAAACTTGCCTCCAGGAAATACAATTATTGTAGAATTTTTTGGGAAAGAGGGACTTTCTATGATAGAAATTGAAAGAAGGATTAGATTGGTCAATGAACAAATAGAAAATGAAGTACTGTTTAGAGTGTTAGGCTATACAGCTGGAATTACATTGTTAGCCATTAGTGCCGTAGGTGCTAGTAAAGGATCAGAGGGAGGATATCCTGATGAAGCAAAAAATAGGGATCAATTACTTGCTGTCATTGGTTGTGTTGATTTAGTGACAGTACCTATAATTGGTGCAATTTGGAGAAAAAATTTAAAGAATAAGAAAGAAGTTTTAGAAAATATGTTAGAAGTACAGTGGGAAAATTAAAAACAGTTTCACTTTTAATAAAGTTGCGGATTGGCATATTATAAGCCGACAGGTTTATCATTTTTTTCGAAAATAAGGCTTGTCTGAATAATTCGCTTTATAAATTAAA